>NZ_CP016453.1:490000-790000 GCF_001713415.1 Sphingobium sp. RAC03 | reverse complement strand
AGCGGGCAATACCCCGAACAAGCCTTCGGGAAAGGAAAAAGCAGCGGATTTCGCCGCCAGCCGGAAATCGCACGACAGCGCCATTTCCAGCCCGCCACCGACGCAGGTCGCATGAATGGCGCTGACGATCGGCTTTTCGATATGCTCCATCTCGTCATAGATGCGCTGCATCCCGTTGAGGTTGAGCCGATGATTTTCGCGGATGCCCGACGGCGTGCGCGGATAGTCCGGGTTGCCGCCGCTTTTCAAATCCGCGCCAGAACAGAAATAGCGCCCGGTCGCGCGAATCAGCATCACCCGCAATTCCGGCGTATCGCGAAAGCGCAACAGCGCTTGCTCGAACAGCGCCATCGTCTGCGCCGACAGGGCGTTGAGCTTATCCGGCCGGTTCAAAGTTACAATCAGGATGCCGTCCTGGTCCTGCGTCAGCAGATGCGGGGCGTCGCTCATATCGTCATCCTTCACGCGCGGGTACGCGGCAGGCCCAGCGCGCGCTCGGCGATCATGGAACGATGGACCTCGCTTGTCCCACCATAAATGGTCGCGCCCTGCGCGTGGCGGTAGAACATGTTGATCTCCGCCGCCGCCCCCTTGCGCTTGGACAGGGACAAGGGCGCAGTCAGGTCCAGCAAGTCGCGTGCATCGCTCTGGAACTTCTCGGAACTGAACATCTTGGCCATCGGTCCATAGGCCAGGTTCGGCTTCTTCTCCATGCTTGCCCAATTGGCGCGGAATGCGATCAGTTCGGACGCCCACAGATTGGCCGCGGTGCGCGCCAGCCGCGCCTGCGCCCCGGCGTCGGCGATCAACGGCTGGCCATCGTGCTGTATCTCCCGGCACAGCGTTTCGGCCGCATGCAGCATCGCGCGCTGATATTTGGCGAAACCGCCACCATGCTCCAGTTCCAGGCTTGCGCTCATCGTCCGCACCCCGCCGTCGACCGCGCCCAGCCGCCAGCTATCGGGTATCTTCACTCCGTCATAGAAGGTGATGTTGGTCCGCTCGTCCTGAAAAGTATGGACCGGCTGGATCGTCACGCCCTCGGCCTTCAGCGGCACGATGAACATGGTCAGCCCCTTATGCTTGGCCACGTCCGGGTTGGTCCGGCACAGCATCAGCACATAGGTCGACAGGTTCGCCCCGCTGGTGAACATCTTGGTCCCATCGATCCGCCAGCTACCATCGGCTTCCTGCGTCGCGCGGCACTGCGCGGCGAACACGTCGGACCCAGCGCCCGGCTCGGAATAGCCCAGCGAGCAGATGACTTCGCCGCGCATGATTTCGGGCAGGATCGCCGCCTTCAATTCCTCGCTGCCAAAGCGATGGACGATCAGCGCGACCATCTGCGTAACATTCGCAGCCGGATTATTATAACCCTCCGCTTCGAACGCATCCATCGCGGCGGTCTTTTCATAGGCGGAAAGCCCGCGCCCGCCGACATCCTGCGGCAAGCCCACATAGAGCAGATTCTGCGCCGCCAATTTGCGGTTGAGGACGGGGTTATAGCCCTCCCAGCTATAATGAAACGCCTCGCGCATTTCCGGCGTCACATGGGCGGCAAAGAAATCCTCTATCTCCTGGGTGATGGCGCGCGCGTCTTCGCCCAGATCGAAATTGACCGACATGTCGCCCGCATCAGGCAAGGCCGCCTGCTCGCCTGCATAGAGTCGTCGCCCGGCCTCGCCGATCAACCGCTGCGGATCGCCCAGCAACAAAGGCCAGGCCTTGGCGCGCAGGTTGAACAGGAAAATATCATATTCGGTGGTCAGGCCATAACCGCCAAATGTGTGCAGCGCCTGTGCCACCGCCCGGCCCGCCGCATCGCTGTTCCACCAGGCGGCAATGCTGATCGCCGCTCCCGCCTCCGGCGCGCCATCGGCAATGTCGCGGATCGCCTTCCACACCAGGAACTTGCCGCCGTCGACATCGCACAGCAAATCGGCGAGGGGGTGGGAAATCCCCTGAAATTGGCCGATATACTGATCGAACTGCTTGCGCTCGCACGCATAGGCCGCCGCCAGCTTCAACGCCTCGCGCCCGATCCCGGCTAGGCCAGCCGCGATCAGCAGTTTCCATTCCTCGATACCGCTGGCGAAGGTCGCAACGGCGTCCGCGCCGGACGCCAGCACGACCTGCGGCAAGGCGCCAAGGTCGATTTGTGCCATCGGCGTATCGGCCAAATTCTCCTCCGCCACGCGCGCGCCGTCCGGCACGTCGATCAGAAGGATGTCGTCACCCCGCCGCGCCACGACAGCCTGCACCACCTGACCTCCGCCGATCCACTGCACCGGTTGCGTAGCGATATCATGGAAGGCGATGCTCGCGACCGCTTCGCCCGCCATGACCCGGCCGAGCAGGTCGGTCGCCGCGTCGCCGCCCAGCAAAGCCAGCATCCGCGCCACCACCAGTGTTTCGGCCAGCGGCCCCGACACCAAGGTCCGGCCCGCTTCCTCCATCAAAATCACGGCATCGAACAGGCCGAGCCCCAGGCCGCCTGCTTCTTCCGGCACGCGGATCGACAAGGCGCCCAATTCCGCCAAACCCGTCCACAGCGCGGGATCGAAACCCGAAGGTGCCGCCGAGCGCACCCGCGCGATGCTGCTATGTTCGTCCAGAAAGCGCACGAACATGTCGCGCATCATTTCCTGGTCATCGGTCAGGTCGAAATTCATGGGACTATGCCTCTACTCTCAATCCTCCCCTGTAAGGGGAGGGGAACATGGTGGGCGTGTCTGCCCCCTAACCCTGCGCAGGCGCGGACCGGCGCATCATGACGCTCAGGTCCACTTGTCCGGTGGCGACCCCGCCCATGAAACCGCCATCGACCGGGAAAACGACGCCATTGACGATGCTCGCCAGATCGCTGTTGATCAGCACCAGCCCCGCCGCTTGCTCTTCCGGCGTCGAATAGCGCCCCATCGGCTCGGCGGCGGCGGCGACCACATCCTTGCCCGACGTCGCCTCGAACGCCGCCATCATCGGCGTCTGGGTGGGGGAGGGCAGGGTGCAGTTGATGCGGATACCCTGTTTGATCAAATGCGCGCCCATATACTGGGTCCACACGATCACATTCTCCTTGGAGAAGCTGTAGCCCTCCTTGACCGTGTCCATATTGGACTCGCACCAGGCGATCGCCGCGTCGAACCCCTTGGTGGTGACGAATTCCATATTGGTCGGAATCCGGCGGCTCCACCCCATCCCGCCGGTGGACGCGATGCTGACGATCGCGCCACCCGGTCCCATCAGCGGCAAGACCTGCTCGGTCAAATGACGCAGGCCGATGAAGTTCACCTTCATCACGTCCATCGCTGGAAAGGATTGCGGCAGTCCCGCACAGTTGAACAGCGCGTCCACCTTGCCGCCAATGCCTGCCACCGCCGCGTCGATCGAGGCCGGATCGCGCAGGTCGACATTGTGGAAAGACGCCAGCGGCAGCGCGCTGTCCTTATAGTCCAGCCCATGCACCTCCGCGCCGAGGCTCAGCAACAGTTTCGCGGTCGCTTCCCCCATGCCCGAAAAGCAGCCGGTCACGATCACGCGCTTGCCTTTGTAACCCAACAGGTCGCTCATCATACTCTCCGATTATATGGGAATGTCAGGCCTTGGCCGCCGGGGGCCAGCTGATGCGGCCATCCTCTTCTTCAACGACGATAATGCGTTCGGGGCAGGCCCTCGCGCCATTTCTGGCGGCCTTCTCCATGCCTTCGGGAACAGTGAAGCCCTCGGTTTGGATATAGCCGTCATCGTCCAGCGGATAGAGGGTTACGGACACGGCGGCACAGCGGGCATTGCCCACGCAACCGGCCTTTTCGATGCGGATCTTCATGCAGCCACTCCAGCGATACTTGTCTTCCTTAGAAAGGAGATTGGGAGACCGATCAACATGTCCAACCGCTCAATCGCCGCCACGATACGCAAGGGAGGCGTCCCAGCCAGCAATCGTCGGAGCGGTATATGGACCGGGGCTGCGCGACGCATTTGCCTTTATGCTCCATGCGCGCGAAACCGGGATAAATGATAAACAGATTTGCCGGAGACTTGCATGGATCACGCCCTCAGCCCCGCCGCACCGAAACCCGCCCATGTGCCCGACGCACTAGTCTATGATTTCGACATCCATGCCGATCCCGGCCTGCTCGACGATCCGCATGTCCGCATCATGGACCTGCTGCGCAACGCGCCGCCGGTATTCTGGACCCCGCGCAATGGCGGCGGCTGGATGATATTGACGCATGCCGCCAATTATGAGGCGTCACGCGATACCGAAGCCTTCTCCAGCGAATTTGTGCCGCAGGACAAGATGAAGGCGATGCTCGCCTCGCTGCCGCCTGGCGCGCCGCATATTCCCCAGCCGATCCCGATCACGCTCGATCCGCCCGAACACACCAAATATCGCCAGCCGCTGCAAAAAGTCTTTTCGCCCAAGACCATCTCGGCGCTGCGCGACAGCATCCGCGAGCTGGCCGGCGACCTGATCGAGGCGATCAAGCCTGATGGCCGCTGCGAATTCATGAGCGCGGTGGCTGAACCTTTGCCGGTACAGGTGTTCCTCAAGATGCTCGGCCTGCCGCTCGATCGGCTGCCCGAATATCGCGCCATCGTGAAGGAGCATATGGAAGCGATCGACGGCGATCGCGAAGGCTCGATGCGTCGCCTTCAAACGATCGCGGCGGCCATGCGCGACACGTTGCTGGACCGGCGCGACAATCCGCGCGACGACATCATCTCCATGCTCTGGAAGCTGGAAATTGATGGCCAGCCGACGACGCTCGCCGACATGGAAAATTACGGCGTGCTGCTCTTCATTGCCGGGCTCGACACGGTGATGAACGGCATGGGCCTCGCCATGCGCGGTCTGGCCGTGGACACCGATCTTCAGCGCAAGCTGCGCGCCGAACCCAAGCTGATCGCCGAAGCGGCTGAAGAAATGCTGCGCCGCTACACCTTCACCGTGCCGATGCGGGTCGTGAAGCGCCCCGTCGAACTGTCCGGGGCCAAGATGATGCCCGGCGACATGGTCAAATTGTTCCTGCCTGCCGCCGATCTAGACGCAAAGGAATTTCCGCAGCCCGACGTCTATGATCTCGATCGCGAAAACAACGTCCACATCGCCTTTGGCGTCGGCCCGCATCGCTGCCTCGGCTCGCATCTCGCGCGTGTCGAGCTGCAGGTTCTCTATGAGGAAATGTTGGCACGCATGCCCGAATTCCGGCTCGATCCCGATCATCCGCCGGTCTTCCATGGCGGCCATGTCATCGGCATCGAAAGCATGCACCTGGTCTGGGACGTCTGATCCATGGCCTGGCAGCGTTCGCGCCCGCGTCTCGACCGGGACAACCGCGCCTTCTGGACTGGCGGGGCGGAGGGGAAGCTGCACATCACCCGATGCGGTGACTGTGGCAACTATACCCATCCGCCACGCGAGCTGTGCCGCCATTGCCAGTCGGAAAATGTCGCGCCCCATGCGGTGGCGGGCACGGGCATCATCGACACCTACACTATCAATCACCAGGCCTGGGCCAAGGATATGGAGGTGCCCTTCGTCATCGCGCGGGTGAAGCTGGACGATGCGCCCGGCGTGTACCTCACCACCAATATCGTCGGCAGCCCGGTCGATGCGGTCGATATCGATGATCGCGTGCAGGTCGTGTTCGAGGAACAGGACGGCATCTGGTTCCCCCTGTTCGAAAAGGTCGCCTGACCATGGCGCAACGCGAAGCCTATATCAGCGGCATCGGCATGTCGGAGGTCGGGGTGCGCCTGACCCGCTCGCCGCTGCTGCTCACGGTCGATGCCGTGCGCGAAGCCATCGCCGACGCCGGGCTGACGCTCGATCAGATCGATGGCGTCGCCACCTATCCCGGCAAGATGCCGAGTTTCCTCGGCTTCTCGCCCGTCAGTTCGGACGACCTGATCGAAGTGCTGGGGCTGAAAACCCGTTGGCATATCGGTGCGGCGGAATCGACCGCGCAATTGGGGGCCATCATCGAAGCCGCCAATGCGGTGAAGGCAGGCCTCGCCCGCCACGTCCTCTGCTTCCGCACCGTTTATGAAGCCGCCGCGCTTGCCCGCCCGGAGGAGTTCCCGCCGATGGAACGGCGCAAGGATGTGTCGGGCAATTCCCAATGGGTCTCGCCCTTCGGTGCCTTCTCCGCCGCCAACTGGACCGCGCAGTTCGCGATGCGCCATATGAAACGCTATGGCCTCACCCGCGAGCAATTGGCGCAGGTTGCTTTGAACGATCATGCCAATGCCACGCTCAACCCGCGCGCGCTGGTCAAAAAGCCGCTAACGATGGACGATTATATGTCCGCCCGGATGATCAGTTCGCCCTTCTGCCTCTATGATTGCGACCGCTTCACCGATGCCTCGACCGTGGTGATCGTCTCGGCGGGCGACGCGCTTGGCGACGTGAAGGCGACACCCATCCGCATCGCCGCGAGCGCGGGTTCGGTCGAACGCTATAGCTGGGACCAGGCCGAATGGGCGGGCGCCTATGCCACCGGGCGCGACCTGTGGAAGAACACGGACTACACGGTGGACGATGTCGATACCGTCCAGCTCTATGACGGCTTCGCTTTCCAGCCCATCACCTGGCTCGAAGGGCTGGGCTTTTGTCCCATCGGCGAAGGCGGTCAATTCCTCGAAGGCGGCACCCGCATCGCCCGTGATGGCGCGCTGCCGATGAATACCGGTGGCGGCCAGCTTGGCTGGGGCCGGCTCCACGGCTTCGGCTTCGCCTATGAATCGGTCGTCCAATTGCGTGGGGAGGGCGGCGCACGCCAGATCGGCGGCGATCCCCGCGTCGCCATCGCCACGTCAGGCGGCGGCCCCATGGCGGCGGCGCTGCTGCTGGCCAAGGACTAGCCTGTCATGGACAGTGCTACGCTCGACGCGCTGCCGGGCTTCCGGCGGCGTTTCCGCGTCACGCCTTCTGAGGGGGCGGTCATCGCCGCAGTCGAGGATGACTATCATTGCATGGCCGTCACCCTGCGCCATGACGGCACGCACGTCACTGGCGTCGACTCCCTCATGGAGCGCGTACCCTGGACCACTTGTCCCGGCGCGCCTGCTGTGCTGGCCGCGACCTTCACCGGTGTCGCACTGGTGGATGTCGCGGCGCGGGGAGAAAAAAAGGCCAATTGCACCCATTTGCACGATCTGGCCGTACTGGCCGCCGCCCATGCGGCGGACGATGAACCGATCCTCTACGACATCGTCGCTTGCGACCCCGTCGATGGCCTGGCGGTCGCGGAAATCCGGCGCGACGGCGCGCTACTGCTCAGGCTAACGCATCGCCAGCATATCCTGGAAGCCCCGGCCGCCATCGCCGGCCAATCGCTCCTGAAATTGCGCCCCTGGATCGACAGCCTCGAAGACCCGCAGCGCGAAGCCGCCCGCCTGCTGCAATGGGGCACGATCCTCGCCAATGGCCGCCTGATTCCTATGGAGCGGCAATCCACCGCGACGAAGGTGCCGCCCAACTGCTTCACCTTCCAGCCGGACAATGCCGTTCACGCCCGCCGCGTCGGCCAGGTCATCGATTTCAGCGGTGCGTCGCCGACCCCGCTCGACCATTTCGATGGTCACGCCTTCCACCCGCGATAGACGAAAAAAAGGGGCGCGCCGGAGAGGGAAGGCGCGCCCCATATCGTCCCTTCGCTATCAGAAGGGCAGGTTGTAGAGGCCTGTCGCGTTGGTCTGCAGGACCTTCTTCTTGACCTCGAAATCATAGCCGCCCAGCACGTCGATGACATGCGCCTGCACGCCGGGATAGAGCGAGGTGGGATGCGGGAAATCGGTTTCGAACATCACCTTGTCCACGCCGATGGTTTCCAGCAGCAGCTTGGGACCGACCTTCTCGAACCAGAAGGTGACCCAGAAATGGTCGCGGAAATATTCCCACGGCCGCTTATGCAGCATATTGGCCTTGCTCGGCAGCATCTCGTTGAACTGATGCTCCAGCGCCTCGATCGCGAAGGGCAGCCAGCCCATGCCGCTTTCGATAAGGCCGATCTTGAGCTTGGGATGGCGATCGAGCCGGCCCGACACCATCCAATTGCCCAGCGTCGCGGCATTGCCGATCGAGAACATCGTCGCCACCACCGACAGCGTCTGCTCGAAGCCGAACCCGTCCCAGGTCAGCGTATTGGGGTCGACCGCACTGTTGAGGTGGAAATTGAGCGGCATGCCGGTCGCTTCGCACATCTCCAGGAACGGGGTCCAATAATCGTGCATGAAGCTCGGCACGCCGACACGTTCGGGCGTATCGGGCAGGACAAAGCCCTTGATCCCCATGTCGTAGCAACGCCGCGCCTCGGTCTCCAACGCCTTCTGGTCCCAGAAGGGCAGGTGGCCCATGTTGAAGATGCGGTTGCCCGACACCTGCTGATATTCGGCCGATGCATCATTATACATTTGCACGATGGCGAGCGCGAGGTCGGGGTCACCCAGCGACATCAACGACCCGGCTTGGGTCACGCCCGAATTCTGGAAGCCGATCTGGGCATAGACGCCCATATCGTCCATCGCCTGCAACCGTTCCTTGATCAGGTGGCCGCCCGGATGCGCCTGCTCCAGCTTGGGGAAAGCAAGCCGCCCCAACAGCTTGTTATTGTCGGCGCGAATGACGTTGCCACCCATCGATCCGAAATTGCGGTCACCGACATACCAGCGTTCGACGCCGTCGGCGTCCTGCTTCACATAGGGCACCTTGCCCTTATATTTGGCCGGCGCGCGCGAGGTGAACAGGTCGGGTGCTTCGGTGATATGCGTGTCGGTGTCGACGATCTTGATGCCAGCCAGCGATGGGTCCAACCCGCCCGATTGTGTGGCATAATCCACCTCGCGGATCACGCCGCCTTCGGTATAGCCTTCGGCCGACCAATATTTCTTGGCGGCCTGCGCCATTTCGCTGTCGGTCTTGTCCTTCACATCAGCCATGCTTCATCTCCATCGGCTGGCGGCTGCCATCGAACAGCGGGGAAACGGGCGCGGGCGCCGGTTCCTCCACGCAGCGACGCACCGCTTCATTCAGTGTCCGCAACAGGCTGTCGGCATCGATCTGGTCCGATGGCTCGTAGACGAAACCAATGGCCAGCGGCTGGCTTTCGGGCATGTTGGGCAGCAGCACGGCCGTTACATCCGCGATCGACCCGAAGCCGACCTTGCCACTGGCAAAGCCCTGCTCCCGGCATGACAGCACCTGTGCGCTCATGTCGGCGGGTATGAACTTGCGATCGGGCGTGGCTTCCGCATTCAGGCGGCGGATCATGCCGTCGCGCCGCGGCTGCGGAACGGTCGAGAGCATCAGCCATCCCGCCGCGCTGTCGGACAGATGATCCTGCTGGCCGCCGCAGAAACCGGCGGCTCCGGCGGTGCGGAAGGTGCGCGTGCCGGCCCGCCAGTTGAACACCTGGACCTTCAGGCCCACCATGCCGAACACCGCAACGCCCAGGCCCGTCTGCGCCGACAGGCGATCGATCAGCCCGGTCAGCACGCCATCGCGCACCAGCTTGGGCTGCACGGCGGCCCCCAGCATCGCGGCGCGGGGCGTGGGCGAATAGGAACGCGAGCAGGGATCTTTGTGCAAAAGGCCAAGGTCAACCAGGCTCGACAGCAATTCCGACGTGCTGGACTGAGGCCGGTCGAAACGACGGACGATGTCCATCACCGTAGCCTGCGGATGATCTTCATCGAAGAATTCCAGCACTTCGATGACGCGCTTGGCGATCTTTGCCTTGTTGGACTCTATTTGAGCCATGGTCCTCTCCTTCGGTTTATGAACACAGTTGTTCACTACCGGGGCAGGCCTGTCAATTAAAAATGAGATACTCTCGTTTATTTTGCCCAATTGGGCAGGTGGAAGCAGCCAGAAATCCTCACAACCATCTGAATTATTACTATAAAAATAGACGTTCCGTACAGGTTTCCAGAGCAATGGAGCTGCCGGTCACCGTTCGGTTCCGAAGAAAAATGCACAGCAACCCCGGCGCAAAAAGCCGTAACCATTGTCCGATTCGCTGTCCGCTTGTTGCGCTTCAGCGGGAAAACAGCGTCTTGATTTCCCGCCGCAGCAGCTTGCCCATCTCATTATAGGGTAGGGCATCGGTGAACAGCACCCGCTCTGGTACCCGCGATGACCGCAGCCGCGCTCGTACCATCTGCTTCAGCTCGTCCTCGTCCGGCGCGCTATGCCCTGCGCGCGGCACCACGATCAGGCCCACCGCTTCGCCCCACTCGTGCGAAGGAATGGCGACCGCCGCCGCCTCGGCCACGGCGGGATGGGTCATCACCACATCCTCGATCTCGCCGGGCGAGATATTCTCGCCGCCCCGCACGATCACATCGTCCGCGCGCCCCGACAGGAACAGATAGCCGTCCGCATCGATATAGCCCGCGTCACGAGTCGGAAACCAACCATCGGCGTCAAGCGCGCTGCGTTCGCGATATTCGCCCGACACCTGCTCGCCGCGCACATAGATTTCGCCCGGCACGCCCGGCGGCAGCACTTGGCCATCCTCGTCGCGTATCTCGATCTCCACGGTCGGCAACGGCCGCCCCACCGATCCCAGCCGCGCCCGCACCACCGGATCGTCCGACCCATGGGCCGCGCGATGCTCATCCGGTCCCAACAGCGCGACGGTCGAACTCGTCTCGGTCAGGCCATAGGCGTTGGTGAAGCCGGTCGTCGGAAACAGGTCGAGCGCCTGGTGGATCAGCTCGGTCGGCATCTTGCCACCGCCATAGGCGATCGCCCGCAGCGCGGACAGGTCCGGCTGCGACGCACCCTTGGCGACCATCTGGCCCATCGCCTCGATGATCCGCGCCAACATGGTCGGCACGACAAACGCATTGCTCGCTCGCTCCACCGCCGCGAGGTTCAGCCAGGCGTCGGGTGCAAAGGCGGGCAGCATCAGGATTCGCCGCATCGCGTAAATGGAACTCAGCAACGCCGCGATCCCCGCAATATGATAGGGCGGCACGCTGACCAGCGCGGCATCCTCTTCCGGCGCAGCGGCGAACTCCACCGTGCCAAGGATATAGGAGACCAGATTGGCATGACGCAAAATCGCGGCCTTGGGCGCGGCGGTCGTGCCACTGGTGAACAGCTGGATCGCGACATCGTCGCCCGCGTCCGCTTCCACCGGCGCATCGCCCGCCAGTGTTTGGGCCTGCGCGACGAAATCCGCGCGCGACACAATGATATTGGCGGCATCCGGGCATAGCCGCCGCACCCGCGCGCCATCCCCGACGATCAACGCCGGGCTGATCCGCGCCAGCAGCGCCCCCAGATCCGCATCCGCCAGCCGATAGTTGAGCGGCACATAAGGCACGCCTGCCAGCGCCGCGCCGAACAACGCCATGACCGCCGCCTCGCTGCTTTCGTCGAGCAGTGCGACATGCGCGACCTCGCTCTGCCGGATCAGCGCAGCCGCGCCGCGCGCGCCCGCCAGCAGGTCAGCATAGGTCCAGCGCGCGCCATCGCACACCAAAGCGATCCGGTCGGGTGCGGCGTCGGCCGTCATTTCCAGGAAGAGGGCGATGTTCATCGGTCTGTCATTCAGTCCGACGCGGGCAGGGGCTTGGCGTCCTTGACCTGCAAGGCCACGCCGTCGACCGAAAGCGATCCTTTGCCCGGCTTGACGCACAGCAATTCGAACGTCCCTGCCGCATCGACATAGCGTTTGCCCATCAACGTGCCAGCGGCGAAATCGGCCGACGGCGTGCCGACCGCTTCCGGCTTCGCCTCGCCCATCGCCGCGCCGCCGCATTCGATGGCTCCCTCGCCGCAACGGATCACCATGACTTCGGTGTCGCATGCCGCGCTCTTCAATTTCGTTCCCGGTTTCATTGCACTGGTCGCCTTTGTTCCAAGCCTCACGCGATCGCGCCGCTGGCTTTCCACTGTTCGATCTTGTCCCACTCGATGCCCATTTCCATCAGCACCGTTTCGGTATGCTCCGACGCCTGTGGCGCGCGGGTGGTTTCCAGCGGCTTGCCATCGAACTGCACCGGTCCGCGCACCAGCCGCAGCGGCTTGCCGCTGCCATCGGCACCCTCGACCTCGATGATCATGTCGTTGGCCAGCGCCTGTTCGTCGGTCAGCAGGTCGCTGAAACTCTGCACCGGCGCCCATTGCCCCTTCATGGTCTTGAGGTGCGCGCGCCAATAGGCAAAGGGCTTCTGGGCAAAGGCCTTGACCAATATGTCGCTCGCCGCACCCGCATTCTCGATCAGCGACAAGACGTCTTTAAAGCGCGGATCGTCCGCGGCTTCCGGCGCACCGACATGCTCGAACGTATCGCGGATCAGGCCGGTTGGACTGACCATGCACAGATTGATCGTGCCGCCATCGGACGTGCGGAAATTGCCCATGAACGGATTGCGCAGCGACCCGCCCGATGTCGGCATCGGATTGCGCGTTTCGATCCCGGTCTCCATCACCTGCGATATCAGCGCGCCCGACGCCCACCAGGCGGCACTCAGCAGCGATACGTCCACCTCGGTCGCCTCGCCCGTGCGCTCGCGATGCAGCAGCGCGCCCGAAATGCCGCCTGCAATGAACATGCCGCCGATCGAATCGCCAAAGGCCGGGATACCCTGCGTCAACGGACCCGGCAGGGCTTCAGGCGTCATCGCATAGGCGACGCCGCTGCGCGACCAGAAGCAGGTGCCGTCGAACCCGCCGACCAGCCGCTCCGGTCCCTTGTCGCCCAGCGCGCTGCCACGGGCATAGATGATATCGGGGTTCACGGCGCGGATATGCTCGACATCGAACCGGTTTTTCTGGCGTACCTGCGGCAGATAGTTGGTCAGGAAGACATCCGCCGTCTTGGCCAGCTCATATAAAACCTCCTGGCCTTCGGGCGTGGACAGGTCGATCCCCACGCTGCGCTTGCCGCGATTGGGATGTTCGAACAACGTGTGGCGCAGCGGATCCAGCGTCACCCCGCCCATGTTGAGAAATCCGCGCTGCGTGTCGCCGCGTACCGGATGCTCGATCTTGATGACATCCGCGCCCCAGTCGGCCAGGATCGCGCCCGCCGCCGGTACATAGGTGAATTGCGCGACTTCCAACACGCGCACACCCTTCATCACCTGGGTCATAAACTTACCCCAATCCCCTCATGCACCGCACGATGCAGCGCTGTATCTTGCCGCAAAGCCTAGAAGCTGCGGCCATTGCCGCAAGAGCCGACAGGCTGTTGGGTGCGGGCTATCGCTCGCACGATGCCCTGGCGGCCACCAACGCCGTCACGATATGCGAAGGCTCGCAAAACAGGGGGATTGAGCGGCACGGGCTACGGGCCGAAGGTGCGACGCAAATGTTACCGGAAGGACTCCCATGCTGATCGACTCCTCGCTCTCCGCCATCGTCACCGGCGGCGCGTCAGGCCTTGGCCTTGCCACGGTGAAGGCCCTGCGTGTCGCCGGCGCAAAGGTCGCGATCTTCGACATCAACCAGGATCAGGGCGAAGCGATCGCCGCAGACGTCGGCGCGACCTTCTGCAAGGTCGACATCCTCTCGGAAGACAGCGCACTCGCCGGCTTCGACCAGGCCCGCGCCGTTCAGGGCCAGGAGCGGCTGCTCGTCCATTGCGCCATGGTGTCGAAGGGCGGCAAGACCGTGTCGAAGGACAAGGAAAGCGGTGGGTTCAAGCGTCTCTCGACCGAAGATTACGCCCTGTCCGCGCAGGGCATCTTGGTCGCCAGCTACCGCATGGCCTCCATCGCCGCACTCGGCATGGCCTCGCTCGATCCTTTGGCCGACGATGAACGCGGCAGCATCATCCTGACATCCAGCGCAGCAGCCGAAGACGGGCAGGTGGGGCAGATCGCCTATGGATCGCTGAAGGCCGGGATGAACGGCATGGTCCTCCCCATGGCGCGCGACCTGATGGATTTGGGGATTCGCGTTAACGCGATCATGCCGGGCATTTTCGCGACACCCCCGATGCTGCGGTTCAAGGACATGAACCCGCCCATGTATGAAAATCTCGAAAAATCCGTGCCCTTCCCCCGCCGCCTGGGGCTGCCGGAAGAGTTCGCATCGCTCGCAATGGAATTGGTCCGCAACAGCTATATCAACGCGCAAACTTTCCGCATCGACGGCGCGATCCGCTTCCCGCCGCGCTGACCTGCCTTCTCCTTCGCATCATGACCAAAGAACAAGGGCGCGCCGGGCAATGGCGCGCCCTTGTTCGTTCGCACTTGCAAAAAATAATACTAAGCTAGGTTGACATGTTTTTGGCGAATTACTAACTAAGCTTAGTATTAAATGAATCACTCTCTTTTCTAACCCAGAGGTTCGCCATGACTGCTTTTGCCCAAATCGCTCTTGCCTTCACCCTTGCCGCTTCCGCCCTGCCGCAGGCCGCCGCAGCTGCCGAAGCCGTGCAACTGTCGTCCTCCGCTGCCGTCAGCGCGGCGGACTATAAGGGCAAGATGCTCTACACCGCGTCGGGTGACCGTCTCGCTGCCGTCTACCGCGTCGCGCCCGATGGCGCCGCGCAGATCATCCTCAACGGCAAGATGGTCGTCGTGCCCGCTGCCAGCCTCGCCGCCGCCGATGGCAAGCTCGTCACCAACCTGTCCAAGCGCGATCTGCTGACCGCCCGCTGATCGGCCTGACCCATCAAAAAAGGCCCGCCTTCCAATGCGGAAGGCGGGCCTTTTTGCGTCTGTCGCTTGGCCTGTGATCAGGGTTTGGCAATATTCTCGGAAATCATGTCCAGCAGCATGTTGAGCCGGTTGAGGTCGTCCACATCGAAGCGCGCAAAGGCGACATCCTCATTGGCACGGGCAATGCCCGCCAATTGAGTCGTGATCGTCTGGCCTGCCTCGGTCAGGAACACGGCATGCGCGCGCCGGTCGTCATCCTTGGCCCGCCGTTCCAGCAGCCCGTCGGCGCAGAGCCGGTCGATCAATCGCCCGGCCGACGCCTCGGCAATCTCCAGCATATTGGCGATCGTTCGTTGCGTCGCACCCGGATGCCGCGCGACCACGGCGATCACCGTCCATTGCGACCGGGTCACGCCCAGCCGCACCACGCTCTGGTCGAAATGCGCGCGCAACTGCCGCGCGATCACCGTCAGCTTCAACGATGCGTTGCGCTTGAGCGCGGTCGGGTCTTCGGCCAGCAATTGATCGATCGGTTTCGCCATCACCTGGCCACCATAGCGCCACCGCGGCGAAACGAAAGAAAGCTCATCCTGCAATGCACAAGTCGGCACCATGTCCTGTCTCTCAGACACGTTCGATGATGATCGCTGGAGCCATGCCGCCCGCCGCGCACATGGTGATCAGGCCATAGCGACCGCCCGTCCGTTCCAACTCGTCCAATGCCGTGCCGATCAGCACCGCGCCGGTCGCCCCGATCGGATGGCCAAGCGCAATCGCGCCGCCATTGGGATTGAGCTTCGCGCGGTCGATCCCCAAATCGCGGATGAACTTTTCGGTCACGACCGCAAAGGCTTCGTTGACCTCGAAGACGTCGATATCCTCGACCCGCAACCCTGCTTTCGCCAGCACCTTGCGCGCGGCCGGGACCGGGCCGTTCAACATCAATGTCGGGCAATCCCCCATATTGGCGGTCGCAACGACCCGCGCGCGCGGCGTCAGGCCATGGCGCTGCGCATAGTCGGCCGACGCCAGCAATAGGGCGGCCGCGCCATCGACCACGCCGGACGATGTGCCCGCATGGTGCAGTGGCGTGATCGCCAGGTCAGGATATGTCTGGTTGATCAACTGGCGGAATGTCGGGCCATCGGCGCGCGAGGGCATGTCGAGAAAGGCCGCAAAGGCGGGCTTCAACTGCGCCAGCTGTTCGGCCGTGGTATCAGGCCGGGGATATTCCTCATGGTCCAATATCACCGCGCCATCATCATCCACCACCGGCACGGTCGATCGGGCAAATCGCCCTTCCTTGATCGCGATCCCCGCCCGCCGCTGGCTCTCCGCGCCAAAGGCATCGAGCTGCTCGCGCGTAATGCCCTCCATCGCCGCAATGGCATCGGCGGCGACGCCCTGGTTCGACTGGGGATGCTTGGCCTGCAGGCGCAGATTGCCGGTGCCAAGGCCGCCGACCGACGGCACCCCTGCTTCACGCAATGACTGGCCATAGGACATGACGTGCGACATCATCTCGGTCCCGCCCGCCACGACCAGATCTTCCATCCCGGCCATGATCTGCGCGGCGGCCAAATTGGTGGCGGTCAGGCCACTGCCGCAGAAGCGGTCGAGCGTCACGCCCGACGCGCGCACATCATAGCCCGCGTCCAGCGCCGCCATCCGCCCCATGTCGCCGCCCTGCAATCCCATCTGCGCGCTGGTGCCCCAGATCACGTCGTCGACATCGGCCGTGTCGATGCCATTGCGATCGCGGATCGCACGCAGCACCGTGGCCGCGACATGCTGGGGATGCAGATGGGACAGGGCACCCTTGCCCAGCTTGCCGAAGCTGCGCGGCGTGCGGACGGCGTCGATGATAAAGGCCTCTGCCAAGGCGCGTCTCCTGCAATATTGTTGATGGCGCTATCGCATGGATGCGCGCGCATCCCCAATCGCATGGGCGATTGATCGTGGGCCGGGATGGACGCTGCGGCCGGGCCGCGCGCAGGGTGGTCGGCCAAAGGACAGGAAGTAGGGAGAGTTGCGGAATGGCAAAGGACGGCGGCAGCTTTGCGCCCCTGCGCGAACCGGTCTTCCGCCGCATCTGGACCGCCAGCCTGCTCTCCAATTTCGGCCAGTTGATCCTGGGCGTCGGCGCGGCCTGGGAAATGACGCGGCTCACCCCGTCGCCCGGCATGGTCGCGCTGGTCCAGAGCGCATTGATGCTGCCCCTGATGCTGGTTGCGCTGCCAGCGGGTGCCTTGGCCGACATGTTCGACCGACGGCGGATTGCCATGGCTGGCCTTGCCTTCTCGATGGTTTGCGCCTGCATTCTGACGGTGCTGGCCTGGGCGGGCTATAGTTCGCCCTGGATGCTGCTTACCTTCTGCTTCCTGATCGGGGCAGGGGTCGCGCTTTATTCGCCCGCCTGGCAATCCTCGATCAGCGAGCAGGTCGGTCCGCATCACTTGCCTGCCGCCATCGCGCTCGGCACGATCAGCTATAATGTCGCGCGCAGCTTCGGCCCGGCGATCGGTGGCATCATCGTGCTGGCGGCCGGTGCCCATGCCGCCTTCGCCGTCAACGCGATCGGCTATCTGCCCTTGTTCATCGCCTTCTACCTGTGGCAGCGCCGCCATGTCTCCTCGCGCCTGCCGCCCGAACAGATCCACCGCGCGATCGTGTCGGGCGCACGCTATGCGCTTCACGCTGTGCCGATCCGTACCGTCCTGGCCCGCGCCTTTTTCTTCGGGCTGGCGGGCGCATCGGCCGCCGCGCTCGCCCCCTTGATCGCCAAGCAATTGCTAGGTGGCGACGCCAGCACGTTCGGCCTGCTGCTTGGTGCCAGCGGTGTGGGCGCGGTCGGCGGCGCGCTGCTCGTCGGTCCCTGCCGCGAGAGGTTTGGCACCCATCGCACCGTCACCCTGCTGGCCGTCATCAGCGGCGCGGCGTTGCTCCTGGTGGGCTTTAGTCGATCGGTGCCGCTCACATGCTTTGCCCTTTTCATCGCGGGCGGCGCGAATATCCTGACCATCGCGCTGTTCAACGTCGCCGTGCAACTCGCCGCGCCCCGCTGGGTGACGGCGCGCGCGCTCTCGCTCTTCTCCTCGGCGCTGACCGGTGGCATTGCGATCGGCGCGGCCTTTTGGGGCTGGGTCGCGGGGCAGATTTCGGTCGAAGGTGCGCTCTATCTGTCGGGCCTGGCGCTCGCCGCCTTGCCGCTCATCGGCATGCTCCTGCCTTTGCCCGACACCAATGAAGCCGATGTCGAACCCTTCCTGCTCAATAACGAGCCGGAGGTCGGCATGGCGCTCACCCGCCGATCCGGCCCGATCATCATAGAAATCGATTATGATGTCGATCCTGCCCGTGCGCGCGAATTTTATGGGGCGATGTTGCAGGTCCAGCACACCCGGCTGCGCAATGGCGGGTTCAACTGGTCGATCGCGCGCGACATTGCCGATCCCACCCGATGGACCGAACGCTATCAATGCCCGACCTGGGGCGATTATCTGCACATGCGCGAGCGCTTCACGCAAGCGGACAAGGATATCCAGTCCCACGCCAGTTCCTTCCATAACAGTCCGGGCGTTTTGCGCGTGCGGCGGCGGCTGGAACGGCCGTTCGGATCGGTGCGCTTTCGCCCCGACACGCCCGACCCGCAACAGGGGATGATCAACTATATCGGGCCATGATGCCCGGAGGAGAGTCGATGAACGACAGACGATATCGGGTGATCCAATGGGCGACCGGCAATGTCGGCACCCGCGCGCTCCGCACCGTGATCGAGCATCCCGCGCTCGACCTCGTCGGCCTGTGGGTCAGTTCCGATGCCAAGCGGGGCCAGGATGCAGGCGTGATCGCCGGGCTGGACCCTTGCGGCATCATCGCCACCAGGTCGGTCGATGATCTGGTCGCAATGGAGGCTGACTGCGTCCTCTACATGCGCCAGGGAACCGACATCGACGAATTATGCCGCCTGCTGGCATCCGGCAAGAATGTCGTGACGACCCGCGGCGACTTCCACCACCCCCCGTCCATGGACGCTGCCACACGCGAGAGAATAGACGCCGCCTGCCAAGCGGGCGGCACGTCGATCTACAGCACTGGCTCCAGCCCCGGTTTCATCACCGAAGCGCTGCCCATCCCGCTCCTCTCGCTCTCGCGGCGGCTCGATCGCCTGACGATCGACGAATATGCCGATCTGTCCAGCCGCGCCTCGCCCGACCTCTTGTTCGGCGTGATGGGCTTCGGCCGCGCCCCACGCGCCTTCGATCCACGCCAGATCGACCATGTGAAGGGCGATTTCGCCGGATCGCTCGCCCAACTGGCCGACGCTGCCGGAATCGCCATCGACCAATGGGATGCGATCGGCGAAATGGGCGTGGCCACCCAGGCCATCACCATCGCCGCCGGAACCATCGATGCGGGCACGGTCGCTGCCCAACGCATCACCATATCCGGTATGCGCCATGGCCAACCCATGCTGCGCTTCCGCGCCAACTGGTATTGCAGCGACCGGATCGATCGCACCGACTGGGAACTGCGCCCGTCGGGCTGGCGCATCCGGGTGGAAGGCGACACGCCGCTTGATGTCGCGATCAGCTTTCCGGTCGCGCAGGAGGATTATGCCGCCTTCACGCCCGGCCTCACCGCCCATCGCGCGGTCAATGCCGTCGCTGCCCTCTGCCAAGCGCCACCCGGCATCCGCACCACCGCCGATCTGCCGCAGGTCATCGCCCGCTTTCAGTAGCCTGCGACCATCGCCTCGCTCACCTGCCACAGTCGGGCGGCGGCCGCATCATCCTGCGCCGCCGCCGAACAGGGCACGGCCTCGCGCTTATGGAAATAGCCGCCGCTCGACCGCCCCGGTTCAGGCGCGCTCGCCAGCCACACCAACGTATCGGCGGCTTGCTCAGGCGTCAGCGCCTGCTCGGCGATCGACTCCATATAGGCACGCATCGGCGCGTCGCAGTGGCTGGCGAAATTGCTCGCCACAACCCCCGGATGCATCGCATGCGCCACGATCCCGCTCCCCGCCAGCCGCCGCGCCAGTTCGCGGATGAACAGGATGTTGGCGAGCTTGGCATGGCAATAGGCGGCTCCCCCCACGAAACCCTCGGCAAAGGTCAGATCGTCCCAACGAATGCCATCGCAATGTTCATGGCCCGTGGACGATACCGCCACCACGCGCACGCTGCCGGGTTCCGATTGCGCGGCGGCCGCTATCAGATGGGGCAGCAATGTCCGCGTCAGCAGAAAGGGCGCGAGGTGATTGGACGCAAAGGTCGCCTCATGCCCCTCCTCGGTGATAACCCGTTCCGCCATCACCCCGCCTGCATTGTTGAGCAGCACGTCGATCGCCGGGGCCAGCGCAGCAATCTCCGCCGCCGCCCGCGCCGTCTCGCCCATTAGCGCCATGTCCGCCCGGATCATGGTGAAATCCGCGCCGGGCAGGGTGGACAACGCGGCTTCCGCCGCGGCGCATCGCCCGGCGTCGCGTCCGACGCCGATCACCCGCCACCCCTGTTGCAGCAACGCACCCGCCGCCGCCCTGCCGATACCCGCACTCGCGCCAGTCACGACCGCTATCTTCTGCCGATTCGTCATGCGCGCGCGACCTCCATCTTGCGGGAACCATGGCCCAGCGTCAGGAACAGCAGCGCCCCGACCAAGGTGACGCAGGCACCGATAACCAGAAACGGCGCATAGCTGCCCCATAGCCCCAGCGTATAGCTGAGCGTCAGCGACCCCAGCGCCGCACCCCCCGCAATCGATGCGCCGACCAGCCCCATCACCAAGCTGAAGACATTGAGGCCAAAGCGCCGTGACACCAGATAGGCGGCCACATCGCCCTCCGCCCCTTGCGCCAGTCCCATCATCGCCACCGACAGCGCCAGCACGATGGTCGCGTCGAAGGGCGATGCCATCAGCATCATGCCGATCGCCGGCATCGACAGGGTCAGCGCGGCAACATGGTGCGGTTGCATCCGGTCGAGCGACAGGCCACAGGCAAAGCGACCGACCATGACGCCCACCGCATAGATGGAAATCAGCCAGGTCGCGGTCTGCGACTGCGCCCCGCTGTCCATCAACATCAATTTCATTTGCGCCGACACCAATCCTTGCGGAAAATTCACCAAAATCATGCCGATGATCAACACCCAGAAGGCGGGATTGCGCACAATCACGCCATAGCCTGCCTTGGATTCGACCGGCACATCCTCGTCCGGGCGGGTGCCGATATGCGGCGGCGTCATGGCCACCGCGATCAGGCCGAACGCCATGGTTATCCCGCCCATCAACAGATAGCCGTTGCGCCATCCCTCGCTTTCGATGAACCGGCCGAGCAACGGTGCGAGGACCGCGCCGACCAGCGGCGGCCCGGTCATGACGATGGAGAAAGCCAGCCCCCGCGCCCTTTCGAACCGTTCCGCCACGATGCGGGTATAGACTGGCGAGGTGGTCAGCGTGCCGACGACGATCTGCAACACCGCAATGGCGAAGAAGGCGCGAATGCTGCCTGGCTGCATTGCAAAGGCGATATAGGCGCTTGGCCCTGCCAGTACGCCCACCGTCGACACCGCCCGCACCCCGAAGCGATCGGTCAGCCGCCCGGTGATCGGCTGCGCGATCAGCATCAACAGCCCCATGCTGCCCAGCAACGCGAATTGCGACCTTGGCCAGCCGAACTCGGCGATCAGCTTGGGCGCGAACAGGCTCATCGTATAGGCGGACAGGCCGATACCAAAGCCCAGTCCCATGGTCGCGGCAAGCAACGGTCGCCAATGCGTCCGAAATTCGCCCCAATAGGCCGATCCCATCCTCGCCTCCTATAGTCTCATGGCCTGCCGCTGTGGAAGCGGAGGCGGGGCCGCCTGGCTGCCATGTCCGCTGGCACGGCGCAAATCGCCCCGGCGCTATCGCGTAACGGGGGTACAGAATGGCATGATCCAGCCCGCCGCCATCGCGCAAGCGATCCTTCGCATCGCGCCATTGCCCGCACGGGCGAACGTGCCGCACATCCCGCATGTCCGACCGCCATCGCGCGGCGAAAGGCGCCGCCCGGAACGAACGGCCCCAGAGCAATGAGAGAGGCAAGCTACTCCATGGCCGACATCGAACTGCGCCCGCCAGCGCCGACGGAGGCCTTGCCGAGCATGGCCTATCGGTCCTGGTTCCTCTTCATCATGGTGCTGGTATCCGCTTCGGTGCAGGGCGAACGCTATCTGATGGTGGTGATGGTCGAACCGATCCGCCGCGAACTCGGCCTTTCGGACGCTGCGATCGGCATGGTCAAGGATATGATCATCGCCATCGTCTACATCCTGGCGATCATTCCGCTGGCGCGCCTCGCCGATCGCTGGTCCAAGCGTAAGATCGTCGCGATCGCCGCCACCGTCTGGAGCACGGCGATCATCCTGTGCGGCATGGCCAAAAGCTTCTGGGTGCTGCTGATCGGCCGCGCCGGGATCGGCCTTGGCGAAGGCGGCTTCACTCCGCCGTCCCAGGCCTGGATCGCCGACCTCTTTCCCATTCGTCAGCGCGCCACCGCGCTTTCCATCTTCCTGCTCGGCGCGTCGCTCGGCACGTTTCTCGGCCCCGCCGTCGGCGGCTGGGCGGTGCAGGAATATGGCTGGCGCAACACGCTGATCTTCGCCAGCATCCCCGGCTTCATCCTGGCACCCATCGTCTGGTTCACCCTGCGCGACACCCGTGCTGGCCTCGCCGATGGCGCGCCGGTCGAAACGGGCGCGACGCCTTCCTTCCTCAAGACTGCGCGTGAACTGATGGCGATCCGGACATTGCCGCCGCTCATTCTGGCAGCCTCGCTCAATGCGCTGCTGACCATGGGCTTCATCAGCTGGGCACCGGCCTTCATGGAGCGCACGCACGGCATGCCCGCCAATGAAGCCGGGTTGCAGATGGGCGGCGCGCTCTTCTTCGGTTCGGCGATCGGCCATACGGTCGGCGGTCCCCTGGCGGACTTTCTTGGGCGTCGCGACATGCGTTGGTATGTCTGGATGCTGATGATCAGCGGCGCGCTCGCCACCGGCATCGGCTGGATGATCCTTACCGGCTCGGCCGACCGCGTGTTCCCGCTCTATGGCCTCAACATGCTGATCGGCGGCCTGTCCGCCGCGCCGTTGATGGCCGTGGTCGCGGGCCTTGTCCCGTCCCGCTCGCGCGCGACCGCCATTGCCGTGCTGATGGTGTCGATCCAGGTCATTGGCCTTGGCGGCGGCCCTGTGCTGGTTGGCTGGCTGAGCGACATGTTGCGGCCGATCTACGGCGAGGATTCGCTCGGCATGGCGATGCGCTGGGCGCTGCTGGTCGGCATTCCCAGCACCTTCCTCGCCTGGATCGCCAGCCGCTCCTGCCGCACCGATTTCGCGGCCGCGGGCGGCTGGAACGGGGCGGCCATCATCCACGCGCCGCATTGAAACAGGAGACGCACAATGCCCGCTTATATGATCTTCACCCGCGAAGGGCCGATCCACGATCAGGCGGCGATGGATGCCTATAGCGCCATGAACCGTGCCCAGGCGGGGCGCTTCGTCGCCGACTATGGGCTTAGGCCGCTCGCCGTCTACGGCGCGCTCGACACGCTGGAGGGCGAAGCACCCGATGGCATCATCATCCTGCAATTCCCCGACGCCGCCCAGGCCCGCGCCTGGTACGACAGCCCGGAATATCAGGAGGCCAAGGCCTTGCGGCAAAAGGGCGCAACCTATCGTGCCCTGCTGGTCGAGGGACTCTAGCCGATCGCCGCTCCCACCCCGCAGATGCCAAACCCAAGGAGGTATCCAGCCATGACCGACATCAAGCCCCGCATCCTGCCACTACCCCGCGCGGAATGGACGGACGACGCCCGCGAAGTCTTTGCCTATTGGGGCGAGCCCAATGCGTGGGAAGAAGGCTCCAAGACCAATGTCCTGATGGTTATGGCTAACCACCCTGATCTGGGCAAAGTCTATAATATCTGGGGCAAGCATCTGTTGATGTCGAACACGCTCTCGACGCGCCATCTGGAATTGCTCATCCTGCGCGTCGCCTGGAAGGTGAAGTCCGCTTATGAATGGCATAATCATGTCGGCTATGGCCTCAACGCCGGGCTGACGCTGGACGATATCGCCGCGATCCGTGATTATCCCACAGGCGGCGATTGGAACGAAGCCGATGAGGCCGTCCTGCGATCGGTCGATGAACTGATCGCCGACGGCACGATCAGCGATGCGACATGGGCCGTGCTTGGCCGTCATTTCGACAAGAAGCAGCAGATGGATCTGGTCTTTTCGATCGGCCATTATGTCATGACCAGTTGGGCCTTGTCCGCCTTTGGCGTCGGCATCGAAGGGGGTGCGGACCCGATCGGCTTCGACCTCAAGAGCGCATCGGGCAAGATACCCGGCAAGACCTACAAGCCCGGCGAGACCGAGGATTGGACCGACAGCCGCGGCTATTGACGCGGGCACTATCGCGGCAACGATATCGGGGCGGCACGCCCTGTTGCGCATTGCCGCGCGCCTGCCCCAGCGGGCATGACCAGCGCCAGATCTTCACGAAGGACAAGACCCATGGCGACCGACATATTGCTGCCCAAGATCGGCTTTTCGATGACCGAGGCCCAGATCGCCGAATGGCTCGCCGAAGACGGCGCGCAAGTGACCGAAGGCCAGCCGCTCTATCTGCTCGAAGCCGACAAGTCGGCCAATGAAGTGGAATCGCCCGCCAGCGGTACGTTGCGCATCGTCGCCCAGCCCGGCGAAACCTATGAAGTCGGCACCATATTGGGCACGATCGAATAATGACCCTGCGCGTCGGCATCGTCAGCGCCGCTTGGGGCGCCTTCGCCCATCTTCCCGCCTGGCGCGCCATTCCCGGCGTCGAGGTGACGGCCATCTGCACCTCGCGCGAGGAAACGGCGCGCGCTGCGGCCGACCGGCTGGGCCTGCCGCGCGCCTTCTGGAACGCGCAGGAGATGTGCGCCGACCCGGACATCGACATTGTCGATCTCGGCACCCGGCCCTCGGTGCGCCTGCCGATGGTGCTGGCCGCGCTGGCCCATGGCAAACATGTCTATAATGCCAGCCCCCATGCCCCCGACTGGGCAGGCGCCAAAGCGATCGACGCGGCGTGGCGCGCGGGCGGCAGCGTCGGTGTGGTCGATGCTTTCTCCCAATGGCTGCCCGCTCACCGCCAGATGAAGGCGATGCTCGACGATAGCTATGTCGGCACACCGCTCGGCGGCACCTGCCATTTCAACATCTCGCTGTTCAACAGCCCGATCAAGCAATTCCCCTATAATTGGTTCGCGCAAGGCGGGCAGGGGGTGTCGGCCATCCGCAACAATGGCAGCCATGCGCTCTACATGCTGCGCCATCTGTTCGGCCCGATCGCCGAACTGGTCGCCGACGACAGCCAGATCCTGCGCGAATGGCGTTTCGCGGATGGCGACACCATCACGCCCGACACCACCGATTTCGCCAATGTCATTCTGCGCTTCGAAAGCGGCCTCACCATGCAGATGCAGATCAGCTGGTCCATGGCGCTGCACGATGGCTGGTTGATCGACGTCTTCGGCGACAAGGGCCGGATTGCCGTGTCGTCGCCGACCTTCCCGACCGCGCGCGACTGCACGTTGCGCGCCGGACAATTGGGCGGGGCGATGGCGGAGATCGCGATTCCCGATGCCTTCAAGGCGGCACCCGGCATCACGCTCGACTGGCAGAGCGAGCCCCAGCCAAGCTTCCCCATGGCGCTCTCGATGCAGGCCATGGTCGAAGCGATCGAGGGCCATGGCAACGCCGCCCCGGACTTTGCCGAAGCGCTGGAGGTAGAGCGTCTGCAGGAAGCCATCCGCCTGTCGAGCGAGGCACGCTGTTGGGTATGGCTGGCGGACGTGACTTAACCTCTCCGTTCGTTTCGAGCGAAGTCGAGAAACGCCCGCGCCGCCTTATCGTCCGGTAAAGCGCGGCGCGCGCTTCTCCCTGAGCGCGGCAATCCCCTCGCGATGATCGGCGCTCCGCACGCTCAGCGACTCATAGGCGATCCCTGCCTCCATCACCGCGCCCGCAATTCGCTTGAGTTCGATATTGGTCAATATCTTGGTCCAGCGGATCGCATTCGGCGCGCCCGCCAGCAGCTTCGCGCAAAAGCCATCGACCGCCGCGTCCAGTGCCTCCGGCGCAACGCAGTGGTTGATCAGCCCGATCTCCGCCGCTTTTCGCGCGCTCAGCAGTTCACCGGTCAGCAGATATTCCTTGGCCTTGGCGAGGCCAATCCGCTGCGCCCACACGACCGCGCCGCCATCCCCGGCGACTAGGCCAATGCCCACATGCGGATCGCCGATCTTCGCGCCCTCCGCCGCAAAGATCACATCGCACAGCAGCGCGATCGACGCGCCCAGCCCCACCGCATGCCCGTTCATCCGGCAGACGACCGACTTTTCGATGTCCAGCATCGCAAAGACGATCCGCTTGGCCTGCCGCGCCTCATGGTCGAACAGGTGCGGGTTCGCGGCATTATGCGCCATATGGTCGATGTCGCCCCCCGCCGAAAAGGCCCGCCCCGCGCCGGTCAGCAGCACCACGTCGGAATCGGGATCGGTCCCGGCAAAGGTCAGCGCATCGGGCAATTCGTCATGCAGCACGCGATTGACCGCGTTCATCGCGTCGGGCCGGTTGAGCGTCACCACCAGCAACCGCCCGCGTCGCTCCAGCAGGATCGTCTCATAGGCGGGCAGCATCTGGGTCATCGCTCGGTCTCCTCGACGCTCCCCATATCACGCGCCGCGCCGCCGCCAACGTCGCCCCGGCGATAAGCGCAGGGCTGGCGTGGCGGCCGGCCGCATAACCGATATAGCCTGCGCCATAAGCAGAGGAGAGCGCATAGCATGACCGGATTTGACGAAATGGTCGACTGGCTCGTCGTCGGCAGCGGCGCAGGGTCGATGGCTTCGGCGCTGGTCATGCGCGACACCGGAAAATCGGTCGTCATCCTCGAAAAGACCGCCTTCGTCGGCGGCACGACGGCCAAGTCGGGCGGCGTGATGTGGATTCCAGCCAACCGTTTCATGCTGGCCGATGGCGAAAGCGACAGCGCCGAGGCAGCCATGGCCTATCTCGACGCCACGCAGGACGAGCATCCCGCCCCCGGCACCTCGTCCGCAAAGCGGCGCGCCTATGTCACGCAAGCGCCGCGCGCGATCGATTTCCTGGTCGACAAGGGCGTCGCCCTGCAACGCGGCGCGACCTTCTGGCCCGATTATTATGACGAACTGCCCGGCGGCTGCAAAACCTCACGCACGGTCGTCGCCAAGCCCTTCGACCGCAAGGAATTGGGGCCATGGCGCGACAAGCTGCGCAAGGGTTTCGCCGAATTCAACGTCACTTTGGTCGAAGGAATGGAGGCGCAGGGCCATCGCCGTACCAACAAGGCGTCGGGCAAAATGCTGCTGCGCATCATCGGCCGGACATTGCGGGACAAGCTGCTAGGACGCCATTATACCACCGCCGGCGCAGCGCTGCAGGGCCGCATGCTCAAGGCTGCCCTGGCCGCCGGCGTGGACATAAGGCTGAACGCACCCGCCCGCCAGATCATCATCGCCGATGACGCCGCGACAGGCGTCGAAACGGTGCGGGACGGCAAGCCCTGGCGGATCGGCGCGCGCTTGGGCGTCCTCATCAATGCGGGCGGCTTCTCGCAAAATCAGGCTATGCGCGATCGCTATATCCCCGGCACCAGCGTCCAATGGTCGCAGACGCCCGAAGGGGACACCGGCGACATGCACCAGGAACTGGAGCGGATCGGCGGTCATTTGGCGCAGATGGACCAGTTGGTCGGCTATCAGATGACGCCTGCGCCCGGTTGGGATCAAACCTATGTCGCACCAGGCGCGCAATCGATGACCGGCAAGCCCCACGCCATATTGGTGGACCAGAGAGGCCAGCGCTACATGAACGAGGGCGGCAGCTACGAACTTTATTGCGAAACCATGCGCAAGCGGAACGCGCTGGTCCCCGCCATCCCCAGTTGGGCGATCGTCGACCGCAACTATGTCGAATTATACGCCATCGCGGGTAAGTTCATCGACAAGAAAATCCCCGATGGCTGGATCGAAAGCGGCTATCTCCACACCGCCGACACGATCGCTGACCTTGCCACCAGCATCAAGGTCGATCCCGCTACATTGACCGCCACCGTCGCCCGCTGGAACGGCTTTGTCGCCAAGGGCGTGGACGAGGATTTTCAGCGCGGTGCCCGCGCCTATGATAATTGCGGCTTCGTCGGCGATCCCTTTTCCGACCAAAGCGCCCTCGGCGCGATCGACAAGGGGCCGTTTTACGCTGTCCCCGTGGTGCCCGGCGATGTCAGCACCTATGGCGGCGTCGTCACCGATGCGCGTGGCCGCGTGGTCAATGCCGACGGCCAGGTGATCGCCGGGCTCTATGCCACCGGCACCACCACGGCATCGGTCATGGGCAATGTCTATGTCGGCGCGGGGGCCAGCATCGGTCCTTCCCTGGTGTTCGGCTATATCGCCGCCCGCCACGCCGTAGGGCTCGATAATCAGCCCTGATCGGTAAAGCGCGCCGGTCGGGACAGAAGATAGGGCAGGGCAGGCGAAGAAATACGCGATTCGCCGCCATCGGCATGGATCAGCGACACCCGCCCCACGCCTGGTGAGGATACCACTGCCACCACGCTGTCCACCCATTGGTGCAGCATCGCGCGCGCATGGTCCAATTCCTCCCCTTGCGTCGTCGCTGCGCCCTCGGCCTCCAGTTCGGCCTCCAATTGCAGCACCCGGTCCGTCCGCTCGCTGATGTCGCGTGTGTCCTTGGTCATAAAATCCTTCCTTTCCCGTCGAGCATGAACGCCCCCGCGCGCCGCGCAAAGGGCAGCGTGCGCATATCGGCGGGGCGAATTGGCGGTGTGTTTCAGGGCATCAACGCCGCCTTCCGGGCCTTGATCCCCGCCCGCATCGACATATCGCCCCGGCGAGTTGACCCTCGCCCCGCAACGGCCAATGCAGGGGCATCCCATTGGCCATCTGAGGACTTTATGGCAGAGCTGAGCAACGCCCCGGCGCCGACCCCGGACCAGCTGGTAGACATCTACCGGCGCATGATCCGCATCGAACGCAATGATGACGCCATCCGCAAGACCATCCGGCTTGGGCGGCTCGTCATGCCCTATTATTCCGCGCGCGGGCAGGAAGTCATCCCCGCCACGCTCTCATCGCTGATGACGGACGATGACAAGATCTGCACCATCTATCGCGGCATCCACGACATGGTGGCCAAGGACATGCCGCTGCGCCCGCTCTGGGCCGAAATCGCCGGACGTGTCGATGGCACCTGCAAGGGGAAGGGCGGGCCGATGCACCTTACCCACCCCGAAAGCGGCGTCATGGTCACGACCGGCATCGTCGGCTCCTCCATGCCGATCGCCAATGGCCTCGCCTGGGCGGCAAAGCTGGATGGGTCGCGGCGCGTGACCATCGCCTATTTCGGTGACGGCGCTTCCAACATCGGCGCTTTCCATGAATCGCTCAACCTCGCCTCGGTCTGGAAGCTGCCGGTGATCTTCGTGTGCCAGAATAACGGCTTCGCCGAACATACACGCTATGAGAACGGCACCTCGGTCGACTTCATCGCCAAGCGCGCGATCGGCTATGGAATGCCGGGCTATACGGTTGACGGCAACGACCCGCTCGCCATGTTCGCCGCCGCCCATGATGCCATCACCCGCGCGCGCGATGGCGAAGGTCCGACCCTGCTGGAATGCAAGACGTTCCGCTTCCACGGCCATGTGCTGGGCGACGACGATAAATATATGACCAAGGAAGAAAAGGCTGCCGCGATCGAAAAAGACCCGCTGCCCGCCTTCAAGGCCTGGCTGATCGAACAGGGCCATGCGACCGAAGAGACGCTGGCCACAATGCAGGCGACGATCGAAGCCGAGATCGAAGACGCACAGGAATTCGGCCTCGCCAGTCCCTTGCCCTCGGTGGACGAATTGCGTCGCGATGTCTTTGCGCAGGAGATCCCGGCATGAGCGCCAAGAAGATGAACAGCCTCCAGGCCGTGAATGCAGCCCTGCACCAGGCCATGACCGAAGATGACAAGGTTATCGTACTGGGCGAGGATATCGCCGACCGCGAAGGTGGCGGCGTCACCGGCGCGACCACAGGCCTGTCGACCAAATTCGGCGACGATCGCGTCAAATCCACGCCCATTTCCGAACAGGCCATCATCGGTGCGGCCATCGGCGCGGCGCTGGCGGGCTACAAGCCCGTCGCCGAAATCATGCTGATGAATTTCACCGCCGTCGCCATGGACATGATCTTCAACCATGCCGCCAAGCTGCGCTTCATGTCGGGTGGGCAAAGCACGGTGCCGATCACCATCCGCACGCTGACGGGTGCCGGCTGGCAGACGGCGGGCCAACATGCCGATCATCTCGAAGGCTGGTTCGCGCATACGGCGGGGATCAAGGTGGTCGCGCCGTCCAACCCGGTCGACTATGCAGGATTGCTCCTGTCCTGCATCCAAGACCCGGACCCCTGCATCTTCATCGAATCGGCCGGATCGCTGTTCATCCCTGCCGAAGTGCCCGATGTGATAGTGCCCGTTCCGCTCGGCAAGGCGCGGATCGTGCAGGAAGGGACCGACGTCACCATCGTCTCCTGGTCCTCGCAGGTCATCCGCTGCCAGCAGGCGCTCGCCCCCTTGGCAGAGGCGGGCATTTCGGTCGAACTGATCGACCTGCGCACCGTATCGCCCTGGGACAAGGAAGCCGTGCTGGCCTCCGTCGCCAAGACGGGTCGCGCGGTGATCGCCCATGAAGCGGTACGCCATTTCGGCCCCGGCGGCGAAATCGCCTCGACCATTGCCGAAGAATTGTTCGGTCAGCTCAAAGCCCCGGTCCGCCGCCTTGGCGCGCCCTATTCGCCGGTGCCCTTCGCCAAGGTGCTGGAAGACGCCTATATCGTCTCGCCCGATCGGGTGGTCGAAACGGTGAAGGCCTTGATGGCCTGACCCAAACAGGGGGCCGATCCACAAAGGACCGGCCCCCATTCTTATACCGCCCCGTCAATCGCCCGTTGAGACACCGTCCGACAGGCCGGACGCCAGCACGATTCCATCGATATCGCGCAACATCGCCGCGAACTGGTCCAGCTCGGTCTTGGCGAAGCGGCTGAAAATCTGCTGCTCCAACTCTAGCGCCTTAGGCACCACCGCCTCATATAAAGCGCGTCCCTCGCTCGTCAGCACCAACAGATGCGATCGCTGATCGGCGGAGTTAGGCCTGCGCGTGATCAGGTCGCGCGCGATCAGGCTCTTGGCCGCGCGGCTCACCGTCACCTTGTCCATGCGCGTGCGGATGCCGATCGCCTGCTGGGTGATTCCGTCCACGCTCTCGGCCGTCACCGCAATCACCCGCCATTCGGGAATGCGGAGCCCGAACAGCGTCTGATAGGCACTCGCCACCGCGTCGCTCACCAGATTGGCGGTGAAGGACAGGCGATAGGGCAGGAAATGATCGAGCGTGAGCGTAGCGGCGGACATGGCAGATAGTAACATTTGACACCAGTTCGGCAAGGCCTATGATGGTTGCAAAGGAAACTATCGGCCGGAGAGGGCAGGGCAATGCGCGCCAGCGACAATATGATGACCGGCTTTGCCAATCATTTCGCGACGCAGGCCGTGCCAGGCGCGCTGCCGGTCGGCTGCAACTCGCCGCAGAAAGTGCCCTTTGGCCTCTATGCCGAACAGCTATCAGGAACCGCCTTCACCGCCCCTCGCGCCGAGAACCGCCGTAGCTGGCTCTACCGCCTGCGCCCGACGGCGCAGCATGGTGCCTATCGCCCCTGGCAAGGGCCTGGCCAATTTCGTTCCGCGCCCTTCACCGACCTGCCACCATCCCCCAACCGCCTGCGCTGGGACCCGCTACCGATCCCGACCGATCCTACCGATTTCCTCGACGGCCTCGTCACCTATTGCGGCAATGGCGATGTCGCGGCGGGCATGGGGCAGGGCGTGCATCTCTACGCCTGCAACCGCTCGATGCAGGGTCGTGCCTACTTCAACGCGGACGGCGAAATGCTGTTCGTGCCACAGGAAGGGGCCATCCGCCTGATCACCGAACTCGGCCGTTTCGACGTCGCCCCGCTCCAGATCGCTCTGATCCCGCGCGGCCTGCGCTTCCGCGTCGAATTGCTGGGCCCGGTCGCGCGCGGCTATGTCTGCGAAAATTACGGCGCGGCCTTCCGCTTGCCCGACCTCGGCCCAATCGGCTCGAACGGCCTCGCCAATCCGCGCGATTTCGAAACGCCCGTCGCCTGGTTCGAGGATGTCGACGCGCCGGTCGATCTCATCCAGAAATTCCAGGGTCAGCTTTGGTCCACCCGCCTGCCGCACAGTCCGTTCGATGTCGCCGCCTGGCACGGCAATCTCGCGCCCTGCCGCTATGACCTGCGCCGCTTCAACACGATCAACACGGTCAGCTTCGATCATCCCGACCCGTCCATCTTCACCGTCCTGACCAGCCCCAGCGATACGCCCGGCACCGCCAATTGCGACTTCGTCATCTTCCCGCCGCGCTGGATGGTCGCGGAGGGCACATTCCGCCCACCTTGGTTCCACCGCAACATCATGAGCGAATTTATGGGCCTGATAACAGGAGCCTATGACGCAAAGGCAGGCGGCTTCGCCCCCGGCGGCGCATCGCTGCACAATCAGATGGCGAGCCACGGCCCCGACCGCGCCAGCTATGAAACGGGCATCACCGCCGCCTTGGCCCCGCACAAGATCGAAGCCACCATGGCCTTCATGTTCGAAAGCCGCTTCCCCTTCTGCCCCACCGGGTTCGCCGCGCAAGCCCCCTTCGCCCAGCCCGACTATGACCAATGCTGGGATGGCTTCCGCAAGGCGCAGCTCCCCACAGACAAGGACGCCGCATGATCGACCACACCCACGCCGCCGACCTGCAAAGCTGGGTCACCAGCGCGAACGGCCATGCCGCCTTCCCGATCCAGAATCTGCCGCTCGGCATCTTCTCCCCCCCCGGCGACGGTCCACGCGCTGGCATTGCGATCGGTGACTATATCCTTGATATAAAAGCCATAATGGACATTCTGCCGACCAACTTGCAGGCGGCGCTGAACCAAACTCGCCTCAACAGTTTCTTCGCCCTGCCCACCGCCCTCCGGCGCGAATTACGCAAAGCAGTGTCCGCTTCGCTGTCCGATTTGGCGTTTCAGGCAGCGGTCGAACCCGCGCTGCACCCGATGGCGGCTTGCGAACTCCACCTGCCAGCAACCATCGGCGACTATACCGATTTCTATGTCGGCATCCACCACGCCACCCATGTCGGCCAGCTATTCCGCCCCGACAATCCGCTGCTGCCCAACTATAAATATGTCCCCATCGGCTATCATGGTCGCGCCTCCTCGATCCGCCCCTCCGGCATCCCAGTCGTCCGCCCAGTCGGCCAGACCAAGGGACCACAGGATAGCGAACCCCGCTTCGGCCCGACCCGGCGTCTGGATTATGAGCTGGAACTGGGCCTGTGGATCGGCGAGGGCAATAAATTGGGCGAGCCCATCCCGATCGGTCAGGCGGCCGATCATATTGCGGGCTTCTGCCTGCTCAACGACTGGTCGGCGCGCGATTTTCAGGCCTGGGAGTATGTGCCGCTCGGCCCCTTCCTTGCCAAGAATTTCCATTCCACCATCTCGCCCTGGGTCATCACACCCGAAGCCCTAGCCCCCTTCCGCGCTGCGCAGCCAGCACGCGACGCCGCCGACCCCAAGCCCTTGCCCTATCTCTGGGACGATGGGGATCAGGCTGGCGGCGCTCTAGCGCTCGACCTTAGCGTCACCCTGTCCACCACCCGGATGCGCGATCAGGGGCTGCCGGACTTCGCCCTCAGCCACGGCCCCTCATCGAACATGTATTGGACGCCGGCGCAGATCGTCGCTCATCATGCCTCGAACGGCTGTAACCTCCAGCCCGGCGATCTGCTCGGCACCGGCACCATTTCCGGCCCGGATCGCAGCGCCTATGGCAGCCTGCTCGAAATCAGCCGTGGCGGCGCGGAGCCGATCACCCTGCCATCGGGCGAACAGCGCACCTTCCTGGAGGATGGCGACGAAGTGGTCCTCACCGCGACCGCGCAACGCGAAGGCTTCGTGCCGATCGGCTTTGGAGAATGCCGCGCCCGCATCCTTCCGGCGAAAGGCTGACTGGCATGATCCTGCACGGCTATTGGCGATCAAGCGCCGCCTACCGGGTCCGCATCGCTCTGGCGCTCAAAGGGCTGGACTGTCGCCAGACGCCGCACGACCTGCGCACCGGTGCGCATCACGCCCCGTCCTTCCGCGCGCTCAACCCGCAAGCGCTCGTTCCCGCGCTGGAGACGCCAGACGGTGTCCTCACCCAATCCGGCGCGATCATCGAATGGCTGGACGAGCAATATCCTGATCCGCCGCTGCTGCCCGTCAAGGCGTTCGACAGGGCGGTAGTGCGCAGCATGGCGGCGCTTGTCACCTGCGACATTCACCCGCTCAACAATCTGCGCGTCCTCGACCGGCTACGCGGCGATTTCGCGGCTACTCCCAATCAGATCACCGCCTGGATCGGCCATTGGATCAGCGAAGGCTTCGCCGCGCTGGAGCAACAGATTGCCCGCCACGGCGGCGACTTCGCCTTCGGCGATACACCCGGCCTGGCCGACTGTTTCCTGCTACCGCAACTCTATGGTGCGCATCGCTTCGGCGTCGATATGCAGCCCTTCCCGCTGATCCGTGCGATCGGCATCCGCCTGTCGAGCCTTGCGTCCGTCGCCCAGGCCCATCCCGACCGGCAGCCCGACGCCGACTGCGCTTAAAGCAGCCCCGCATCCTTATGCGCCAGCCGCCGTCCGGTGATCAGCGTCTGGCCGATGAACAGGATGATCAGCAGCCCGCCCACCGCGCCGACGAAGATGTCGAAGCCAGACCAGCGCCCGAACAGGCCCGGCCCGTAGCCCAGCGCCATCATCATGATGGTCAGGCCGATCAGCATCAGCCGCAATTCGGTCGGCCCGGCCGACAGATAGGAGAGTTTGAACTCGCCCAGCACGCGGGCGGAAAGATAGGCGTGGATGGACAACAGCAGATAGCCCGCCAGCGCCACCATCGCCACGTCCATCGTCACGAAGGGGCTAAGCCCGATCCCCGCCAGGATAAGCAGCGTCACCAGCCCGTCGCAACTATGGTCGATGAAATAGCCATAGGATGGCCGCTCGATCCGCCGGAACCGCGCCAGGCTGCCATCCATCGAATCCCCGAACCACTGGACGACATAGCCAATAATGGCGAGGATCAGCCAGGTCGCACCCCAATTGCTGGCCACATAGCCGGCAAAGGTCATGACCGCGCCGATCACCCCGGCGAAGGTCAGGCGGTCGGGCGTGACCCAGCTCGGCATCCGGCTGCATAGCCAGGTCAGCAATCGTCGTTCGGCCTTGGCAAGAAAATTCTGTTGTATGCGATCAAGCGTGCCGGGGCCGCTTTGTAATGAGTCTGTCATATCGCCTTATCGGGCAACCCGGCGACAACGGCAATGCTCCTGTCACTTCGGTTCGTCGCCACCCCGACTCATGCCGTCATACGCCCGACAATACTGGCCGCATCAGCCTGCCAGTCGATGCCGTGCGCGTTCGTCCAGCCCGCATCATAATAGGTGCAGCCATAGCGATCGCCACTGTCGCATAGCAGCGTGACGATACTCCCCTGTTCGCCCGCCCGCGCCATGTCATCGGCGATCGCCATGCAGGCGCAGATGTTGGTGCCGGTCGATCCACCGACACGGCGGCCCAATATCCCGGCCAGCGCATGCATCGCGCCGATCGACTGCGCATCCTCCACCGCGATCATCCGGTCGATCACGGAAGGGATGAAGCTCGGCTCAACGCGGGGCCGCCCGATCCCCTCGATCCGCGCCGCACAGCCTTCGGGCAGGGTGGTGACCGACGGGTCGGCATGGTGGCGATGAAAGACCGAGTTGACGGGATCGGCGACGCACAGGCGGGTCGAGTGCCGTTCGTAGCGGATGAAGCGGCCGATCGTCGCCGATGTGCCACCCGTCCCTGCGCCGCAGACGATCCAGCTGGGGATGGGATATTCTTCCTGCGCCATCTGGGTGAAGATGCTCTGCGCGATATTATTATTGCCGCGCCAGTCGGTCGCCCGCTCGGCATAGGTGAACTGATCGAGATAATGACCGCCGGTTTCCTGCGCCAGCCGTTGCGCCGTGGCATAGACGGTGCGGGGATCATCGACCGCATGGATCTCGCCGCCGTGAAAGCGGATGGCATCGAGCTTGGGTGCGGCGGTGGAGGCGGGCACCACGGCGATAAAGCGCAGCCCCAACATCTTGGCGAAATAGGCTTCGGACACGGCGGTCGAGCCGGATGAGGCCTCGATCACCGTCGTCTGCGGCCCGATCCATTCGTTGCACAGCGCATAGAGAAAGAGCGAGCGCGCCAGCCGATGTTTGAGGCTGCCGGTCGGGTGCGAACTTTCGTCTTTTAGATACAGGGTGATTCCGGGGTGACGTGGCAAGGGCAGGCGGATAAGGTGGGTGTCGGCGGAGCGGTTATAATCCGCCTCGATCCGCCGTATCGCCTCGGCCAGCCAGTCCCGCGACACCCCACCACTCATGCGGCCAGGCCTAATGCCCGCAGCAAAGCGGCTGAATCCGGCTCGCGGCCCCGGAAGCCGACGAAATTGTCGAGCGCAGGCCGCGATCCGCCGCGTGCCAGCACATGGTCGCGAAACAGGCCACCCAAGGCGGCCCGATCGGCGCGTTCGTCGGCAAAGGCTTCGAAAGCATCGGCGGACAGGCGTTCGGCCCACAAATAGCTGTAATAGCCCGCCGCATAACCGCCCGCGAAGATATGGCTGAAGCCATGGGCGAAGCGATGCCATTCCGGCGGATGGACGACCGCCACTTCCTGCCGAACTGCCTGCAGCACTTGCTGTGCGGAGGGACCATCAGGCTGCGCCGCCGCCAGATGCAGGCGCAGGTCGAACAAAGCGAACTCCACCTGCCGCAGCAAAGCGAGCGCGCCCATGAAGCGGCGCGCGGCGAGCATCCGGCCGATCATTGCCTCATCCAGCGGCGCGCCGCTCGTCTCATGCGCCGATACCCGGCGCAGCATGGCGGGTTCCCAGGCGAAATTCTCCAGAAACTGGCTCGGCAGCTCCACCGCATCCCATTCGACGCCCGATATGCCGCCAATCGAAGGCAAGTCCACCTGCGTCAACAGATGGTGGAGGCAATGGCCCATTTCGTGGAACAGCGTGACCATATCCGAATGGGTAAGATGCGCCGGACGATCCGCGCCGCCGCTGGCGAAATTGCAGACCAGATAGGCGATCGGCATCTGCTCCCGATCCGCTTCGCGCAGGCGCGGACGACACACATCCATCCACGCGCCGCCCCGCTTGCCGGAACGAGCAAACATGTCGCAATAAAGCGCGGCGACGGGCGCGTCCTCGCCCGCCCGGTGCAGCGTGAAATAGCGCACGTCGGGATGCCACACCGGCGCATCGCCATCGGCGGCGCGGATCTCCAGTTCGAACAGGTCGGTGACCAGGGCGAACAGCCCGTCAAGCACCCGCGCCAGCGGCAGGTGCGCGCGGATTTCCGCCTCGTCCACGGCATGCACCGCCCGCCGCATATGCTCGGTCACATAGGCCACATCCCATGGCTCGATGGTCGCAATGGCGAGATGATCGCGGGCGAAGGCGGTCAGTTCGGCCAGTTCCTCCTGCGCGCGCGGCCGCGCCCGTTGCGCCAGATCGACAAGGAAGGCGTCAACCTCGGCCCCATCGCGCGCCATCTTGGTGGAGAGCGACAATGCCACCGCATCGCTATGGCCCAACAAGCGCGCGGCATCCTGCCGCAAGGCCAGCAATTGCGCGATCCGGTCGCCATTGTCGAACTGGCCTGCCTGCGGTCCTTGGTCAGAGGCGCGGGTGCCATAGGCTTCGTAGACGGTGCAGCGCAGGTCGCGATCCTGTGCAAAAGCGGTAATTGCGCGCACTGACGGGGCGTGAAGATCAATGAGCCAGCCGTCCAGCCCCTTCGCCTGCGCGGCGCGCGCCATCGCGTCCTGATCGCTCTGCGGCACACCCGCCAGGCGCGTGTCTTCGGTCAGGTGCAGCGTCCAGGCCTCGGTCGCATCCATCACCGCATTGGCGAACGCGGTCGCCAATCGTCCCTGTTCGACGCTATTGGCGGCAAAGGCAGCACGATCTTCCCCGTCCAGACTGACGCCGGACAATTCGAAGCCGCGCAGCGTCAGGGCCAGCGCGCGGGCTTGCGCCTCATCCAGTCCTTCGGTCGGGATCGCGGCGAGCGCATCATAGAGCGGCCGGTCCTGCCCGACTTCGGCAAAATAGCTGTGGATCAGCGGCTGGGCTTCCCCATGGGCGGCGCGCAGTTCGGGGCTGTTGGTCACGCCGATCAGATGATCGACCGTGCCCCATATGCGCGACAGGGCAGCGTCGGCGCTTTCCTTGGCCAGGAAGACGGCGGCAAAGCCCGACGCCTGGGCACATTGGGCCATGGCGGCGCGATGGGTAGCGATCGCACTTTCCACGGCGGGCAGGACATGGTCGGGATGGATGTCGCCAAACTGAGGGTGCAGGCGGCTGTCGAGCAGGGGATTGGCTTGGGTCATGCCCTTGCCCTTACACGGGACGGGGCATGACCGTAAAGCGCTCCATGGGTCAGAGGCGGGCGCTATGCCAGCGCAGATGATCCTCCATGAAGGTCGAGATGGTATAATAGCTATGGTCATAGCCAGGCTGGAGTCGCAGCGTCAGCGGAATGCCCGCCGCCTTGCAAGCCGCGTCCAGCAGGTCGGGACGGAGCTGCTCGGTGAGGAAGGGATCGGCTTCTCCCTGATCCACCAGCAGGTCGGCGATCCGCGCGCCATCCTCGATCAGTGCCACCGCATCATGACGACGCCAGGCCGCGCGATCATCACCGAGATAGCCGCTCAACGCTTTCTGGCCCCAGGGCACTTGCGAGGGGGCAACGATCGGGGCGAAGGCGGACACGGCTTTGAACCGATCGGGGAAGGTCAGTCCGATGGTCAATGCGCCATGGCCGCCCATGGAATGGCCCATGATCGACTGCCTGTCCATGTCGGCGGGGAATTGCGCCGCAACCAGCGCAGGCAGTTCTTCGGTCACATAGGACCAAATATGATAGTGGGTGGCGAAGGGCGGCTGCGTCGCATCGACATAGAAGCCCGCCCCAAGCCCAAAATCATAGGCGCCATCGGGATCATCGGCCACAGCTTCGCCGCGCGGCGACGTGTCGGGCGCGACTAAGATCAGGCCCAGTTCCGCGCAGAGGCGGCGATATTCGCCCTTTTCCGTGACATTGGCATGGGTGCAAGTCAGCCCTGACAGATACCAGACCACTGGTAGCTTCGCGCCGGGCGCATGGGGCGGGACATAGACCGAGAAGGTCATGTCGCCGCCGCAGACGGCGGAGGCATGACGATAGACGCCCTGCACCCCGCCAAAAGCGCGATTGGTCGATACCGTCTCCATGCCGGTCATTCCCTTACTCGCCGTCAGCGTAGCAATAGGCGCAAATCTTGTTGCCGGTGGGGTCGCGCATATAGGCGGCATAGGCCGTCGGCGCGAAGGCGCGGGGACCAGGCGCTCCTTCGCAGGTGCCGCCATGGGCAAGCCCTGCTTCATGGAAGGCGCGGACCTGCGCACGGGTGGCGGCGGCAAAGCCCAGCGTACCGCCATTGGCATGGCAGGCCGGTTCGCCATTGGCCGGGGTCAGCACCAGAAATTCGGGCGTGCCCTTGCCATAGAGAAATGCCTTGTCGCCCATCGCGCCCAGATTATCGATGCCGAGCGCGCCGAGAGCTGCGTCGTAAAAAGCCTTGGATGCGGCGATATCGTTGGCGCCAACGCAGGCGTGGGTGAAAATGGACATAAGGTTCTTCCTCGCTCAAAATATCAGAAAATGACGACGCTGCGGATGCTTGTCCCGGCGTGCATCAGGTCGAAGCCCTTGTTGATCTCTTCGAGGCTCAGGACATGGGTGATCATCGGATCAATCTCGATCTTGCCGTTCATATACCAGTCCACGATCTTGGGGACGTCGGTGCGGCCCTTGGCCCCGCCAAAGGCGCTGCCCTGCCAGACGCGGCCGGTCACCAGCTGGAACGGACGGGTGCTGATTTCCTTGCCCGCTTCGGCGACGCCGATGACGGTCGATACGCCCCAGCCGCGATGGCAGGCCTCCAGCGCCTGGCGCATGACTATGGTGTTGCCGGTGCAATCGAACGTATGGTCCGCCCCGCCATCGGTCAGCGCCACCAGATGCTGGACGATATCGCCCTCAATCTCCTTGGGATTGACGAAATGGGTCATGCCAAAGCGCTTGCCCCATGCCTCACGGTCGGGATTGATGTCGACACCGATGATCTTGTCGGCCCCCACCATGCGTGCGCCCTGCAGCACGTTCAGGCCGATGCCGCCCAAGCCGAATACGATGACATTGTCGCCCACGCGAACCTTGGCGGTGTTTACCACCGCGCCGACGCCCGTGGTGACGCCGCAGCCGATATAGCAGCTCTTGTCGAACGGCGCGTCCTCGCGGATCTTGGCGACCGCAATCTCCGGTAGGACAGTGAAGTTGGAGAAGGTCGAGCAGCCCATATAATGGAAGATGGGCTGGCCCTTATAGGAAAAGCGGGTCGTGCCGTCGGGCATCAGCCCCTTGCCCTGCGTCGCACGGATCGCGGTACACAGGTTGGTCTTGCCCGACAGGCAGCTTTTGCACTGGCGGCATTCAGGCGTGTAGAGCGGGATCACATGATCGCCCGGCTTCACGCTGGTGACGCCAGCGCCGACTTCGCGCACGATGCCCGCGCCTTCATGGCCCAGCACGGAGGGGAAGATGCCTTCGCTGTCGAAACCGTCGAGCGTATAGGCGTCGGTATGGCAGATGCCCGTCGCCATGATTTCCACCAGCACTTCGCCCGCCTGTGGCCCTTCCAGGTCCAGTTCGACGATTTCAAGCGGCTTCTTGGCTTCAAAGGCGACGGCGGCGCGGGTCTTCATATGGCACTCCTCTGCGATTGCCCGCCTTCTAGCGCCACGTAAGGGAGATGATAAAGAGGCGTATCGATAAATCTCTAGCTCGTCTTTGGCCGCTTCACCTTTTTGAGTTGGCGGATGCCGAGCCAGACGGCCAGTATGATGGCTGGTATCAAGGCGATGTCGATCCAGCCCGGCAGATGCGCGCCCTGATGCTCCAGCGCTTCCTTGAGATAGTGCCACAACCCCAGCGTATAATAGCTGACCGCCACCACCGACAGGCCTTCGACCGTATGCTGCAGGCGCAGTTGCAGCCCGGTGCGCCGATCCATCGATGCCAGCAGATCGCGGTTGCGGCGGGCGAGCGCGGTGTCGACGCGGGTGCGTAGCATCGCGCTGGTCCAGGCGGTGCGTTGCGACAGATCCTCCAACCGCCGGGTGAAGGCGTCGCAGGTGCGCATCGCGGGGAGCAGCCGCCGTTCGGTGAAATCGTCGAGCGAGCCATAGCCCCGCACCGGCGCGACCTCCAGGGCGCGGATGCGGTCGCGGCAGATGGCGGCATAGGCCTGTGTCGCGCTCATGCGATAGCGGGTGCGCGCGACGATCTGCGCCAGTTCGGCGGCAAGGGCCGACAGCGCCTCCAGCACCGTATCGGCGTCGGCATCCGGCTCGGCGACGCGGCTGGTGATGGCGGTCAATCGCTGTTCAAGGCCGGTGAGTAGCGGGGTTGCGGCCTGCGCTTCGGGAAGGCCGAGCAAAGCGATCTTGCGATAATTGCCCAATTCCTGCAGGCGCTGGACCAGCTGGGCCAGTTCCGCCCCCTGCAACCCCTTATCCTGAACGAGCAGGCGGCCAAAGCCATCGGCATGGAGGCGAAAGTCGCTCCAGATGCGCGCCTGCCCATCGGCCACGTCGGAGATGATGAGGTCGTCCTGGGCAAAATGGGTGGCGATGGTCGCCTCATCGGGCGCGTCGGCGATCACCGCAATCTGGGTCGAGCGGATCACCCGACCCGGCAGCGCGCCGATCCATAGGGCTGCCTGCGCGAAGGGAGTGAGGTCGAACAGCGGCCCGCCACCAGCAGCGAGGAAGCTGTAGGTCATGAACTCGCTATGCCGTTCCCAGGTAAAACCCAGCGCACCGATTTGGCAATTGAGGAAGCGGACGGTCGGATCGAACGGAACCTCATGCGGGGCAAGCAGGCTGCGCATGATCGTCAGGCTGGCGTCGACGTCCGCGTCATCGACCAGCAGGACGAACTGAACGACCCGCGCGGGTGCCTGGAGCCGGGGCATTTTGCGGACATGCATTTCCCGCGAGAGCGAACCGCGCAGCGGGTGGCTGCGCGCGTGCAGGGCCGCAAATGGATCGCCGCTATCGTTCATGCTGCCTCGCCCCCCAGTCTTGGCGCCCATTAAGTCAGACAAAAGCGCGATACGCAAGATCGGTGAGGGTCAGGCTTCTTCGTACAGCTCCAGCGGCAGGCCATCGGGGTCACTGAAGAAGGTGAAACGCTGCCCGGTATATTCGTCCACGCGGATCGGCTCGCAGGCCACATCATGCTTTGCGAGGCGCGCGACTTCGGCGTCGATGTCGCGCACCACGAAGGAGAGATGGCGCAGGCCGCAGGCTTCGGGGCGGGAGGGGCGAGGCGGCGGCGCGGGGAAGGAGAAGAGTTCGATCCGGGCATTGCCCGCGTCGAGATCGCACTTCCAGCTATCGCGCGCTTCGCGATAGACCTCATGCAGCACCGGCAGGCCCAGCACCTCGACATAGAAACGACGCGAGCGCGCATAGTCCGACCCGATGATCGCGATATGGTGAACGCCGCGCAGCATGCTGATTATTTCTCGATCTGGCTGACGTCGCGCACCGCGCCCTTGGCGGCGTTGGTGGTCATCGCGGCATAGGCCCGCAAGGCCGGAGAAACGGCGCGCTTACGGCCAAAGGGTTTCCAGGCCTTGACGCCCATCTTCTCCATTTCGGCGCGGCGCTCGGCCAGTACCGCGTCGTCCAGGTCCAGCTTGATGACGCGGTTGGGAATATCGATGACGATCGGGTCGCCGGTCTGCACCAGCGCGATCAGGCCGCCTTCAGCCGCTTCCGGCGAGACATGGCCGATCGACAGGCCCGACGTGCCGCCCGAAAAGCGCCCGTCGGTGATGAGGGCGCATTCCTTGCCCAGTCCCTTGGATTTCAGATAGCTGGTCGGATAGAGCATTTCCTGCATGCCGGGGCCACCCTTTGGCCCTTCATAACGGATGACGACGACGTCGCCTGCCTTGACCTCATTGCCGAGAATGCCGACGACCGAGGCATCCTGGCTTTCATAGACGCGCGCGGTGCCGTGGAAGGTCAGGATCGAGTCATCCACGCCTGCCGTCTTCACGATGCAGCCTTCGGGCGCGAGGTTGCCATAGAGGACGGCGAGGCCGCCATCCTTCGAGAAGGGATGCTCGGCCGAGCGGATCACGCCCTTTTCGCGGTCGGTGTCGAGTTCCTCCCAACGCGCCGACTGGCTGAACGCGGTCTGGGTGGGCACGCCACCGGGGGCCGCGCGGAAGAAATTGCGGACTTCCTCGCTATTGGTGCGGCCAATGTCCCAGCGAGCGAGCGCGGCCGCCATGGTCGGGGCGTGAACGGTGGGGAGCGACGTATCGACCAGCCCGGCGCGTTCCAGTTCGCCCAATATCGCCATGATGCCACCGGCGCGATGGACATCCTCCATATGCACGTCCTGCTTGGCGGGTGCGACCTTGCACAGGCAGGGGACGCGGCGCGACAGGCGGTCAATATCGGCCATGGTGAAATCGACCCCGCCTTCATGCGCGGCGGCGAGCAGATGGAGGACGGTGTTGGTGGAGCCGCCCATGGCGATATCGAGGCTCATCGCATTTTCGAACGCGGCGAAGCTGGCGATGGTGCGGGGCAGGGCGGTGTCGTCGTCCTGCTCATAATAGCGTTTGGCGAGATCGACGATGACATGGCCCGCTTCACGGAACAGCCGTTCGCGGTCCGAATGGGTCGCCAGCGTCGAGCCATTGCCCGGCAGTGAGAGGCCGAGCGCTTCGGTCAGGCAGTTCATCGAATTTGCGGTGAACATGCCCGAACAACTGCCGCAGGTGGGGCAGGCGGAGCGTTCGATCGTCTGCACTTCCTCGTCGGTATAGCTTTCGTCGGCGGCGACGACCATGGCATCGACCAGGTCGAGTGCGACCTCCTTGCCGCGCATCACGACCTTGCCGGCCTCCATCGGGCCGCCGGAGACGAACACGGCGGGGATGTCGAGGCGCATCGCGGCCATCAACATGCCGGGCGTGATCTTGTCGCAATTGGAGATGCAGACCATCGCGTCGGCGCAATGGGCGTTGACCATATATTCGACGCTGTCGGCGATCAGGTCGCGGCTGGGCAGCGAATAGAGCATGCCGCCATGGCCCATGGCGATGCCGTCATCGACGGCGATGGTGTTGAATTCCTTGGCGACGCCGCCTGCCGCCTCGATCTCCCGCGCGACGAGCTGGCCCAGATCCTTGAGGTGGACATGGCCCGGCACGAACTGGGTGAAGCTGTTGACCACCGCGATGATCGGCTTGCCGAAATCCTCGTCCTTCATCCCCGTCGCGCGCCACAGGCCGCGCGCGCCCGCCATGTTGCGGCCGTGGGTTGTGGTGCGTGAACGATAGGCAGGCATGATGGCGGTCCTTCAGGGCTTTGAGGCGGCCCCTCTACAGCGCAGGGGCCAGCTTTGGAACAAATTATTCCTTTTGGCGGCCCTGTGCGCCATTTTCTTACGCCGCCGCGCCGCTCCCCTGGACCAGAGCCATGCGCAGGCATTGGCAGACGATCTCGTCGCGCTGGTTGCGCAGCCGATGGGTGAAGGTGACGATGCCTGCGCCGGGCCGCGATTTGCTGGGCTTCAAGTCGGTGACTTCGGAGTCGCAGCGCAGCGTGTCGCCGATGAAGACAGGCTTTGGCATCACCAACTTGTCATAGCCAAGGTTCGCGACCAGCGTGCCCAGCGTCGTGTCGCCCACCGACAGCCCGATCATCAGCGCGAAGGTGAAGGTGCCGTTGACGAGGATCTGGCCGAACTCGCTGGCTTTGGCGAACTCGGCGTCGAGATGCAGCGGCTGCGGATTATGCGTCATCGTCGTGAACAGAAGATTGTCGGTCTCCGTCACGGTGCGGCGGATATGGTGGACAATCGTGTCGCCGATGGTCCATTGATCGTAAAAGCGCCCGGCCATGTTTTTCCCTTAACTTCGCATATTTCCCGCAGTTTTTGACATTATATGCCAAGAAGGGGACTGAATATTTCAAATGGAGCCGCGGCCCGCATCATAGCCTAAAAGGCGGGATGTAGGACAGCGGCTATGCGGTTTTGGCGATCTTGGCCAGCAACACACCCTCGCTCACCTGTCCGCCTTCGGCTGCGTTCAGTTCGGCAACGGTGCCATCGAACGGGGCGATCAGGCTATGCTCCATCTTCATGGCTTCGAGCGTCAGGAGTTTCTGGCCTTTGACCACAGCGTCACCCGCCGCGACCGCTACCGCTATGATGCGGCCGGGCATGGGGGAAAGGATTGCGCCGTCGGAGGCTGCTCCGCCTGCGCCACCCGCGGTGCGCCAGGGGGCCAGCCGCCAGACCTGTCCGCCTTGCGCGATCAGCACATCTTCACGGTTCGGCTCAGCATCTCCCCCGCGCGGATCGAAGGCAATGGTCACGGTTTCGCCATCCAGCAGGAAAGCCGCCTCTGCCCGCACCGGCGCATTGAGGCGGAAGCCAGCCAAGGCACCACCCGATGTCAGAGCGATAGCAGCATCGGCCAAGGCATCGGCATCGGGCCGAAGCGGGGGCATCAAGGCATCGCCCTCTCGCGCAATCAGCCCGGTATCGAGTCTGGCAGCCACGAAGTCGGGATTCTCCAACGCCTTGACCAGAAAACCCGCATTGGTCTTGAGCGGCCAGATCGCGGTATCGTCCAGTGCGGCGGCGAGGGTGTGCCTGGCGTCGTTGCGGGTCGGGCCATGGGCGATCATCTTGGCGATCATCGGGTCGTAGAAGGGCGAAATCTCCGCACCTTGTTCAACCCCAGTGTCGATACGGCAACCCTCGCCCAGATCGAACGTATCGAGACGCCCGATGGAGGGCAGGAAGCCCTTGATCGGATCTTCCGCGTACAGCCGCGCCTCCATGGCGTGGCCGTTGATGCAGAGGTCATCTTGGGCCAGCGGCAGCGGTTCGCCCGACGCGACGCGCAACTGCCATTCGACCAGATCGACGCCCGTGATTTCCTCGGTCACGGGATGTTCGACCTGAAGCCGCGTGTTCATTTCCATGAACCAGATGCGATCGGCGCGCAGGCCTTCGCTGCCGTCGGCGATGAACTCGATCGTGCCTGCGCCGACATAGTCGACCGCCTTGGCAGCGCGGACGGCGGCAGAGCAGATGGCTTCGCGGGTCGCTTCGTCCATGCCGGGGGCTGGGGCTTCCTCGATCACCTTCTGGTGGCGGCGCTGGAGCGAGCAGTCGCGTTCGAACAGGTGGACGACATTGCCATGACTGTCGCCGAAGACCTGCACCTCGATATGGCGCGGGTTAGTGACCCATTTTTCGAGCAGGACATGATCATTGCCGAAGCTGGACGCGGCTTCGCGCTGGCAGGAGGTAAGCGCATCGGCGAAGTCGGCCGGGGCGTCGACCTTGCGCATCCCCTTGCCGCCGCCGCCTGCGACGGCCTTGATGAGGACGGGGTAGCCGATGGCGTCGGCTTGCGCCGCGAGATGGGCGGGGGACTGGTCCGCGCCGAGATAGCCGGGCGTGGTGGGAACGCCTGCATTTTGCATCAATTGCTTGGCGGCGTCCTTGAGACCCATGGCGGTGATGGAGGACGGGTTGGGGCCGACCCAAATGAGGCCCGCGTCGATGACGGCCTGCGCGAACTCGGCATTTTCGGACAGGAAGCCGTAGCCGGGGTGGATCGACTGCGCGCCGGTCTCGCGCGCGGCGGCGATGATGCGGTCGCCCATAAGGTAGGATTCGCGCACCGGGGACGGGCCGATATGGACGGCTTCGTCGGCGGAGCGGACGTGGAGGGCGTTCGCGTCGGCGTCGGAATAGACGGCCACGGTGCGGATGCCCATGGCCCGCGCGGTGCGGATGATACGGCAGGCGATTTCGCCGCGATTGGCGATGAGGAGGGATTGGATCATGATCTTGAAACCGGGTAATAATAAGCGGGAGCAAAGGGCGAAAGGTAACCATAAGGGTCTCTCACGACCTGCATCTTGCCGTCCCAGACCGCCCAATGATCATAGGTTTCAATCGATATTTTTGTGCTTTCGTCGCTCACTCTAACGATGCTTTGCAGGAGCGGTGCCTTGAAGGTAAATCTGGCCCTTTCCGTGACGCCATTCCAAGGATGCAAGCGGCGCTTATCCCAATCTCTTTCCAGAATTGGTCCCCAAAGCAGGGCATCATCTGATATTTTCAGAAGAGTGTGTCTATCCTCGCTGATCTTTATGCCCTCGCCCATCGCATAACCCCGGTTCGCGAAGGCAGCGCGAAGGTCTTTTTCACTAATACCCTCGCGTTCCCAATCCTGCTCACCGCAGACTTCTAGTGCTTTATCTAGGGAAATATCAGCGAGCATTGCCAAACATGCCGGGCCACATCCAAATTCAGCGCTTTGCGCAATCGTCTTCATATTCTCCACTCCATCACAGCGGCAACAGGCCGAAATGCGCTTCCACGTCCGCCAGCACATTCAGCGTCAGGACGAGCGCCATTCCTAGCACGTTGCGGGTCTGCTCCGCGTCTATGACGCCGTCGTTCTACCGCCGCGCGGATGATATGGCAGGCGATTTCGCCGCGGTTGGCGATGAGGAGGTATTGGATCATGGAGCTACTCCAGAAAATCCTCCCCGAGCTTGTCTCGGGGAGGGGGACCATGCGAAGCATGGTGGAGGGGTGATGGCACAATGCTGAAAGATGGGGCGCCCAAGGCACGAACAGCCACTGTGCGCAAAGCCCGGCAGTTGTGCCGCGCGATGACACTGCCGGAAGTGCTTGTCTGGCAAGGTCTTCGTGCGCGACCGAACGGTCTGAAATTTCGTCGGCAGCATCCCAGCGGGCCTTATATTCTGGATTTTTATTGCAGCGATGCACGGCTTGCGATCGAGATCGATGGCGAGGGCCATGCCGACAGATCGCAAATCGAACGGGATGTTGAACGTGACCGATGGTTTGCCGAAGCGAACATCCATACACTGCGCATTGCCGCGCGGGACGTGTTGGCCGATCTGGATGCGGTCACGCGAGAGATCGTGACTGAGGCGACGGCGCGATTGCCCCTCCACCATCCGGCTGCGCCGGACGGTCCCCCTCCCCCAGACGAGCTGGGGGAGGAATTTTAGGGGGGTGCTCACCGCCATCACATCCGGAACAGGCCGAATTGCGCCTTGTCCGGCACCGGCGCATTCAGCGCCGCAGAGAAGGCCAGTCCCAGCACATCGCGCGTTTGTGCTGGGTCGATGACGCCGTCGTCCCACAGGCGGGCGGTGGCGTAATAGGGGTTGCCTTCTTCCTCATATTTCTGGCGGACGGGGGCTTTGAAGGCTTCGGCTTCCTCCGGTGTCCATTTGCTTGCGTCGCGGTGGACGGTGGCCAGCACGGACGCGGCCTGTTCGCCGCCCATCACGCTGATGCGGGCATTGGGCCAGGTGAAGAGGAAGCGGGGTTGATAGGCGCGGCCGCACATGCCGTAATTGCCTGCGCCGAAACTGCCGCCGATCAGGACGGTGACCTTGGGCACCTGCGCGGTGGCGACGGCGGTGACGAGTTTGGCGCCGTGCTTGGCGATCCCCTCCGCCTCATATTTGCCGCCGACCATGAAGCCGGAGATATTCTGGAGGAACAGGAGCGGTATGCGGCGCTGGCAGGCGAGTTCGATGAAATGCGCGCCCTTTTGCGCGCTCTCGCTGAATAGCACGCCGTTATTGGCGAGGATCGCGACGGGCATGCCCCAGATATGGGCGAAGCCGCAGACGAGCGTGGTGCCGTAGAGCGCCTTGAACTCGTGAAACTCACTGCCGTCCACGATGCGCGCGATGATTTCGCGGACGTCATAGGGGGCGCGAACATCGTCGGGGATGATGCCATAGAGGTCGCTCGCGTCATATTTGGGCGGGCGGGGTTCGCGCAAGTTCAGGTCGGGCTGGCGGTCGGGTTGCAGAGTCGAGACGATGTCGCGGACGATGGTCAGCGCCTGATCGTCGCTGTCGGCGACATGATCGACCACGCCCGATTTGCGGCCATGCAGGTCGCCGCCGCCCAGATCTTCGGCGGTGATGACTTCGCCGGTCGCGGCCTGCACCAGCGGCGGGCCAGCGAGGAAGATCGTGCCCTGGTTGCGGACGATGACGGTCTCGTCGGACATGGCGGGGACATAGGCGCCGCCCGCGGTGCAACTGCCCATGACGCAGGCGATCTGGGGGATGCCCTGCGCCGACAGGTTCGCCTGATTGTAGAAGATGCGGCCGAAATGGTCGCGGTCGGGGAAGACCTCCGCCTGATTGGGGAGGTTCGCACCGCCGCTATCGACCAGATAGATGCAGGGCAGGCGGTTTTCGAGCGCGATTTCCTGTGCGCGCAGATGCTTTTTCACGGTGATGGGATAATAGGTGCCGCCCTTCACCGTGGCGTCGTTGCAGCCGATCATGACCTGACGGCCCGACACCCGGCCGATCCCGGCGATGAGGCCCGCACCGGGGACTTCATCGCCATAGAGGCCATTGGCGGCAAGCTGGCCGATTTCGAGGAAGGGCGAACCGGGGTCGAGCAGCCGTTCGACGCGATCGCGCGGGAGGAGCTTGCCGCGGGCTGTGTGTTTGTCGCGCGCACTGGCGGAGCCGCCTTGCGCGGCGGCGGCGACCTTGGCGCGCAATTCTTCGGCCAGCGCGCGGTTGTGTGCGACATTGGCGCGGAAGGCTTCGCTATCGCGCAGGACTTTGGTGTCGAGGATGGGTGCGGTCATATGGTTCTTACCCTGTATTGCGGGCCTGCGCCCCTCCACCGCCCTTCGGGCGGTCCCCCTCCCCCAGCAAGCTGGGGGAGGATTATGCGCCGATGACCTCGCGGCCGATCAACATGCGGCGGATTTCGTTGGTGCCGGCGCCGATGTCGAGCAATTTGGCATCCCGCAGATAGCGTTCGACCGGCCAGTCCTTGGTATAGCCCGCGCCGCCCAAGGCCTGCACCGCTTCCAGCGCGACCTTCACCGCATTTTCCGACGCCAGCAGGATCGCCCCCGCCGCGTCGAAGCGCGTGGTGCGTCCGGCATCGCAGGCCTTCGCCACGGCATAGACATAGGCGCGCGCGCTGTTGAGCGCGACATACATGTCGGCGATCTTGGCCTGCATCAGTTGGAAGGTGCCGATCGCTTTGCCGAACTGCTTTCGGTCGCGGACATAGGGGATGACGGTGTCGAGGCAGGCCTGCATGATGCCAAGCTGTATGCCCGCCAGCACGGTGCGTTCATAGTCGAGGCCGGACATCAAGATGCCCACGCCGCCATTGAGCGCCCCCATGATATTGTCTTCCGGCACTTCGCAATCGTCGAAGATCAGTTCGGCGGTCGGGCTGCCGCGCATCCCCATCTTGTCGATCTTCTGGCCGATGGAAAAGCCTTTCATGCCCTTTTCGATGAGGAAGGTCGTGAGGCCTTTTGACCCTTCGCCAGTACGGGCATAGACGACCAGCGTGTCGGCATAGGGGGCGTTGGTGATCCAATATTTGGTGCCGTTGAGGATATAGCGGTCGCCGCGCTTTTCCGCTTTCAGCGTCATCGACACGACATCCGATCCTGCGCCTGCTTCCGACATGGCGAGGCTGCCGACATGCTCGCCGGAAATCAGCTTGGGGAGATATTTGGCCTTTTGCGCGTCGCTGCCCCAGCGGCGGATCTGGTTGACGCAGAGGTTGGAGTGGGCGCCATAGGACAGGCCGATCGAAGCGGAGGCGCGGGCGACTTCCTCTTGTGCGACGACATGGTCGAGATAGCCGAGGCCAAGGCCGCCCCATTCCTCCTCGACCGTGATGCCGTGCAGGCCAAGCGCGCCCATTTGCGGCCACAGGTCGCGGGGGAACCAGTCCTTTGCATCGATTTCCGCGGCCAGCGGCGCGATCTTGTCAGCGGCGAAGCGCGCCGTGCTTTCGCGGATCATGTCCGCGGTTTCACCCAGGGCGAAATCGAAATTGCTCATTGGCCTCTCCTATTTGCCGCAGAGGCTAACGCATGGCGGCCTCAATTCAAAATTGAAAGAATTGGCATAGTGTCATAGATGGGGTCTATGATCGAACGTTATCAGCTCCGCTATTTCCTGGCCGTGGTCGACCATGGCAATTTTTCGCGCGCGGCGGGGCATTGCAATGTGGCGCAGCCGACGCTGTCGGTGGGGATCGCCAAGCTGGAGCGGGCGCTGGGCGGGGCGTTGTTCCTGCGATCGGGGCATCGGGTCGAGCTGACGCAGGCGGGATCGCGTCTGCTGGCCCACGCCCGGCGGATCGAAGGCGAGTTCAACCTCGCGCAACAGGTGCTGGCGGGTGCCGCGCAAGGGCCGCTGACGCGCATGGGCGTGATCCGCAGCCTGCCCGGCGCGACCATAGCGGCGATCACGCGGGCGGCGCGCGGCATCGACCCCGACGCGCGGCTGGAACTGGTGGAAGGAACCGAACGCGAATTGCTGGGCCATGTTGCGCGGGGGCGGATCGACTGCGCGCTGACGTTGGTGGGGCGGGGCAGCGACCGGTTTCTGGAAGAACCGCTGCGCGAAGAGGGCTATGCGCTGGCCGTTCCGCTGGACCACCCGGCCGCTGGGCAGGCGTCGGTCGCAGCCGAAACGTTGAACGAGGATGTGATGATCGTGCGGCGGCATTGCGAAGTTCTGTCCGACACCAGCCGCTTCTTCACCGAACGCGGGGTGCGGCCACATTTCGCCTATCGGTCAGTCAATGACGAGCGGGTGATGCAGATGGTGGCGGTGGGGGTGGGGATCACGCTGATGCCGACCAGCTATGCCGCGCCCGATGTCGCCCGACCGCGGCTGGCGGGGTTCGACCAGACGCGCACCATCGGGCTGCTCTATGCGACGACATCCGAGGCGCTGGCCGCGTCACCCCCGCCGATCGTGGCTGCAGCGCGGCGCGTGTTGGCGGACTGATCAGGCGCGCGGGGCGAGGCCGCCGATCAATATATCAACCATCGCGTCGGCGATCTCGCTGGGGGTCAATGGCCCGTCCGGGTCATGCCAGCGACCCGGCCAGTTGAGCGCACCCGCCAGTGTGAAGGCCGTCATCCGCACATCGACCGGCGCGATCGAGCCATCGGCGATCCCGTCCTCAATCAGCGCCCGGATCGACAGGTCGATCGCCCGCTTGCGCGCCCGAAATAGCGCCGCGCCTTCGGGAGAGAGAAATTCGTCGCCGGTGCGCACCACGCATCGGCCGAAATCGTCCATCATCACCAGCGCATAGCTGCGCAGGACGCTGCGTAGTCGGGCGAGGCCATCGCCGGGCTGCGCGCGGGCGGTGTCGGCGGCAGCGCTGAGCAGTTCCAGCCCGCGCGTCACGCACTCGATCAGCACCTGCTCCTTATTGCCCAGATAATGATAGATGGTCGGCTTGCTGATCCCCAGGCTTGCGGCGACATCATCGAGCGAGGTCGCGTGGAAACCGCGTGCGTTGAACATCCGCACCGCCGCGCGCAGCACGGCTTCGCGCTTTTCCTCGCGGTCACGCTCGCGCTCTTCGCGCGATCGGAAGGGGGAGGGGGCAGCGGAAGCGAGACGGGGTGCCATAGTATCCTTGGGTCTGATCGACTGTCTGTTCCGCATCCTCCCCTGAAAGGGGAGGGGGACCGTCGGCGTAGCCGATGGTGGAGGGGTGTCATCCCATCGAGAGCTTGACACCCCTCCGTCAGGGCTACGCCCTGCCACCTCCCCCGCCGGGGGAGGATGTGGAGTTGCAACCGTCTTGACAAGAAACCCTTCGATAATCAATATACCAGTGAGTATATAGGAGACGAATGGGTTTTATGCTGACGGAAATTCAGACGGCCATTCGCGATACGGTGCGCGGTTTCGCGCAGGAGACGATCCGTCCGCATAGCGTGCGCTTCGAGGCGGAGGGCGGCTATCCGCCCGAATTGTTCGAGGAGATGGCAGGCCTCGGCCTATGGGGCATGACCGCGCCGGAAAGCTATGGCGGGGCGGAGGCGGACGCGGTGTCCTACGCGCTGGCGCTGATCGAATTGGCGGCGGCGGACGGCGCATTGTCCACCATCGTATCGATCCAAAACAGCATCCTCGTGTCCGGCCTGCTCAAGGATGGTAGTGAGGCGCAGAAGGCGCGTTTCCTGCCCGACCTGATTGGCGGGCGGATCATCGGTGCCTTTGCCCTGACCGAAGCCGATGCCGGATCGGATGCGTCCGCCGTGCGCACCCGCGCGACCAAGGTCGATGGCGGCTGGCGCATCAGTGGGTCCAAACAGTTCATCACGTCGGGCAAGATCGCCGGACTGGTGATGGTCGCCGCCGTGACCGATCCCGATGCGGGCAAGAAGGGTCTGTCCGTGTTCATCGTGCCGACCGATCGGCCCGGTTTCAGCGTCGACAAGGTCGAGCATAAATTGGGGCAGGGCGCGTCGGACACCTGCGCGTTGCGGTTCGATGATATGTTCGTCGAGGATGACCTGCTGATCGGCCAACCAGGGCAGGGCTATCGTATTGCGCTTGCCAATCTGGAAACCGGCCGCATCGGCATCGCCGCGCAATGCGTCGGCATGGCGCAGGCGGCAATGGACATCGCGGTCGCCTATGCCAAGGATCGCAAGAGTTTCGGCAAGCCGATCATCGAGCATCAGGCGGTGGGCTTTCGCTTGGCCGATCTCGCCACACGATTGGAAGCGGCGCGGCAATTGGTGCTGAACGCCGCGCGGGTCAAGGATGCGGGCCTGCCCTGCCTGATCGAAGCGTCGATGGCCAAGCTGTTCGCGTCGGAAGCGGCCGAACAGATTGTATCGGGCGCGCTCCAGACGCTGGGCGGCTATGGCTATCTGGAAGAATATGGCGTCGCCAAAATCTATCGTGATGTGCGCGTGTGCCAGATTTACGAAGGCACGTCGGACATCCAGCGCATGGTCATCGCGCGCAGTCTTTGAAAGGAATTGATATGCAGGACGATCCGGTAGTCATCGCCAGCTATGCCCGCACGCCGATGGGCGGGTTTCAGGGTGCCTTGTCCGGCCTCAAGGCTACGGACCTCGGCGCTGCGGCGGTCAAGGCGGCGGTCGAGCGCGCGGGCGTTTCCGTCGATGCGGTCGATCGCATCTATATGGGCTGCGTCCTGCCTGCGGGCCTGGGGCAGGCGCCGGCGCGGCAGGCGGCTTTGGGCGCGGGGCTTGGCCTCAACACCGAAGCCACGACCGTCAACAAGATGTGCGGGTCGGGGATGCAGGCGGCGATCATGGCGCATGAAGCGCTGGCATCCGGCGCGGTCGATGTCGTGATTGCGGGCGGCATGGAAAGCATGACGAATGCGCCCTATGCCCTGCCCAAGCATCGTAGCGGGGCGCGGATCGGCCATGACCGGATCATCGACACGATGATGATGGACGGGCTGGAAGATGCCTATGAGCCGGGCAAGGCGATGGGCGTGTTCGCCGAAGAAGCAGTGCGCGACTATCAGTTCACCCGGCAGGATCAGGATGATTATGCCATCCGCTCGCTCGAACGCGCCAATGCCGCGATCGGCAACGGGGCCTTCGTGCGCGAGATTACGCCGGTGACGGTCAAGGGCCGGGGTGGCGACACGATCGTCGATACGGACGAACAGCCGGGCAAAGCGCGGCCGGACAAGATCCCCGGCCTCAAGCCCGCCTTCGTCAAGGATGGCACGATTACGGCGGCCAATGCCTCGTCCATTTCGGACGGTGCCGCAGCCTTGGTGATGACGCGGCAGAGCGTCGCGGACAAGCAGGGGATGAAGGTCGTTGCGCGCGTGGTCGCGACCGCAGGGCACGCGCATGAGCCTTCCAAATTCACTACGGCACCGGTTCCCGCGATGCGCAAGCTGCTGGAAAAGGCAGGCTGGTCGGTGGACGATGTCGATCTATTCGAGGTCAACGAAGCCTTTGCCGTCGTCGCGATGATCGCCGCCAAGGAATTGGGCATTCCGGCGGAGAAACTGAACGTCAATGGCGGCGCGACCGCGCTTGGCCATCCGATCGGCGCATCGGGCGCGCGCATCGTCGCGACGTTGATCGGGGCGCTGGAAACGCGCGGGTTGAAGCGCGGCGTCGCCAGCCTGTGCATCGGTGGTGGTGAAGCGACGGCGATGGCGATCGAGCTGGTCTGATAGTTTAGGGGTTGGTTGTTATGGATATCAAAGGTTTGGCCGCCATTGTTACGGGCGGCGCTTCGGGGCTTGGCCGGGCGACCGCGACGATGCTGGCGGCGCAGGGCGCGAAGGTTGCGATCTTCGACTTGAACGAAGAAGCGGGCAAGGCCGTCGCGGCGGAACTGGGCGGGGTCTATGTCTCGGTGAATGTCGCCGATGATGCCAGCGTCGCGGCCGGTTTGGACACGGCGGAGGCCGCGCATGGCGTAGCGCGCATCCTGGTCAACTGCGCGGGGATCGCACCTGCGGTCAAGACGGTAGGCAAGGAGAATGCGCCCCATCCGCTCGACACCTTTGCCAAGACGGTGACGGTCAACCTCATCGGCACATTCAACGTCATTTCCAAATTCTCGGCGCGGCTGGCCGCGGCCGAGGAGATTGACGGCGAGCGGGGCGTCATCGTGAACACGGCATCGGTTGCGGCCTATGACGGGCAGATCGGGCAGGCGGCCTATAGCGCGTCGAAGGGCGGCGTCGTCGGCATGACTTTGCCGATCGCGCGCGACCTGGCGCAACATAAGATCCGCGTCATGACGATCGCGCCGGGTATTTTCCTGACCCCCATGCTGGAGGGATTCCCGCAGCATGTGCAGGATGCGTTGGGCGCGCAGGTGCCGCACCCCAGTCGCCTGGGCAAACCTGCCGAATATGCGCAACTGGTGGAGTCCATCGTCCGCAACCCGATGCTGAACGGCGATGTCATCCGGCTGGACGGCGCGATCCGCATGGCGCCGCGCTGATGGACGGGATCGCCTTTTCGGTCGAGGATGACATCGGGCGGATCACGCTCGACCGGCCGGAGGCGGGCAACGCCATCACCCTGCCGCTGGCGCGCGCGCTGCTGGCGGCGGCGATCCGCTGCCAGACCGACGCGGCGATTCGCTGTATCGTCTTGACCGGCAATGGGCGGTTGTTCTGCGCGGGCGGCGATGTGCAATTGCTGGCGGGCGCTGGCGACAAGCGATCGGAAGTGCTGAGCGAATTGATCGCGACCTTTCATGCCGCCGTCGCGCGGCTGGCGCGCGCACCCAAGCCGCTAGTGACGTTGGTCAATGGCCCGGCTGCGGGCGCGGGGTTCAGCCTGGCGATGCTGGGTGACGTGGTAATCGGCGCGCGGTCGGCGCATTTTACCGCCGCTTATGGCGCGATCGGCCTGACGCCGGACGGGGGCCTTAGCTGGTTGCTGCCGCGTCTGGTGGGGTTGCGCAAGGCGCAGGACATCATCCTGACCAACCGCCGGATCAAGGCGGAGGAGGCCGAGGCGATCGGGCTGGTCACGCGGATCGTCGATGACGAAGCGCTGGTCGACGAAGGCCTGCGCGTCGCCACCGCGCTGGCCGATGCGCCGATGGCGGCGCTGGCCGCCAGCCGCGCGCTGCTGGCCGACAGTTTCGAGACCGGGTTGGAGACGCAGCTGGACCGCGAATTGCGGAGCATGGCGGCGGCAGGCGCGGGACAGGAAAGTGAAGAGGGGCTAAGCGCATTGCTTGCAAAACGCCCCGCCAATTTTAGGGGAGTTTGAGACCATGGCCGACGCCTATATCGTAGAAGCCGTCCGTACCGCCGGTGGCCGCGCCCGCAAGGGCGGCCTGATCGACGTGCATCCCGCCGATCTGGGCGCGACCATCCTCAATGCGCTGGTCGATCGCACGGGCGTCGATCCCGCTGCGATCGAGGATGTCATCGTCGGCTGCGTCAGTCAGGCAGGCGAACAGGCCTTTGCCTTTGGCCGCAACCTCGTGCTGGCGTCGAAGCTGCCCGACAGCGTGCCCGCCGTCACCATCGACCGGCAATGCGGTTCCTCGCAACAGGCGCTGCATTTCGCGGCGCAGGCGATCATGTCCGGTACGCAGGATCTGGTGATTGCCGCGGGCGCGGAAAGCATGACGCGGGTGCCGATGGGTTCCAACTATCAGCTTCACGCGGCGGCGGGCGTCGGCATCGGGCCATGGCCCAAGAGCATCCAGAACCGCTATGGTGTGGCCGAGTTCAGCCAGTTCCATGGCGCGCAGATGATCGCCAACAAATATGGCTTCACCCGTGAGGATATGGACGCTTTTGCGCTAGCCAGCCATGCCAAGGCGGCCGCCGCGATCGACAGCGGTGCGTTCAAGGGCGAGATCGTCGGCGTGGGGACGCCCGAAGGCCTGTTCGACACCGATGACGGCGTGCGCCGCGGCGGCACGATGGAGGCGATGGCCAGCGTCAAGACGCTGGAGGAAGGCGGCACCATCACCGCAGCCAATGCCAGCCAGATGACCGATGGCGCTTCGGGGGTGCTGGTGGCGAGCGAGGCAGCGATCAAGCGCTTCAACCTCAAGCCCATTGCGCGCATCGTCAACCTGACGGTGACGGCGGGTGACCCGGTGATCATGCTGGAGGAGCCGATTCCGGCGACCCGGCGCGCGTTCGAGCGGTCGGGCCTCAGCCTCAACGACATCGACCTGTTCGAAGTGAACGAAGCCTTTGCCGCGATCCCGATGGCATGGCTCAAGGCGATCGGCGCGGACCCGGCGAAGCTTAACGTCCATGGTGGTGCGATCGCGCTCGGCCATCCGCTGGGCGCCAGCGGCACCAAGCTGATGACCACGCTGATCCATGCCCTGCGCGCCAAGGGCAAGCGCTATGGCTTGCAGACGATGTGCGAAGGCGGGGGCGTTGCCAATGTGACGATCGTGGAAGCGCTGTAATGGGGATCAGGACGCGCTTTACAGACCTGTGCGGGATCGAGCATCCGATCGTGCAGGGCGGCATGATGTGGGTCGGCCGGGCGGAACTGGCCGCGGCCGTCTCCAATGCCGGTGGCTTGGGCATATTGACCGCGCTGACCCAGCCGACGCCCGACGATCTGCGGCGCGAAATCGATCGCTGCCGTGCGATGACCGACAAGCCGTTCGGCGTGAACCTCACCATATTGCCGTCGGTCAGTCCGCCGCCTTATGCGGAATATCGCAAGGCGATCATCGATAGCGGGGTCAAGGTCGTCGAGACGGCGGGGCATAAGCCGCAGGAGCATGTCGACGATTTCAAGGCGCACGGCGTCATCGTCGTGCATAAATGCACGGCCGTCCGTCATGCTCTATCGGCGCAGCGGATGGGCGTGGATGCGATCTCGATCGACGGGTTCGAATGTGCGGGGCATCCGGGCGAGGATGATATTCCGGGGCTGATCCTGATCCCGGCGGCGGCCGACAAGCTGACGATCCCGATGATCGCGAGTGGCGGCTTCGGCGACGGGCGCGGTCTTGCCGCCGCGCTGGCGCTGGGGGCGGACGGCATCAACATGGGCACGCGCTTCTGCGCGACGGTGGAAGCGCCGATCCATGACAATGTGAAGCAGTTTCTGGTCGATAATGACGAGCGGGGCACGAACCTGATCTTCCGCAAATTCCACAATACGGGGCGCGTCGCCAAGAATAGCGTGTCGGATCAGGTGGTCGAGATATCGTCGCGCGACGGCGCGGTGTTTCAGGACATCCAGCCGCTCGTATCGGGCGCGAAGGGGCGGGTTGCGCTGGAAACGGGCGATCTGGACGCGGGGCTGGTCTGGGCCGGGCAGGTCCAAGGCCTGATCCACGACATCCCGACCTGCGACGCGCTGGTGAAGCGCATCGTGGCGGATGCCGAGGCGATCATCCGCGGTCGGTTGAGCGAGATGCTGAGCGGCGAACGGGTCGCCGCCTGAGCGTCACTGTTCGATCAGCAGGGCGGCGAATGGCGGCAGGCTGGCCGACGATGCTCCGTTGACGGCGCTCAGGATGCGACCTGACCCGTCAACGCCAGCGGGCCAGTCCATGGCCTCGCGCGACAGGTTGAAGATGCAGAGCAAAGACTGGTCGCCGCTGGTCCGGCGGAAGGCGAGGCAGGCGGTGTCGGCAACCAGGATGGCGAGCGCACCATGGCGTAGCGCCGGGTTGGTCTTGCGCAGCGTCAGCATGTTGCGGGTGAAGGTGAGGAGGGATTCGGGGTCGGCCTCCTGCGCGTCCACGGCGAGAGCGAGATGATCGTCGCCATGGGGCAGCCAGGGTTCGACGCTGGAAAAGCCCGCCTGTATGGCATCGGCCGACCAAGGCAGCGGCGTGCGCGCGCCATCGCGCGACAGGGTGAGCGGCCAGTTGGCGATCGCTTCGGGGTCTTGCAATCGCTCGAAGGGGATGTCGACCTGGGTGATGCCCAGTTCCTCGCCCTGATAGAGGATGGCGTTGCCGCGCAGCGCCATCAGCAGAACCATCTTCATGCGCGCAAAGGCAGGCCGATCTTCGGGCGCGCACCAGCGCGACAGCGCGCGCGGCGCGTCGTGATTCTCGAACGCCCAGCTGGGCCAGCCTATGCCCGGCTCGTCCGGCCATTGGTCGACCGTCTCCGCCACTAGCGCTGGCGTGAGCGCGGGCGCGTAGAGGAAGGTGAAGCCATAGGCGCTGTTGAGGCGATGATCGCCGGCGGTAAAGGCCTTCATTTCGTGCTCGGCGAGTGCGCCGCCCACTTCGGCGACCGTGAAGATCGCACCATAGGCGTCGCATAGTGCGCGGATGCGTTCCACGAAGGGGACGATGGCGTGATGCGACTGGCTGTAGCGTTTGATCTGGAAATCAAAAGGCCGGGTGCGGGGGCTGCCATCATCGGGCGCGGGAGGATTGTCGCGGAAATCGGGATCGTGCATCGCGTGGTTGAGCGCATCGAGGCGGAAGCCATCGACGCCGCGGTCCAGCCAGAAGCGCATGACGTCCAGCAACGCATCCTGAACCATCGGGTTATGGACGTTGAGCTGCGGCTGGCTGGCCAGGAACTGGTGCATATAATATTGACCGCGCCGCGCGTCCCAGGTCCAGGCCGGGCCGCCGAATACCGATTGCCAATTATTGGGCGGGCTGCCGTCGGCCTTGGGATCGGCCCAGACATACCAGTCGGCCTTGGCATTGGTGCGGTCGGCGCGGCTCTGCACGAACCAGTCGTGGAGGTCGGAACTATGGGCATAGACCTGATCGATCGTGACCTTCAAGCCCAGCGCATGGGCGCGGGCGATGAGCGCGTCGAAATCGGCGAGCGTGCCGAAGACCGGATCGACGCCGCAATAATCGGCGATATCATAGCCAAAATCGCGCATCGGCGAGGTGAAGAAGGGCGATATCCAGATCGCGTCCACGCCCAATTTGGCGACATGCTCCAATCGCTGGGTGATGCCGTTCAGGTCACCCACGCCGTCATGATTGCTGTCCTGAAAGCTGCGCGGATAAATCTGGTAGATCACCGCGCCCTTCCACCAGGGCTGATCGGTCTGCGGGGACGCTGCTGTCATGGCTGGCCTTTTCGGGTCAGGGATTGGCGGTGGACGAAAATATCGACTCACTCTTGCATGCCGGACGGGAGAGGTGAAGCCTGCGCATATCGTCGGCAGAATGCAGGACCCTCACAATGGCTATCACCATCACCGCTTTTGCCCAATCGCCCGATCGCGGCCGGGGGCTGGCACGCGATATGGGGGTCAGATGGGCCTTGGAGGAAGTGGGCCAGCCTTATGCGGTTCGCTTGTTGTCCTTTGCGGCGATGAAGGAAGCCCCGCATCAGTCGCTGCATCCGTTCGGGCAAATCCCGACCTATGAGGAAGGAGATTTGAGGCTGTTCGAATCCGGCGCGATCGTCCTCCACATCGCACAGCAGCATCCCGGCCTGTTGCCGGACGATGACATCGCGCGAGGGCGGGCCATCAGTTGGATGTTCGCGGCGCTCAGCACGGTGGAGCCCCCGATCCTCCATCGCGAAAGCGCCATGTTCACTGAACGCGACAAGCCTTGGCATGTTGAACGTCTGCAGATGATGGACGATCAGACTCGCCACCGTCTCGACGCCCTGTCAAAGCATTTGGATGATGCGGAATGGCTTGATGGTGCGTTCAGCGCGGGCGATTTGCTGATGGTCACTGTGCTGCGTCGGCTGACCATATCCGGCCTGCTGACCGCCTATCCCAATCTATGTACCTATGTCGCTCGTGGCGAGGCGCGCCCGGCCTTTAAGCACGCCTTCGCCGATCAGTTGGCGGTTTTCGCGCAGTCATCATAGAGGCAGCCGACCGCTGTGCGCAAAGCATGGATCAGCAAGTGATTCGCCGAGTCGCAATCAGTCATCGCCCATCACAACGCCACAGGGTATCGATCAATTCCCCTACGGAAAGCGTTGCATTGCGCTACGGATGCAATTTTTGCAATCGCACATGATGCTTTCGCACTTGCAGCAAAACGCCATTGGGGCGAAAACAAACTCGCCTTTCAGGCATCCTCTCCTAAAACTTTTACGGGCTGGTCTTCGGATCGGCCCTTTTTTTGTCTTGTGGCGCTTCATCCTCCGGCCCTGCAGGATCGATGCAGACAGTTTTGGCCGGGTCGCGCCAGACGACCCCGACTTCGAGATAGGCTTCGAGTTCGCGCCAATGCCGGTCCCAGCCCGGTCCCCGCCTGGCGACGGGCACTTCCTGCTCCACCATCTGGCGGGCGCGGGTGATCGGGTTGGCAGGCCGCTGGCCGATCCGCTCGACAATGTCGCGCAGCTCTTGCGGGCGGTCCTTGCTCATGGCTCTGCTTTCCTCCGCCGCGCTATCGCCCGTGCCATGGCGCGGGAAAGGCGGAGAGGCAAGGGCGAAGAAGCGGGGTTCAGCGGCGCTGCGGCGCAGCATCCTTAGGCGAGCGCGGTGCCCGCGCACTGATGATCAACTGATTGAGGCGCAGTTCATCCTGCGCACCGGCGGCACATTGCCGACAAAACCAATCCAGATACCGCGCCAATAACAGCATGGTCCCTCTCCATTTATCTTATGGAGAAAGCATATCATAAATAGGCGGCAGCGGAAGAGCCTATGCTTACTGGTCCGCGCCGATCACGCGATAGAGCAGGATGCGGTTGGAGACGAGCGCCAGGTCGGTGGCGATCGCCGACTGGCGAGCGGCATAGAGCGTGCGCTGGCTCGTGAGCGTCGTGAGGAAGGTATCGATCCCCGCACGATAGCGATCTTCGGACAAAGCATAGGCGCGCTGGCTGGCGATGACGAGGCGGCGCTGGGCGGCCTGCTGCGCGTCGATCGTCCCGTCACGGGCGAGGGCATCGGCGACTTCGCGAAAAGCGGTCTGGATCGCGCCCTCATATTGCGCCAGCATCATGTCGCGCTGCGCCTTGCTAAAGTCGATATTGCCGCGCACGGGGCCGCCGAAGATCGGCAGGCTGGCCGAGGGGGCGGCCGACCAGGCAAAGGCATCGCCGGTAAACAGCGAGGAGAGAGCCGAACTGGCGACGCCGATCGCCGAGGTCAGGCTGATCCGCGGAAACATCGCTGCGCGCGCCGCGCCGATATCCGCGTTCGCGGCCATGAGCTGATGTTCGGCCTGCAGCACATCGGGGCGCTGGAGCAGGATGTCCGAGGTCAGCCCGGTGGGCACTTTGGCGATACCCGCGATCAGGCTGTCGAGCGAGGCCGGGAGCAGCGATTCCTCGACGGGCGCACCCGTCAGCAGGTCGATCGCATTACGGTCCTGCGCCACTTGCGTCACATTGGCGGCGACGTCCGAAGCCGCCTGTTCGACCGTGGTTTGCGCCTGATAGACGTCCAGCTTGCCCGTCAACCCGGCGCCGTTGAGCGAGCTGACGAGGTCGAGCGTGCGCTGCGCGCTGGCGAGCGTCTGGCGCGAAACGGCGAGCAATTCCTGATCGGCGGCCAGCGTTGCATAGACGGTCGCGGTCTCGGCGATGAGCGCGATGCGGGCGGCACGCGCGCCTTCTTCCGTCGCCAGATAGGATTGCAGCGCGGATTCCGACAGGTTGCGCAGCCGCCCGAACAGATCGATCTCGAACGCCCCAAAGCCGATGTCCGCGCTATAGCTATTCTGCCGCGTATCATTCTGACGGACGAAGGCGGCGCTGGCATCGCCGGTGACGGTGGGGAGCTGGCTCGCGCGCTGGATGCGATATTGGGCGCGGGCGGCCTGCACATTGGCCAGCGTCGCGCGCAGGTCACGATTATTGGTGAGCGCGCCCGCGATCACCGCCTGCAATTTGGCATCGCCGACCAATTGCGTCCAGGGAAGGCCCGCTGCCCCCGCCTGCGCCGGGGCATAAGCGTCGCCCGTGGGCAGGGCCGCTGGAACCGGCGCAGCGGGGCGGACATAGGTCGGGGCCATGTTGCACCCCGCCAGCGTCAGCACGCCGGTCAGCAGAAGGATCGAGCGGGTCATGCGGGCAATCCTGCGTCCGGGGCGGGGCTTGGCGGCGGGGCTTTGGCCTTGGCCTTGCTGTCGAACAGCCGCGCGATGGTGACGAAGAAGAGGGGCACGTAGAAGATCGCCAGCAAAGTGGCGGTCAACATGCCGCCGACGACGGCGGTGCCGATCGCGACCCGGCTCTGCGCGCCCGCGCCGGTGGCGATGGCGAGCGGAATGACGCCCGCGATGAAGGCCAGCGACGTCATGAGGATCGGGCGGAAGCGCAGCCTGGCCGCCTCGATCGCCGCCGACAGCGGGTCTTTGCCCTGGCGATGCGCGAGTTCGGCAAATTCGACGATGAGGATGGCGTTCTTGGCGGCCAGCCCCATGGTGGTGAGCAAGCCCACTTGGAAAAAGATATTATTCTCCAGCCCGCGCGCCCACACCGCGATCACTGCGCCGACAAGGCCAAGCGGCACCACCAGCAGCACCGCGATCGGGATCGACCAGCTTTCATACAAGGCGGCAAGGCAAAGGAAGACGACCAGCACCGACAGGCCGTACAGCAACGGCGCCTGACCACCCGACAATTGTTCCTGATAGGACAGGCCGCTCCAGGCATAGCTGGTGCCTGCGGGAAGCTGTTGTTGTAGCTCAACGATGCGGTCCATCGCTTCGCCCGAACTGGCGCCTGCCGCCGCCTGTCCCTGCAATTCATAGGAGGATTGGCCGTTGAAGCGCGCCAGCGTGGACGGCCCCATCGTCCAGCGGGTAGTCGCAAAGGCGGAGAAGGGCACCATTTCGCCGGTGGATGCCGATCGCACCATCCAGTTGTCGAGATCGGTCGGCAGTGCGCGATAGGGGGCGTCGGCCTGCATGAAGACGCGTTTCACCCGGCCGCGATCCACGAAATCATTGATGTAACGACTGCCCCAGGCGGCGCTGAGGACCGAGTCCACATCGCTCTGACTCAGACCCAGGACGGCGAGCTTTTCGGAATCCACATCGATCTTGAGCTGCGGCGTATCCTCCAGCGCGGCGGCGCGCACGCCTGCGAGCAGCGGGTCTTTCGCGGCGGCGGCGATCAACTGGTTGCGCAGTTCCAGAAAACGGTCGCGGCTTAACCCACCGGTGTTGAGTAGTTGAAAGGTGAAGCCGTTGGATTGGCCAAGGCCGCGAATGGCGGGCGGCGTCATCGCCAGCACCCTGGCGTCGCGAATGGCCGATAATTGCTTGTTGGCGCGCTCGGCAATCCCGCCCGCGCTGTTCACAGCGCCCTTGCGGTCTTCCCAGGGCGCTAGGTTGATGAAGCCCTGTGCGACATTCTCGCCCTGACCCTGGAAGCTGAACCCCGTCATGATGAAGGCGAAGGCGACATTGTCCTTTTCGTCATTCAGAAAGTAATTCTGCACCTGCGCTGCGGTTTCGGTCGTGCGGCTGGACTTGGCACCGGCGGGCAACGTCATCTGCACCATCACCTGGCCCTGATCCTCGACCGGCAGGAAGCTGGAGGGCAGGCGCACGAACAGCAGGGCGAGGATGCCAAGGATCACGACATAGCCGACCCAGAACAGCTTGCGGCGTCCCAGCATCTGCTCGGTACGGCGGATATAGCCGTTAGTCAGCCGATCGAACCCGCGGTTGAACTTGCCCGACCAGCCATGATTGCGCCGTTCGTCATGCACGGGTTTGAGCAACGTGGCGCAGAGTGCGGGCGAGAGAATGAGCGCCACCACGACCGAGAGCAGCATGGACGAGACGATGGTGATGGAGAATTGGCGATAGATGACGCCGGTCGATCCGCCGAAAAAGGCCATCGGCAAGAGGACGGCGGACAGGACGAGGCCGATGCCGACCAGCGCGCTGCCAATCTCCTCCATCGACTTGATCGTCGCGTCGCGAGGGGACAGCCCCTCCTCCTCCATGATCCGCTCGACATTTTCGACCACGACGATGGCGTCATCGACCAGCAGGCCGATCGACAACACCATGCCGAACAAAGTGAGCGTGTTGATGGAATAGCCGAACAACGCCAGCACGCCGAAGGTGCCGAGCAGCACGACGGGCACCGCAATGGTGGGGATAAGGGTCGCGCGCCAGCTTTGCAGGAAGACAAACATGACCACGACGACCAGCAAGACAGCCTCGATCAGCGTCTTGATGACTTCGTTGACCGACAGTTTGATGAACGGGGTCGTATCGCGGGGATAGACCAGCTTATAGCCATGGGGCAGGTTTTGCGCCAGTTGATCGACCCTGGCCTTGACCAGTTCGGCGGTCTTGAGCGCGTCGGCACCGGGCGCGAGTTGCAGCGCCATGCCGGTTGCGGGATGGCCGTTCAGCCGCGCGGAGGTGGTGTAGCTTTCATTGCCCAATTCCACCCGCGCGACGTCGGACAGGTGGACGATCGACCCGTCGCGCTGCGTCTTGACGACGATGTTGCGGAATTGCTCAGGGGTTTCCAGCCGCGATCGGGCGGTCACCGTGGCATTGATCTGCTGCCCGGCGGGTGCGGGGTCAGCGCCGATCTGCCCGGCGGACACTTCGACATTCTGCGCCGATATGGCGCTCTGCACGTCCGAGGGCATCAGCTTGACGGCCGCGAGCTTATAGGGGTCGAGCCAGACGCGCATCGCATATTGCGATCCGAATATCTGGGTCGCGCCAATGCCTTCGATCCGCGCGATCGGATCCTGGAAATTATTGACGAGATAGTCCGAAATGTCGGCCTGCGTCGCCAGGTCGTTTTCGTCATAGAGGCCGACCAGCATCAGGAAGTCGGTCTGCTGCTTGGTGACGGTCAATCCCTGCTGCTGCACCGGATTGGGCAGGCGGCTAAGCGCCTGCTGCACGCGGTTTTGCACCTGCACCTGCGCGGTGTCGGGGTCTGTGCCCTTCTGAAAGGTCACGGTGATCTGCGACCGGCCCGTCGCGGACGACGAAGACGAGAAATACATCAGCCCGTCGATGCCGGTCAGTTGCTGTTCGATGACCTGGGTAACGGCGGTTTCGACGGTGTCGGCGGATGCACCCGGATAGGTCGCGCTGATGCCGACGCCGGGTGGCGCAATGTCGGGATATTGGGCGATGGGCAGCGAAAACATCGCCCCCAGTCCCGCCAGCATGATGCCGATGGCGATGACCCAGGCAAAGATCGGCCGTTCGATGAAATAGCGACTGAGCATGGCTTATTTCGATGCCGCGACGGGCTTGACGACATCGTCGGGCTGCACCTTGCCCGTGCCTTCGACGATCAGCCTGTCACCGGCCTTCAGCCCCTTGGTGATCAGCCATTTGTCGCCGATCGCCTGACCCGCCGTCACAGTGCGGCGCTCGACCTTGTTCGCGCTGTTCACCACCATGGCGGTGGCATTGCCCTTGGGATCGCGCGTGATGCCCTGTTGCGGCGCCAGGATCGCGCCGGGCACGACGGATTGCGGGGCGACGACGCGCACGAACATGCCGGGCATCAACAGCCCGTCGGGGTTGGGGAAGCGCGCGCGCAGCGTCACCGTGCCGCTGTTGACGTCGACGATCGGTTCGGCGAACGCGATCACCCCCTCTTGCGGATAGTCGCTGCCATCCTCCAGTTTCAGGCGGATCGTCGCGCTGGCGGGCAGGGTCTGGCCCGACGCCAGCGACCGACGCAGCGCGAGCAATTGGGTGCTGGACTGGGTGACATCGACATAGATGGGGTCAAGCTGCTGGATCGTCGTCAGCGGATCGGCCTGGCTGGCGGTCACCAGCGCGCCCGGCGTGAACAGGGTGCGACCGATACGCCCGCTGATCGGTGCGCGGACCAGGGTGAATTGCAGGTTGACGTTGCTGGTCTGCAGGCTGGCGCGTGCTTGCTGCACGGCGGCGCTGGCCTGCCGCGCAGTGGCGGTCACGTCATCGCGATCCTGCGCGCTGACGGCTTCGCTGTCGCCAAGCAATGTGTAGCGGCGCGCCCTGGCTTGCGCCGCCATCTGGGTCGCCTGCGCACTGGCGAGTGCGGCCTGCGCTTCGTCGCGCGACGCACGATAGAGGCGTTCGTCAATCTGGTAGAGCGGTTGCCCCGCCGTCACCATCGCGCCTTCGGTGAACAGGCGCTTTTGAATCAGGCCTGCAACCTGGGGCCGGACTTCGGACATCATCGCCGACACGGTGCGGCCCGGCAATTCGCTCGCCACGGTGACGCTCTGCGTGGTCAGGGTGACGACACCCACTTCGACCGGGCCTTTTTGCGGTGGCTTGGGGTCGGCGCAGGCAGCGATCAATATGCAGAGCGCCAGAGGCACGGTGCGAAGAGGCGAGGGCATAGAGTAGCGTCGATCCTTGCGTGAACCAGGCGGAGCCTCGCGTCATCGGCGGGCCGACCGGACACGGGGGGAGGGGGAGGGATCGTGCGCCGGACGGACGTGAGCCGCTGACGTCGCGAGGACTCCGCTTGGCGTCGGCTAGGGGGTGCCGACGCTCTCGTCCTGACGCTTTTGCCTGTCACATGGTAGAGCGACTTATGGTCGGGCTGTCGCATCGCCTCGCCGCCGCGTAACGCTTTGTATCAGCCTGTAGCAGGGTGCGGAGAAGCGCAGACTTTTGCCGGTACGCACGATAGAAGACCGCATGATCGACCCTTCCCTTCCTCCTGCCGCCACGGTGCTGGTGGTCGATGACGATGCCGATATTCGCGACCTGATCATCGGGCAGTTGCGGCAGGAAAATTACCGGCTGCTGGGTGTCGGCAGCCTGACCGAACTGCGCCAGACGCTGCGCGGGGAGACGATCGACCTCATCGTGCTGGACCTCAACCTGCCCGATGGCGATGGCTTGTCGTTGTGCCGTGAGTTGCGGGCCGAGGGGTCTGCCGTGCAGATCATCATGGTGACCGCGCGCGGCAGTGCGATCGACCGGGTGCTGGGGCTGGAACTGGGCGCGGACGATTATCTGACCAAGCCGTTCGAACCGCGCGAATTGCTGGTGCGTATCCGCAACCTGCTGCGGCGCGGGCGGAGCGAACCTGTGGCACCGGCCGAGGCGATGCGCTATGCCCATTTCGGGCCATGGCGGCTGGACCTCGTGCAACGGCGGCTGGTAGCGCCCGACGAGCGATTGGTGATGCTCTCGTCGGCGGAATATCGCCTGCTTTGTCGCTTTATCGAGGAACCGAACGTCGTTCTGGCGCGCGAGGCGTTGCTGCCCGAACGACGCGCGACCGCCGCTTTCGACCGGACGATCGACCTGCAGATCAGCCGGTTGCGGCAGAAACTGGCGGTCTTGCCCGGCGGTAGCGAATTGATCCTGACGGTGCGCGGGGAGGGTTATGTGCTGGCCAGCGCGGTCGATTATTCATGATCCGTCGGTCCTTGTCGCGCGTGCCGGTCTTCTTCCGGTCCATGACGGGCCAGATTTTCGTGATCCTGACGATCGGCATGTCGGTCGCCGCCATCATCGCACTGATGGTCGCCGAACAGACACGGCGGCATGATTTCGAACGAGTGCGGCGTCAGCGGGTGGTGGCGAGCGCGATGGACATTGCCGACCGCTTGCGCCGCGATCCCGCGCGGATCGAGGCGATGATGGCGACGCACAGCATCATCGGTGCCTCGCCTGCCCCCGCCGGGGTCGCGATCAACGAGCCGGACGCCGACCTGCAGGTGACGCTGGCCGACCGCCTTGGGCCGCGTTCGCTGCCCGAAGCCGGGCAGGTGCCGCTTGGCCTGTGCTTCCCCGATTTCGCCCGGACGACCGAGCGCGCGGCCGGGCTGGTCGATGCGCCGCGACCCGATTGCTGGGTTGTCCGTTTCACCGACAGCAGTGGCCAGCGGCGCGCGCTGGCCCTGACCTTCCCGCGCCTCGCCAAGCCGCTGCGGGTCATCTATAATCCGCTCTACCTGATGGTCATCATCGCCGCGTCGGCCGGACTGGCGATCCTTGTCGCGCGCTTCGTATCCAAACCGTTACGCCGTCTCGAACGGGCGGCCGAAGCCTTTTCCGTATCGCTCGACCCGGAGGAGATTCCCGAACGGGGGCCAGAGGAAGTGCGCGCCGCGCTTTCCACCTTTAACCTGATGCAGCGCCGCGCCCGCGCCGGTTTTGCCGAGCGTACGCAATTGCTCGCGGCGATCAGCCACGATCTTCAGACGCCGATGACGCGGATGCGGCTGCGGCTGGAATTGATGGAGGAGGGCGAGTTGCGCGCGCGCCTGCTACAGGATCTGCAGGCGATGCAGACGCTGGTGCGGGAAGGGCTGGACCTTGCCAGCAGCACCGAAGCGCGCGAGCCATGGTCGCAACTTGACATTGATTCTCTACTCGCCAGCATGGCCGAAGACGCAGAGGAACTGGGCGCGCCGGTGCGGTTCATCGCGGGATGCGGCGGTACGGTGCGGGTAAAGCCCAATGCGCTGACCCGTTGCATCGGCAATCTGGTCGATAATGCGATCAAATATGGCGGCAGCGCCGATATAAGCTGCGCGCGGACCGGCGGGCGCGTGCTGATCCATGTGCGTGACCGGGGACCGGGTATTGCGCCCGATCAGCTCGACCAGATGTTCGAACCGTTCACGCGGGGGCCGAGCGGACAACCCGGCGGGCGGCATGGGACTGGCATCGGCCTCACCATCGCCCGGTCGCTGGCGATGAGTTTCGAGGCCTCGGTCCGCTTGCGCAATGCCGATGATGGCGGATTGATCGCCACCATCGACATGAAGGGGTAGGCAAAATGTGCGTTAGGCCGACAAGGCCTGCCAGCCGGCGATGAAGGCGCGCGCCGCTTCGCCGACCTGCGCCGCGGTCGCGCCGGGCTTGTAGAGCGCCGAGCCAAGGCCGAACCCGTTGGCTCCTGCCTGAACCCAGGGCGCCATATTGCCGGGGTTGATGCCGCCGACGATCAGCACGGGCAGATCCTTCGGCAGGACCGCGCGCTGCGCCTTGAGCAGGGCAGGGGTGGCGGCTTCGGCCGGGAAGAGCTTGAGCGCGGTTGCCCCCGCCGCGATCGCGGCAAAGGCTTCGGTCGGGGTGAAATAGCCCGGCATCGAAATCATGCCCGCCTTGGCGGTCGCGGCGATGACAGCGATATCGCTATTGGGCGAGATGACAAGCTGTCCGCCCGCCTGCCGCACTTGCTCGACCTGCTCGACGGTCAGCACCGTGCCCGCGCCGACCAGTGCCCGCCCTTCGAACCGGCGCGCCAGCCGTTCGATGCTGTCGACCGGGTCGGGCGAGTTCATCGGCACTTCGATGAGGGTGAAGCCCGCTTCGACCAGCGCGTCGCCGATCGGTTCGACCTCGTCCGGCCGCACGCCGCGCAAAATGGCGACCAGCGGACAACGAGTAAAGGCGGTGGGGAAATCCAGGCTCATGCAATCTGCTCCCAAAGGCGGGTCATGCCCGCGATAAAGGCGGCTTCGCTATCGACCATGACGGCCGTGCCGCCCAGTTCCGTGATGGCGCAGCTATAGAGGGCGCCAAGCGTCGGGTCGGCCAACAGGTGGACGGTGGCGCCGGTCGCATGGGCGGCGCAATCACTGCCGATCAGCAGGCCGCTGGCGAAGGACGCGGCGTCCGCGCGGTCGCGCAGGCCAAGCAGGCCCGCCGGACGGATGGCGAACAGCGAGGCGAGCATATCCCCGCGTTTGGCTTCCCGCACGCCCGCCAGGAAAGCCTCGCCTGCTATGACCGGACCGGTCATATCTTGTCCGATCAGGGCATGGGCCTTGAGCAGGGCGAACATCTCGCCAGTCATGGCCGTGACGAAGGCGGCGATCGCGCCATCGCGCATCCACGCCCATTTGCAATGGGTGCCGGGCTGGCACAGCAGCGCATCGGCGGGCACCAAGCCAGCGGCGACCGCGCCCAGCAATTGCACTTCCTCGCCCCGCATCACGTCGCCCCGGCCGTCGGCAACATGCGACACACCGGGCACGATCATGACGCCGTCCGCGGGATGCGCCATCGCGGCGGCCAGTATATCGAGCGTTGCGGGCGTGGGCACATAGCCCGCATCGATCCAGCCGCGATTGGACCCGACCATGCCCGCCAGCAACAGCGGACCACCACCCAGCCGCGCGCGCAGGCGATCGACTTCCTGCGCAAAGCCGCCGGGCGGAACTGCGGTTACGCCCAGCGTATCGCGGTGCGTCGCGACCACCGCGCCATCCTCGATCCGATAGGCGCGACGATTGGTCGTGCCCCAATCGACGGCGATGAAATGCTCCATTCCCATATTGTCCGAGTATATCGAGGCCTTTGCAAAGGCAACGCTGTTGGTCGCCGGTCCGTGCTAAGGGTGTGGCCGTTCAATCATATTGCCATATCCGTATGCCTGGGATACTTTCGGAACGATTGGCAAGATCGGTCGACGGGCAAAGATAAGCGCGCGACGAAAGGGGAGAGGATGTTGGCTATGATCCACCATATATATGGCCGCAAGATGGCCGGTCGATGAGCGCCGTCGAGCGTTTCTCCACCCGTCTCGTGCCGCCGCAAAGTCGCCAGCTCTTCTGGCGCGAGGTCGTGGCGGAGGCCTTTCCCGGCATGACCGCGCATGCACCCGAAGGGATCAAGGCGGAACTGGCGCGCTGGTCGCTCGGCGGTGTCGGCTTTGCCCGCGCGCGCAGCGAGAGGGCGCAGGTCAGCCGGGTGGTGACGGAAGGCGAAGAGCGGCACCTGTTGCTGCACCTGCTTCATCGGGGATCGATGACGATGATCCATGGCGACCGCAGCAGCATGGCGCGGGTCGGCGACGTCGTCATCGCCGATGACCGCCACCCCTATGCCATCGACATTTCGCAGTTCAACGACTGCCTGATCCTGCAGGTGCCGGTGTCGATGATGGGCGACGAAATCGCCGCGCGCGATTGGCATGGCTGTCTGGTGCCATCGACCAACCCGCATGTCCTGTTCCTCGCCCATGTGTTGCAAGGTCTATGGTCGCAGCGCGACCAGCTCGCCGCACTGGACGATGAGGCGGGCGTGCTGCTGGCCGATGCAGCACGGCTGCTTTGCCGACGCAGCGTGCTCGATCGACCGGCGATTGCCATGCCGCGCTCGCCGGTCGATTATGCGCTGGAGCATCTGGGCAATCCAGACCTTGGCACGGCGTTGATCTGCGAAGCGCTCGACCTGTCGCCGCGCGCCGTCCAAAAAAGCTTCTTTCGCCATGTCGGCCTGACGCCGACCGCGTTCATCACGACGCGGCGGCTCGAACGGGCAGCGGCCTTGCTGGCCCGTGACGACGGCATGACGATCACGGACGTCGCCTTCGATGTCGGTTTCAGCGACTCCGCTTTCTTCACCCGCTGCTTCCGCCGTCATTTCGGCGTCTCGCCCAGCCAGTGGCGCAGCCGTCAGGGTGGTTCGCTTTTGTCCTGATCCCCGGTTCGCCCCTATCCAAGACGCGATGGGGGCTGCCGCCTATGATGGCCGACAACACACCGGAACAGGTGGGCCATTATGGGAGGATTGAAGATGGGCAAGTCGATGATCGCGGCGCTGATGGCGTCGAGCGCGATGGCCAGCACGCCGCTGTTGGCGCAGGATGCCGAACAATCGGGCGGTATCGCCGAAATCGTCGTCACGGCGCAGAAGCGCGCGGAAAATGTGCAGGATGTGCCGATCGCCATTTCGGCCTTTACCGCTGAATCCCTGCAGGAGCGCGCCGTCGGCAGCGTGTCGCAGCTTTCCGCCATAGCCCCCAACGTCAATCTGGACGCGGGCACGCCCTTTTCCGGTTCTACCGCCGTTCTGGCCGCCTATATTCGCGGCATCGGGTCGGACGATTTCGCCTTCAACATCGATCCGGGCGTCGGCATCTATCTCGATGGCGTCTATCTCGCCCGCACGGTCGGCGCGAACCAGGATCTGCTCGATGTCGAGCGGGTGGAAATATTGAAGGGACCGCAGGGCACCCTGTTCGGCCGCAATACGATCGGCGGCGCGATCTCGATCGTCACGGCCGATCCGGGTGACGCATTCAAAGCCAAGGGCGACGTGACGCTGGGCAGCTACAAGCTGTTCCAGGTGCGCGGGTCGGTAACGGTGCCGATCACTGACGGCCTTAGTTCCGCCTTCACCTTCGGCATCAAGTCGCGCGACGGATTCTTGAAGCGCCTGCCCTATCCCGACCAGCGGGCGAACAACACGCCCTCCTTCGACGCATTCTCGGCTGCGGGCTATGACAGCGCCGCCAAGGAGGGTGCCAATGACAATTGGAACCTGCGCGGCAAGCTGCGCTGGGACAATGGCGGGGCGGTGCGCGCGACCTTCTCCGGCGACTATAGCAAGGACAAGGGCACGTCGGCCAACAAGCTGATCGGTACGACCGAGTTCGTGCCCGGCAATTTCGCGGGCACGACCAACCTGCCCGGCACGGCGTTCGACCCGACCGGCACCACCGGCTTCCTGTTTGCAGGCCTCTATAATTTCTGCATCGGCAGCACAGGGGCGCAGATCGCGGCGCGCAATGCCCAGGCTTTGTGCGGCGTGGCGGGTACGCAATTCAACCCGCAATTCCAGCTGGCCAGCGTCGCCAGCGCCAATGTCGATGGCAACCCCGCCAATGACCGCTTGCCCTGGGACGGCCGCTATCTTGTTGCAGACAAGGATCGCAGCTATGCCAGCGGCAACAGCTATTCCAACCTCGAAAGCTGGGGCCTCAGCAGCATCGTCGATTTCGACCTGGCCGACAATCTCGCGCTCAAATCGATCACCGCCTATCGCGAGCTGCACTGGAATGCGGGCCTCGATGCGGACGGATCGCCGCTCAATTTCGTGCAGTTGAGCTTCACCATGAACCAGTGGCAGTTCAGCCAGGAACTGCAGTTGCTCGGCAACGCCTTGGATGAAAAGCTCAACTATGTTTTGGGCGCCTATTATTTCAAGGAAGCGGGCGACCTGCACGACTATGTGACCTTCGCCGAAGGGCTGGTGCAGGTCGATGGTCCCAATGAATTGGCAACGAAGAATTACGCCTTTTTCGGCCAGATCGACTATCGCCCAATCGACCTGATCGGCATCACCATCGGCGGCCGCTACACCAACGAACGCAAGCGGTTCGAGGGCGGGCAGCAGGAGTTGAACGGCTTCAACTATAAGCTGTTCGGGTGCGCCGATGCCAATGGCAATGTCTTCCCCGGCGGCGCTTTCCCGCTGGCACCGATCCCCTGTCAGGCGGGCCTGGGCTATCCCGATCCCAACAATCCGGTCCGCGTCTACACGCCCGGCGTCAACCGCAAGAAATTCAGCGATTTCTCGCCCAAGGTCGGCGTCCAGATCCATCCCACCGACGATGTCATGCTTTATGGCAGTTGGTCGAAGGGCTATAAGACCGGCGGCTGGACCACGCGCCTGACCAACCCGCAGGGCAATGTCGCCCCCGACTTCAACGAGGAAAAGGCAACGACCTGGGAAGCGGGCATCAAGTCCACGCTGCTTGACCGGCATCTGCAACTCAACGCGGCGGTCTTCTCGACCAAATATCGCGATATCCAGCTCAATATCCAGATCGGCACATCGCCCACCATCGCCAACGCAGGCGATGCGCGCATTCGTGGCTTCGAACTGGAGATGGTGGCGGCACCCGTCGATGGCCTGACCATCAATGGCGCGATCGGCTATATCGACGCCCAATATACATCGGTATCGGCGGGCGCGGCGGCGGTCGGCGGGGCCAATGCCTTCCAGGCCGGGACGCTGGTCGGCGAAACCCTGCCCAAGACGCCCAAATGGAAGGTCAACCTCAGCCCCCGCTACGAAGCCAAGCTGGGCAATGGCGCGTCGCTGGTCATGCTGGCCGACTGGACCTATACGTCCAGTGCCTGGAACGACACGCAACGCACCCTGCTGCTCAAGCGGGTATCGACCGACATCGTCAACGCCTCGATCAGCTATCGCGAACCCGATGGCAAATGGTCGGTAACGGCGGGCGGCACCAACCTGACCGACAAGCGCTTCCTGACATCGGGCGGGTCCAACATCGCGGCGGGTGCGATCTTTGGCACCTATAACCGGCCGCGCGAATGGTATCTGCGCTTCGGCTTCGATTTCTGATCATGGGCCGGATCGCGATCAGGGCCGCTGTGGTGGAAGCACCGGGCGGTCCCTTCCACTTCGAAACGCTGGCCATGGACCCGCCCGGTCCCGACCAGATCCGCGTGCGGCTCCACGCCTGCGGCATATGCCACACCGACATGGTGATGCGCGACGGCGCATTGCCCACGCCCTTCCCGGTCATATTGGGGCATGAAGGAGCGGGCGTGGTCGATGCGGTTGGGGCCGCGATCGACGATGTAGCCGTCGGCGACCATGTGTTGCTGAGCTTCCATAGCTGCGGCGCCTGTGGGGCCTGCCATGATCATCAACCGGGCTATTGCGTCGAATTCGTGCCGCGCAATTTCATGGGGGTAACCCAGGAAGGCGAGGGCGGCATCTGGCGCGGCGATCAGCGGATCGGCAGCAACATCTTCGGCCAGTCGGCCTTTGCGACCCGCGCGCTTGCGCATCGCGACAATGTCGTACGGATCGACCCGGACCTGCCGCTCGACATCCTCGCCCCTTTGGGCTGCGGGATCCAGACCGGTGCGGGCACGGTGCTGGAAACGCTCAAGGTCGCGCCCGGCCAGTCGATCGCGATCCTGGGGGCTGGGGCCGTCGGACTGTCTGCCGTCATGGCGGCGGTGATTGCCGGGGCCGGACGGATCGTAGTGATCGATCGCCATGCCAGCCGCCTGGACCTTGCCCGCACATTGGGCGCGACCGAAACAAGCGATGATCTCGCATCGATCGAAGGCCTGTTCGACCATATCGTCGACACGACCGGCGTTCCGGCCTTGCTTGGCCCAGCCGTCGAGAAACTGGCGCAGCGCGGCACGCTCGCCCTGGTCGGCGCCTATCCGCCCGGCGGCTGCGCCATCGATGCGTCGGCGATCATGAGCATGGGGCGGCGGATCGTCGGCGTGGTCGAGGGCGGCATCGATCCGCAAAGCTTCATTCCCCGCCTAATCGGCTATTATCGCGACGGCCGGTTGCCGCTGGAAAAGCTGATCCAGCGCTATGTCTTTGACGATTTGCAGGCGGCCTTCGCCGCGTCGGAAAGCGGGGCGGTCGTCAAGCCGGTGGTGGTGATGGATCAGCCCTGACGTTCAGCGACCGGCAAGGCGGATCGGGCCATAGCGTCAGCCCAGCAACAGGGAGATGCATCATGGTGGACAAATTGGGGACAGCGCCGACCGGCCTTTGCAACAGGCGCAGTTTGATGGCGACAATCGCGCTGCTGCCGCTTGCCGCCTGCGCCACTCCGATGGGGCGCTACACGGTGGAGGAAGCGGTGCGCCGCCTGCTGCAATTGTCGAGCCAGCGCGCCTTTGCGCGCCTGACCGAACCGGGCGGCTTTTACGACGATCAACTCACCCGCATCACGCCGCCTGACTTGGGCGGGGACAGGGGTGGGGCGGTGCTGTCCGCGCTGCTGCGCACCCGCGCGGTGCGCGATCGGGTGGGTATGGCGCTCAACGATGTCGCCGTCGATCTGGCCGACAATGCCGCGCCGATCGTGATGGATGCGGTGCAGCGCATGACGCTGGCCGATGCCGTGTCCGTCCTGCGTGGCGGGCCGACGGCGGCGACCGACCTTTTGGCGCGCGAAGCACGCGGTTATGTGGTCGAAGCCTTGTTGCCCGGCGCGTCACGCTCGCTGCAATCGGACATGTTCGAAATGCTCACCGCAGCGCTGTCCGCCACAGGCGGCCGGGATTATGCGGCGCTGGCGGACAATGTGTCGGGCCAGATTGGCGACGCGATCTTCCGCGCCATCGGCCGCGAGGAAGCGGAGATACGGCGCGACCCCGGCGCCACGCGCGACCCGATCCTGATGGCGCTGCTGCGATAAGCCCCTTGATTTTGGCGGCGCGCCGTGGTGTTCCGGCCCCCATGGAACAGAAATATCCCGGCGTCGCCGCCATCCCCTGGGACCAGCCCGCGACGATGATCGACCTGGACGGCAAGCCGCCGCTGATCGGCACGATCCGCGACTGCGCCACCCATTTCGCGCTCTACAAGCCCCATGCCCAGACGCAGGCGCGGGTATTGCTGACCCATCCCGTCCATCGGGAAGGGCGCAAGACGCGGACCTGGCTGCTCGAACCCAATGAGATCGAAGCGCTGGTCTTGCGGATGCGCAGCGAGGCGCACTAAAGCGCGACCAGTGCGTGCCGGGCGTCAGTAATTCCACTGCACCTGCGTTCGGATAAGGTGACCTTCGGCGCGGCCGGTCCGGCGTTCGTCCGCTTCGGCGCGCTTCATCCGCGCATAGGCCATGGTGATTTCCAGCGCCTTCCATGGCTGCCATTCCAGGCCCAGTTCGAACTCGTCGGTTTCCAGACGGGGCGCATTGGTCGCGGCTTTCCAGCCACCGCGATAATGTTGCCAACGACCATAGGGCATCAGCGTGCCGAAGCTGTCCGATGTCGGCAGGCGCATCATCATCTGGACATAGCCGCCATTCAACTTGCTCGCGCGGATCGACTGGCTGGCCAGATCATATTGCGGCGCGCGGCCCCAATTCCATTCGGCCTGAATGCCGATCGGCTGGGGATAGAGCATGGCATGGATGCCCGCGCGATTATCGTCATAGGAGAGGGCGCTGACGCCGCCGCTGCGGATTTCCGGCTGGACGGTGTTGAGCATCGCCGACCCGCCGATTTCGAACACCTGGCCCGCAAAGGCATCGCCCAGGCCATCCAGTTCTAATGGCCAGGTCGCAAAGGCGACCTTCATCAGGTCTTTATTCTGCTCGGTCTTGTTGATGCCCTGCCCGTTGAACAGGCCCAGCCCGAACGCGCCATAATTGCCGAACAATTTTTGACCGTCATCGGCCAGCCGGTCCCAGATTCTCTGGACTGATGGCGGCGTATAATAGGCCACGACGCCGAGGTCGCGTTCGCCCGGCACGGCGCTGTTGATGCCGTCGCTGCGATCAAGCGTCAGGCGGTTGGACGAGGATTGCATATTCTCCCAGCCATAGGGCACCTTCGACTGGCCAAACCGCAGCCGGAGGCTCTTCGCCTTGTCGAGGAAGATGTCGGCATAGGCGTCGCGCAACTGGCCGAAACTCTCCCTGCGCTCGCCACCGCTCTGGTTGCTGACGGCGGTCGCGAAATCCGGCTGCAGATAGAGCGATACGCGATCGGAAACATCGCCTTGCAGGACGAGGCGGACCCGGCGCAGGGTAAAGCCGCCCTTGTCGGAAATGCCGCTGTCATGGACCGATCGAAGGCGGGACGTGCCCGCAGGCGCGCTATCGTCGCCGGACAGGAAGGCGTTGTAGCGCATCTGGGTATAGCCGCGCAGCGACAAGCGATCATACCAGCCTTTCTTCGGCGTTTCGGCAGGGTCGGCATCGACCGCGTCGGGACTGGGTGCCGAAAGGCTCGCCATCTGCGGCGCAGGGGCAGGGCTCGTCGGGACCGGCACAGGGGCGGCGGCGGACGCGGTTACTGGGGCGGGCTGACGGGCGGACAAGGCGGCGGTAAGGGCCTGCACCTGGGCCTTCAGCTCATCGATCTGGCTTTGAAGTTGCTCGACCGTTTGCGCCTGCGCGGCTTGGGGCATCAGCGCCAGCAGGCTGACCGCCAGACCCATGCCGATATGTCTCGATTGTTTCACAGCCTTGTCCCTTGTTCGACAAGGGCGCCAGCTATGGCGGTTCAATGACTCTTTAATGACATATTTTATCGGTTTTTATGACAGTATCGACATGGAAATGTCACATAACTGGCGGCACCGTCATAGGTCAGGATGCAAAGAGATCGCCCTGCCGTGGCCGGGTGGCGGGGCGCCTTGCCAGGGGCGGCGCGCTGACCAGCGCGCGGGCGCGTCCGGTCAGGGTATAGACCGCTTGCCGCTGCGCGCCGCGGTTCAAATGATCGACGCGAAACCCTTGATAATGGCGTTTGAGCAATCCGGCCTTCACCAGTTCGGACACCGCGCGGCTGAGGTTCGTCTTGCCGGAGGTGCGGACACGCATGCGCACTTCATCCTGCACCAGCGCCTCGTCCGCCGCCGCATCACCGGTCAGCCTTTCTTCCTTGCGCAATTCGTCCCTGACGCGTTCGACCAGCGCCATCCGCCGGGGGTCGCGATGGCCCATGGGCGTCAACGCATCGCACAACCAGTCGCGCAACGACACCAAGCTGTCGTCTACCCGCACCAGTGGTCCGGCGCTACCGTCGGGTCGCGCCACGTCCGCGATCAATGTCAGCAGCATGAAGGCGTAGCGGGGACGCGAACAGCAATGCGACAATTGGTCGAGCAGCAGCGACACATCGCTGCCGCCGACTGCGCGGGAGGAAAGGGGTGCGTGAAACATAAGGTGAATCAAGCACAGTGCAGCGCTCCTGTGAATCCCTAATTTCCGCCGAGTCGCACTTTGTCGCGCATGACACTTTGCCCTCCGGTAAAGTGTCACGCGCGAGACTTTGCCAGAGGGGCCGCCTTTGCCGCCTAGCGTTGGAGGTTCAGGCGCCGGGTGAAGAAACGCGCCATGACGTCGAACGCCTCGCGTGATTCAGGCAAGGCAGGATCGTAGAAAAAGGCATGGCCCAGGCCATCCCAGACATGCAGGTCGGCATCGACCCCGGCCTTCACCAGTGCCTTATGCGTGTTGACCGCCGCGCTCATCTCGAACGCGCGCGTGCCCGTGATCACCAGCGTCGGCGGAAATTGCGCCAAGGTCGCGGGGGACTCGATCGGGGAGACGAGCGGATCGGCCAGGTCGATATCCTTGAAATAGGCGCGACTATCCTCGCGCTGTGCCAGGGCCTGGAAGGGTCGCCCGAACGCCCGGCTGTCACCACCCCAGCGCGCATCGGCCGACGCACAGAAGATGCCGATCGCCGCTGGCAGGGGGAGTTTGTCGCGCACCAGCGCCGCGATCGTTTCCGCCGTCAGCAGTCCGCCTGCCGAACAGCCGAATATCGCGATATCCTGTGGTTTATGGGTCTTGAGCAATGCGCGATAGACGGTCAGCACGTCCTGCGTTGCGGCCGGGTAGACATGTTCGGGCGCCTGGCGATAGGTGATGCTGACGATCTCCACCCCGGCAAGACCCGCAAGCGGGATGGATTCGATCATGCCCGTTCCCGGCGCGGCGCCCATGACGAAGCCGCCACCGGGCAGATTGAGCAGGATCTTGGCCCGGTTCGCCTGCGGGACGCCGCCTGCCGGTGTCGCGCGGACGGCGGGGATGCCTGCGATCACCGTCTCTTGCGTGGTCACCTTGTACATCTGTTTCAGCGCATCAATGCGCGGCGCCATGAGCTGCGGCATACGCGCGCGCAACGCACCGGCCTGACCGGCCGCGACGGCGCGCATCATCGGTTCTTCGGGGTCGGACGGTGTCCGCGGCAGCGCCTTCTTCGCCGCCTCGCTCAGATAATCCGACGGCGTCAAGCGGAAGGACGGCACCACCACCGTACCGTCTGGCTCGATCGTGCCAGGTCCTCCCAAGGGTGGCGTCTGGGCAAAGGCGGCACCGATACACAGCGCACTAGCCGCGCTGGTGAGGAAAATAGTTCTAATTCCGTTGGATAGTCTGGACATGCTCATCTCCTCTGACTTATGTTATGTAACATAATATACAGACTTGAGTGGGGAGGGCAAGCAGACTATTGAAACCTATGTCCGTGTCGCTGTCCGCTTTATCCGATCTGGTCGATCCGCTCGACACTCTGCTCAGCTATCATCTGCGCCGCACCACCACGGCGGCGACCGCCGCTCTGGCGAATATGCTTCAGCCTCTGGAACTCAATGTCAGTGAAGCGACGCTGCTGCTGTTCCTGGGCGCGAACCAGGGCTGTACCCAAAGCGACATCGGCCGCGCTTTGCGCGCCCAGCCCGCCAATCTGGTGCCGCTGATCAACAAGCTGGCGTTGCTCGGCGCGCTGGACAAGCAGCCGGGGAAGGGGCGGGCGATCGCCCTCTCACTGTCGACCACAGGCAAACAGCTCCATGCAAAAGTGCAGCAGGTGTTTGCGCGCCATGAAGAGGCGATCGGCCGGTCCATACCGCCAGAGCAGCGCGACGAAATATTGGCGCTGCTCCGTCAGATCTGCCGCGACGCCTGCCACTCCTGATCGCTTATTCGGCGTCCGCCTCCACCCACTTGGTCGTCAGCGCGCGCGGGGATAGATATTTGGTGGTGGTCCAGCCGCCATCCACGACGATCGTCTGCCCATTGATGAACGCCGCGCCCGGCGAGCAAAGGAAGGCGATCGTGCTGGCGATATCCTCGACTTCGCCCAATCGGGGAAAGGGCGTCGTTTCGACATTCACCCGCTTGAACATCTCATCGTCGAACCGGTGCCGCACCATATCCGTCATGGTGACGCCGGGTGCGACGCAATTGGCGCGAATGCCAAGCGGGCCATAATCGCAGGCGATATGCTGGGTCAGCGCACCCAGGCCGCCCTTGGCCGCCGAATAAGCGCCGCCCCGCCGCCCGCCGATCATCGCATAGGTCGAACTGACATTCACGATGCCACAGCCATCCCCCATATGGCCAATGACTTCGCGACACAGGCGGAACGGCGCGCGGAGCATCAGCCCCAGAAAATAGTCGAGCGTCTCGTCATCGGTTTCATGCAGCGGCTTGGGGCTGCCTGCCCCCGCATTGTTGACGAGGAAGTCGATCCGGCCGAAGCGGTCGAGCGCCAGAGCGACGATCCGGGCCGGTGCATCGTCGGCGGTGATATCGACCGAGAGCGTCGCGATCCGCGTCGGATCGCCGATCGCCTGTTCCAGCGTCGCCAGCTTGTCCGCGTCGCGCCCGACCCCCACGATCGCCATGCCGGCCTCCGCCAGCATCTTGGCGGTAGCAAGACCGATGCCGCTGCCCGCCCCGGTGATGATCGCAACCTGCATCGTGGATTTCCCTCTCTCTGTCTTGAGCCGTTCCTATCGCGTCAGGACCGTCATCGCGAACCGCTGGAGCGATGCCTTGCGGGCTTACCTTGAACGGGAAGCCCCACCCGCTAACCCATCGGCACGACAACCAGGTGAGAAGGATAGGGCCATGGCAGAGCTGCGTTTCGACGGGCGCGTCGCAGTCATCACCGGTGCAGGCCGTGGCCTGGGCCGCGCCTATGCGCTGCTGCTGGCCGCCCGCGGCGCGAAGGTGATCGTCAATGATCCGGGTGGCGCGATCCGGGGCGAGGGCGGCGATGCCGGACCCGCAGCCGATGTCGTGGCCGAGATCAAGACTTTGGGTGGCGAAGCGGTCGCCTGCACCGAATCGGTCGCAACGCCCGAAGGCGGCCGCGCCATCATAGACTGCGCGCTCGACCATTTTGGCCGCATCGATATGCTGATCCATAATGCCGGGAATGTGCGCTATGGGTCGATGCAGGAATTAAGCCAGGACGATTTCGACGCTGTCCTGGACGTCCATCTGCGCGGCGCTTTTCACGTCGCCCGGCCCGCCTTTCCGATCATGTGCAGCGCGGGCTATGGCCGGATCGTGCTGACTTCCTCGATCGGCGGGCTCTACGGCAATGCAAATTGCGTCAATTATGCCATGTCCAAATCCGGCATGATCGGCCTCAACAATATTTTAGCGCTGGAGGGGGAGGCGCGGGGCGTCCGGTCCAATATCATCGTGCCCGGTGCCGTCACCCGCATGGCTGAAGGGATCGACGTGTCGGCCTATCCGCCGATGGGGCCTGAACTGGTCGCGCCCGTCGTCGGATGGCTGGCGCACGAGGATTGCTCGATCACCGGCCAGATGCTGGCCTCGATCGCGGGGCGCATTGCGCGGGTCTTCGTGGCGGAAAGCAAGGGTGTTTATCAATCCGACTGGTCGATCGAGGATGTCGGTAGCCAAATCGACGCCATCATGGACAGCGCCGATCCGCTCGATTTCGGCCTGCACGGCCATGTCGATCATATCCGCTACAGCTTTGAACGGGCCGTAGCAGGGGCCTGACGATTAGGTCGATACGCTCACGCGCTCCAGGCGAGGCGAGAGCAGGTGGACGGCGGCTAGCGCAACGAAATAGGCACTGCCCGCGACGGCAAAGAGCGGCGTGTAGCTGCCGATGCCGTCGAGGATATAGCCTGCATATTTGGCCATGACCATGCCGCCGATCGCGCCCACCGTGCCACCGATGCCGACCACCGACCCAACGGCACCACGCGGAAACAAGTCCGATGGCAGGGTGTAGAGATTGGCCGAGAAAGCCTGATGCGCGGCCGTGGCGATGCCGATCACCAACACGGCAAGCCAGAGATTGTCGATCGACTGCGCAAAGAAGATCGGCAGCACGGCAAAGGCGCATAGCAACATGGTGAGTTTGCGCGCCGCGTTGACGCTCTTGCCCGCCTTCATCAGCCGTCCAGACATCCAGCCGCCGAAGATGCTGCCACCGTCCGAGAGAAGGTAGATGGCGACCAGCGGCGGCCCGAAGCTGATGAGATCAAGGCCATAGCGGGTGCCGAGATAGCCGGGCAGCCAGAAGAGGAAGAACCACCAGATCGGGTCGATGCAGAATTTGCCGATGGCATAGGCCCATGTCTCCTTGATCGTGATGAGCTTGGCCCAGCCGATGGGTTCGACCGGATCGGCGGGATCCTGGCGGATATAGGCCAGTTCCTCCGCCGTCACCTTGGAATGCTGATCGGGCCTGCGGTAGAAGACCAGCCAGGCGATGAGCCAGACGATGCCGAAAATGCCGGTGGCATAAAAGGCAACGCGCCAGCCATAGGCGACGGTCAACCATGGCACGAGCAAAGGCGTGATGATCGCACCGATATTGGCCCCGGCATTGAACAGGCCGATCGCAAAGGCGCGTTCCTTTTGCGGGAACCATTCGGTCACCGCCTTGATACCCGCAGGGAAATTGCCCGACTCGCCAATCCCCAGGCCAAAGCGCGCCATCGCGAACTGGGTGACGCCATAGACGCCGCCATGGGCCATATGCGCGATGGTCCAGATGGTGACCGCGATGGCATAGCCAAAGCGCGCGCCTATAACATCGACGATCCTGCCAAAGCCGAGATAACCGATCGCATAGGCGGCCTGAAACCAGAAGACGATATTGGCATAGTCGGTTTCCGACCATTGCATCTCCGCTGACAGGGTCGGCTTCAGCACGCCGATCATCTGTCGATCGACATAGTTGATCGCGGTGGCCGCGAACAACAGCGCCACCACCACCCAGCGATAGCGGCCGACCGGCGGACCCTGCACCCCTGCTTCGTTCATCATCCTGGCTCCTGGTCTTTTATATGGTGTCAGAGGTTCAGCGTGGCGGCTGCGCTTCGATCGTGCAATGCAGCGTTCCCAAGGGACCAAAATCGGTTTCCACCGCTTGCCCGGCACGAACCGGATGGACGCCCGTCACCGCGCCGGTCGAAATCCACCAGCCCGGTTGAATGGCAATCCCGCGCGCGATCAGATTTTCGAGCAAAAAGCTGACTGATCCGATGGCACCTCGGCTGAAGGCCGCGGCCGTGCCGGACCCCACTTCCACGCCATCGATCCGGGTCGTCACCCGCTGATCCGCATAGGCCCCGCTACGCCAATCCGGGATGGCAGGGCCGATCAACAGGCCATTATTATTACCGAAGTCGGAGATCGTGACGGCAGGCCCCATCGCGTTGATCCCGGCGAAGGGCGAGCTGGCGATTTCGATACCGATATGCACGGCATCGATATGGTCGGCCGCTTCCTCCAGCGTGAAGCTGATCTGGTCCGGGCGTGGAACAGTGCCGATACGAAACAGATATTCGGCCTCCACCGCGCCGAACCCGTTGGCGAAGATCAAGCCCTTGGATTGGTCGGAGGCAGGAAAGACGGTGGGGGTGAAAATGGGACCGGCGAGGCGATCGCACCCATAGCGGTCGGCAAGCGGAGGCAGGATGCGCCCGACCTTCCAGCCCGCAATGGCATCCGGCGCGCGGGTAAGGGCGGCATCCTGGATGACATAGGCTTCCTCAAGCGTAGTCGGGGCATCGCCGGGATAATCATCGAAGCCCGTCGCAGCCTTGCGCATTGCCAGGAAATGGGTGGCAATCATTTGGGCCATGCTGCTTGCACTCACGGGTTAATCCTCTTCATCCTATCTGATCCCAGCGCTATAGGAAACCGGTGTCATTGACAAGCCGGATCGCGGTGCTGCGTGGTGGCGGGCGTGAAAAACTCCACTATAAGGCTGTATGGCAAAGCAGAATCAGGATGAGGGCCAGACGGCCAAGCTGACGATCAACGACATCGCGAGCATGGCGGGCGTTTCGAAAAAGACGGTCAGCCGCGTCATTAACCGCTCGCCCTTACTCAACCGGGAAACGCGCGATAAGGTCGAGGCGATCATCCGCGAAACCGGTTATGTGCCCAATCCGCAAGCACGCGCACTGGCGCTGGGGCGCAATTTCCTGATCGGGCTGGTCTATGACAACCCCAATGCGCAGATGATTCTGTCGATGCAGCGCGGCGTATTGGAGGCTTTGCACGGTACGGAGTTCGAACTGGTGATTCGCCCGGTCGATCGCGGATCGAACCAGGTCATGGACGATATTCGCGGCTTCGTGTCGCGCCAACGCCTGTTCGGCGTCGTCATCCTGCCGCCCATGTCGGAAAATGACGCTCTTGCGCGGATGCTGGACGAGGAAGGCTGCCGCTATGTGCGGATGGGATCGGCCGTGTTGGACGACCCGGAACATATGGTCGCGTCGAACGACCGGGAAGCGGTGGCCGAGGCGGTGCGTTATCTCATCGCGCAAGGGCATCGGCGGATCGGACTGATCGCCGGACCGCACGGGTTTCGGTCGGCCAAGGAGCGGCGGGACGGCTTTGAACTGGCGCTGGCGGAGGCCGGCATCAGCCTGCCGCGCAGTTTGATCGCAGACGGGCAATATACGTTTGAATCGGGACAATCGGCGTCGGAGAGCCTGTTCGATCTGTCGCCAAGGCCTACCGCGATCTTTGCCAGCAATGATGAAATGGCGGCGGGCGTTCTTTATGCGGCGCGCCAGCGGGGCATCGCCGTGCCGGAGGAATTGTCGATCATCGGCTTCGACGATACGCCCCTGACCACGCGGGTATGGCCGCCGCTGAGCACGGTGCGCTGGCCGATCGTAGCGATGGGGCGCGCGGCGGCGCTCAAGCTGATCGGAACGGCGATCGGCGAAGGATCGGAGGTGAATGAGCCGTCGATGTTCAGTTCGACCCTGATCCGTCGTGCATCGGTTGCGCCACCCGCTTCATCCTGATAGACGGTTGCTCATGACACCGGTGTCTGACGACGCCGTAAGCAGTGCAAGGAAGAGGGCCAATCATGTTCGACAAGACCTATTACGCGACGCACCCCGACATGATGGAATGCGTGTCGAACGAGGAATTGCGCGATCGCTATCTGATCGGCGGGTTGTTCCGCGATGGCGAGTGCGTGCTGAACTATACCCATGCCGACCGCTTCGTGATCGGCGGGGTTGCGGTAGCGGAGGCGCCGGTCGCGTTGCCAGCGCAGACCGAGCCTGCTTCGGCGGCAGGGCATCCTTTCCTCGAACGGCGCGAGATGGCGGTGGTTAACGTTTCGAACGTCGAAGGCACCGTCACCGTCGATGGCGAGCGCTTCACGCTGGGCAACAAGGATTGCCTCTATGTCACCATGGGCGCGAAGGATGTGCAGTTTGCCGGTGCAGGCGCGCGCTTCTATCTCGCGTCCTGCCCGGCGCATAAGGGGTTCACCACCCGCAAGCTCGGCATCGCCGATGCCAATGCGCTCGGACGCGGCTCCCTCGAAGAATCCAACGAACGGACGATCTTTCAGCTCGTCATCCCCGGCATCTGCGACAGCGCACAATTGGTCATGGGGCTGACTGTGCTCAAGCCGGGTTCGGTGTGGAACACCATGCCCCCGCATATCCATGAGCGGCGCAGCGAGATTTATTTCTACTTCGAGCTGGATGGGCCGTCGGATCGCGTCTTCCACTATATGGGCGAAGGCGATGCGATGCGGCATATCGTCATAGCCAATGAGGAAGCGGTGATCTCGCCACCCTGGTCGGTGCATATGGGGTCGGGCACCAAGGCCTATGCCTTCATCTGGGCGATGGCGGGTGAAAACCAGGATTATACCGACATGAATGTCCTGGATATCTGCCAGCTCGCCTGAACCAAAGTGGGAGCGCCGTTCGTGTCGAGCGAAGTCGAGACACGCTCGCACAGCGCCTCGACAGGTTTCTCGACTTCGCTCGAAATGAACGGAATTATTGTGACCAACCCCTTTGATCTGAGCGGCCAAGTCGCCATCGTCACCGGCGCGAATACCGGTATTGGCCAAGCGATCGCTTTGTCGTTGGCTGCGGCAGGCGCGGACATCGCCGCAGTCGGCCGCACTCCGGCACAGGAAACCGTCGAGAAGGTCCAGGCGCTCGGCCGTCGCGCGGAGATCATCTCCGCCGACCTGTCGACCATCGCGCCGGTCCAGCGCGTGGTGGACGAGACGCTGGAAAAGCTCGGCGGCCTGCACATTCTGGTCAACAATGCCGGGATCATCCGCCGTGCCGACAGCGTGGACTTTACCGAGGCAGACTGGGATGCCGTGATCGACACCAATTTGAAGGTGCTGTTCTTCCTGTGTCAGGCGGCGGGTCGCCATATGATCGGCCAGGGCGCGGGCAAGATCATCAACATCGCCTCGCTCTTGTCCTTCCAGGGCGGCATCCGCGTGCCAAGCTACACCGCGTCCAAGAGCGGCGTCGCTGGCCTGACCAAGCTGCTGGCGAACGAATGGGCGGCCAAGGGCGTCAACGTCAACGCCATCGCGCCAGGCTATATCGCCACCAACAATACAGCCGCGCTGCAGGCCGACGAGACCCGTAATCGCCAGATCCAAGAGCGCATCCCGGCAGGCCGGTGGGGTGATCCGTCCGACATTGGCGGAGCGGCCGTGTTCCTCGCGTCGAGCGCGGCGGGCTATATTCATGGGCATACCCTCGCCGTTGATGGCGGATGGCTCGCGCGCTGAGGCACCAGACCTGCGCGAAGCAACGCCCTTCGACAGGCTCAGGGCGAACGGAAGATCGAACAGAGGAGGGATAACCCTCCCAAACCACAGTCAGGAGAATGGATGCCCGATATCGACAGGCGTGCTTTCGTGGGCTCAGCCCTGATCCTGGGTACGAGTCCTGCCGTGGCCGCGCAACGCGACCCGGTTGTTTCGACGCGACAAGGGCACATCCGGGGTTTGCGCGAAGGCGGGCTGCAGGTGTTTCGCGGCATTCGCTATGGTCAAGATACGCGGTCGCGGCGCTTTCGCGCGCCAGTCGCGCCACAGGCTTGGTCCGGTGTCATCGACGCTGTGCGGTTTGGGCCATCCTGTCCACAGCGGGCCAAGCAGGAGGCGACCAGCGAAGATTGCCTGTTCCTCAATATCTGGACGCCGGGGCTGGAGCGACAAGCGAAGCGTCCGGTGATGCTGTATATCCATGGCGGCGCCTATGCCAATGGCAGCGTCATCGATCCGCTGAATGACGGGCGGCATCTGGCAGCGGCTGGCGATGTGGTCGTGGTCACGGTCAATCATCGGCTCAATGCGTTGGGCTATCTCTATCTTGCCCGGTTGGATTCGAGGTTTGCCGATAGTGGCAATGTGGGGCAGTTGGACCTGATGCTGGCGCTACGCTGGGTAAGGGACAATATCGCGGCATTTGGTGGCAATCCCGCCAATGTGACTGTGTTCGGCCAGTCCGGCGGCGGGGCTAAGATCGCGACGATGATGGCAATGCCTGCCGCCAAAGGCCTGTTCCACCGGGCGATCACGATGAGCGGGCAGCAGGTGACGGCGAGCGGCCCGATCAATGCGTCGCGACGGACGACGGCTTATTTGGATCATTTGGGGGTAAAGCCCGATGCGCTCGAACCCTTGCTGACCATGCCGGTCGAACGGTTGATCGAAGGGTTGGCGGCCACTGATCCGATATTGGGCGGCGGCGTCTATATGGGGCCAGTGCTGGATATGCGCTGGCTGAAGCGGCATCCCTTTTGGCCTGACGCCCCACCACAGGGCAATGCGATCCCGATGATGCTCGGCAATACATTGGACGAGACGAGGGCCTTTATCGATCCTGATGGGCCTTTGGTCCGGGGGCTGGACTGGAGCAATTTGGCGGAGCGGATGGCTGGCGAATTGCGGATCGATCTGTTGCCCGAATGGATCGTGGATCAGTATCGCGCGCGCTTTCCTGATTGGTCGGCCGAACGGATCTTCTATGCCGCGACCACGGCGGGCCGTAGCTGGCCGGGGCAAGTCATCGAAGCGGAGGCGCGGGCGCGGGCAAATGCACCGTCCTGGGTCTATCAGGTGGACTTCCAATCGCCGACGCAGCCCCGGCGGGGGGCACCGCACACGATGGATATTGCGCTGGCCTTCGGGACGCTGGAGGCGCCGGGATCTTTTACCGGCACAGGTGCGGGCGCGCGGGCGGCTAGTGCAGCGATGATGACGCGCTTCGTGGAATTCGCGCGGACGGGACGGACCGATTGGCCGCAATATCGGCTCGACCGGCGGGCGACGATGATATTCGATCGGGTGAGCCGCGTGGAGGATGATCCGCGCGGTTGGGAGCGCGAATTATTTGCGCGCGCACCCTATATCCAGCCGGGAATGTGAGCCTCGATACATATGCTCAGCATATTTCGTTGGCAGGCCTATCTCGCTTTACCGTCGGCATGGGGCTTGACCGGATAGCTGATGATCAGGGCCAAAGGCTCTTCTCCCGTCTGCCGAATGCCGACGACCGCGCCGTCGTAGAGATAGGCGGCCATGCCGGGTGTCAGGGTGTGGGTCTTGCCGTCCGACGTCACTTCGCCGGTACCGTACAGGACATAATAGACTTCATCATGGGCTATCGGGTGAAGGCCGATGGCTGCCCCGACATGGAGGATGCGCTTGCGGAACTCCATGGTGCGAGGCTGGGGGACGATGTCGCTGATCCGATAGGCCGTGCTGGCCCCAATCGCGCCATGGGGCGGAGGTTCTTCGACACGCACGCTTTGTTCATCGACAACGACCATGGGCGGCGCTGCAGCAAGGAGCAGGGGGAGAAGAGGGGTCATCGGCGACTGGCCGATGCGTCGCCCTGGCGCATCATTTTGTCGCGATCCGAGAGATGTTCCGCGACGTCCTCGGTCTGGCCAGGATACCGCCCCGACTTCGGTTCCATCGTGTCGAGATTCCAGTCGGCTTCTACAAATGGCGCGCGGGTTTGCGCCATTTTGGGGTAGCCGCCGACTTCGCGTTCATCGTCGATGATGGTCCCGCGACCTTCCGCGACGAAGAAGAGGACACGCAAATCGTCGGCATCGCGATCCCAAGGACGGGCACCGGCCTGATCCAGCACATGGGTTTCGACGTCGCGCACGGGCAGAACCTGGGTGCCGGGCCACCAGATCGGCGGGGTTGCGACTTCGTTCAGCTTGGCGCGGGTTTCGCCGTAGCGGCCGAACATGGGAAGAGCGACGCCGAAGCGATCGACGGCGAGGTTATCCTTGCCATGATAGTCCAGGTCGCCATCGCCGCCCAATGTCAGAAAGGGCAGGCGTGGAGCGGTTGATACGCCCCCGCGCAGGACATTGCCGACCGCGGCGATCTTGCCCGTCTGATAGGGGTGATCGCCCCATTCGAGCGCCATGAGGTTGTAATGAACCGCCCGCTCACCCGGATTATAGAGAATATTGTTCACCATCGCGACCTGGCCACCGCCCTTCACTAGCGGGTTGCGCTCGACATTATGGGCATAAAGGTTCCGATAGATCAGTATCTGGCTGGCATTGTCGTGAATCAGCGTCCCTTTGCTATGTTCGCCCTTGGGGTGGCTGGCGTCGGCAAGGCCTTCGGCCGCGATATTATAGGAAAATGTGATCGCGTGGCTGGTTCCCTTGCGCCAGTCTTCGGGCGTGTTGCCGGTAAAGCGAGGGCCGGAAGCGGACATATTTTCGTCGATCGCCCAGGTGAAGCTGCAATGGTCGATCACGACATGATGCGCCGCAACGGTGGAAAGAGAGTCGGCTTCCCAACCGCTTAATTTGGGTTGCCCATCCACACCGGTACGGATGCGAATGTGGCGGACGACGACATCATGGGTCGCGATGTCGATACCTGTCTTGATGAGGGTGATGCCCGGCGAAGGGGCGGTTTGACCGGCGATGGTGACGAAGGGCTCGGTGATCTTGAGCGTTTGGCGGCCCATGTCGATGATGCCGCCCACTTCGAACACGATGATTCGCGGGCCTTTGGCTTCCAATGCCGCCTTGAAACTGCCAGGGCCGTCAGCGGCCAAGGTGGTGACGCGCAAGATGCGGCCGCCACGTCCCCCCGGCGTTGTCGCAGCCCATCCTACCGCGCCCGGAAAGGCGGTGGCGGACTGGCTTGCGGGGGCGGTTTGTGGGCCGGGTTGGGCGCTGGCGGACTGGCTTGCCATGAGTTGGGCCAGGGCCAGGGCCAACAACATCCATTGGGGGCGGGGCCGGTTGAGTGTCGGCATGGTTATCAGTCTCCTCTCATCTCTGGTGTGCCACCGCCGGGCGGCATGATCAACCGTCGTTTGACACCGGTGTCTGAAAAAAGATGGCTTGTTGAGCGGTAGGGGCGATGGATGCCCCTGGCCGGTGGTGCCTAGCAACCAGACGCGCCGAATTTGGCAAGTATTGGACGCATAGACCTTTCGCGTAGACCGAAGCTTAATGAGGAGCGGGGGATAAAAGGCATTGGTGACGACATAAATTGCCACAGGATATTGACAGGCGGAAACACGACGCGCATTTATGACACCGGTTTCCAATGACGCCAACGGATCAGCAAAAGCTGGCGGCGCATGGGTGGGAGAGGATAGCGGCCCCGTCGCGCCTGCTCTCGCCCCCGACGAATCAGGGCCGTCCCGCCACCCGCGGATGACGGCCGCAACAGGGAAGGAGCGACAAGGTGACGATGCTAAAGGGCGACAATCAAAGCCGGAACAGGCGCGGAGCGCGTTTGTGGCTGGCGGGATCTTCCATCGCGGCCATGATGTTGGCGATGCCGGGCGGCGCGCTGGCACAAGATGGCGCGCCACAAACGGCGGCGGACGAAGAAGTGGCGGACATCGTCGTCACCGGCTTTCGCGAATCCCTGGGCGCGGCGATCAACCTGAAACGTCAGTCGGTCGGTTCGGTGGATGCGATCGTGGCGGAAGATATCGCCAAATTCCCGGACCAGAATCTAGCGGAATCGCTCCAGCGCATTCCCGGTATTTCGATCCAGCGTGACGGTGGCGAAGGCCGCGCCATCACCGTGCGCGGGTTGGGCGCGCAGTTCACCCGTGTCCGCGTGAACGGGATGGAAACCGTGGCGACATCGACCGATGGAGCCAGTGCCAACCGAGACCGTGCCTTCGATTTCAACGTGTTCGCGTCCGAACTTTTCAGCTCGCTGGTCGTCCACAAGACCGCCGAGGCATCGCTCGACGAGGGTTCGCTCGGCGCGGTAGTCGATTTGAACACCGGCAATCCGCTGGCGGGCAAGGATGGCTTCACCTTCGTCGGATCGGCGACGGCCTCCTATAATGACCTGTCGAAGAAATGGGGGCCGCGTCTGGCGGGCCTGATGTCTTGGAAATCGCCGGACGGTCGGTGGGGCGTGGCGCTGTCAGCCGCTTATTCCAAGCTCGACACGCTTCAGATGGGTAATAATACGGTGCGCTGGTCGCAAGCCCGGTTCGACAGTGTCGACGGCACGCCATGCTTCACGCAACCCAATAGCGGCGGCACCTATCTGCCCAGCGCCGGTTGCGATGAAGCCGCGCTCGCTTTCCATCCACGTATCCCCCGCTATGGCGAAATCGCGCAGGAACGTGAGCGTCTGGGTATTACCGGTTCGATCCAGTGGGCACCGTCCGATGCGACCAAAGTGTCGATCGACGGTCTGTTCTCCCGCTTCCGTGAAACCCGCGAAGAGAAGTGGGGCGAAGTGCTGCTTCGGTCGAACGAGCGATCGATCGACGTCGTGAACCCGGTCTATGACAGCAATAATAACCTGGTGTCGGCGACGCTGAACGACGCCTGGGTGCGGACTGAACATTATCTGCGCAAATCCCAGACGAAATTCTACCAGTTGGGTGCGACCTGGGACCAGGATGTCAGCGATAGCTTCCGCTTCACGCTGCTGGGCGGCTTCTCCAAGTCGGATGCCTCGATCCCGGTCGAGACGACTTTGGTGTTCGACGATCGCGATGCGCAGGGCTATAGCTATGACTATAGCAATATGAAGCGCCCCGTGCTGACGTTTGGAACCAGCGTGACCGATCCGGCCAATTTCCAATTGTCGGAAATTCGTGATCGCCCATCTTCGACGGTCAACAAATTCCGTACCGCGCAACTGCGGACCGAATGGGATGTGACGGAGGGCTTCACGGTCAAGGCGGGCGCAGTCTATCGCCGCTTCTCGTTCGATACCGAAAGCTTCACGCGCGATACGGTCGTCTGCGGCAATGGTGGTGTCGATCGGGTTCTGGGCACTCTGAATTGCTCGCCATCATCGGCATTTGGCCCGTCCGCCGTCTATGGTTTTCCGGTTACCGCCGCGCTGGCGGAAATGTTCAATCTCAAGGGCGCGAACGCACCGGCGGGTACCACGACGCAATGGCTGGTTCCCAATCTGGCAGCGGGGACCGACTTTACGAACCTTTATGGGCGCACCCCCACTATCGATGCCGGCAATACCCGCAGCGTGGTGGAAGAAACCAAGGGCGGCTATATCCAGTTCGACGCCAAGGGCGAGATTTTCGGACTGGAATATGCGGCCAATGCGGGCATCCGCTATGTCCGGACCAACCAGAGTTCGGTCGGCCTGAACAATGCGGTTCCGGTGGAGGTCTCGCGGTCCTATGAGGATTGGCTGCCCGCGATGAACATCGCCTTCTTCCCTCATCGGGATTTCGTGGTGCGCGCATCGGTGGCCGACGTGATGACGCGGCCTTCGCTGGGCAATCTGACGCCGGGCGGATCGGTCGATGGGTTCAACTATCGAGTCAGCTTCGGCAATCCCAACCTCAGTCCGTTCCGGGCGACGGCCTATGATCTCGCGCTGGAATGGTATTTCGCGCCGCAGTCGATCGCGTCCGTCGCCATATTCAAGAAGGATGTTCAGAGCTTCCCGATCGGCCAGACGATCAACGGCACTTTCGCCTCGACGGGTCTTCCCCTGTCCGTCATCCCGCCAAGCTCGCCAGCAGCAGGGCAGCCTGAGCGGGACGAAGGCTGGGCGATCAACACGATCGTCAACGGCACCGGTGCGAGCCTGAAGGGTATCGAATTGTCGGTGCAGGCACCCTTTACCTTCCTGCCCGGTTTCCTGTCCCGTTTCGGCGGCATCGCCAATGCGACCTTCGTGGACTCCAGCGCAGACTATAGGGTGGCGGGGCCAGCCGTGGTGCCGGGCGGTGGGACGGTGTCCTCGGTTCGCAATGCCACCCTGTTCGGCCTGTCGAAGCGGGCGTTCAACGGCACCATCTATTATGAAGATGCCAAGTTCAGCGCGCGCGTCTCGGCCAGCTATCGCAGCGGCTATATCGACCAAAATAGCGGCACGGGTAACGTGTTCGAAGGCTATAACAGCACGATCAACGTCGATGCGTCGATGCGCTACAAGCTGACCGACTGGATCGAATTGTCGCTGGAAGGCATCAACCTGACCGACGATTATCGCGATCGCTACACCGACCTCGACGCCAATCGCAATTATGAGCAGTTGCATTATGGGCGCACCATCCAGTTGGGGGCGCGCTTCAAGATGTAAGGCTCATGACCGGGTCGCCTCTGCACGGGCGGCCCGGTTTTTTTGGTTGGGAAAGACTATGGCGATCAGTCGGCGCGACGCGATGACGGGTGTATTGGCGGGAAGCACGCTGGCGTTTGGGCGCGTGGAGGCTGCCACAGCACCCATGGCCGCGACGGACTGGAAACGGGGTTTCGACAATCAGCGTATCGCCGATTTGGGCGACGGGCGCTTCCTCAATCCGCTGATTTCGGGCGACCGCCCTGATCCGGCCATCCTCAAAGATGGCGCGGATTATTACATGACCTTCTCCACATTCGACAGCTATCCCGGCGTTACGATCTGGCATAGCCGCGACCTGATCAACTGGCAGCCGCGCGGAGCGGCATTGCACAAGAATATCGGGTCGGTATGGGCGGTCAGCCTGGGAAAGCATGGCGGGCGCTATTTCCTCTACATTCCGGTGAAGGCGGCCCCCAACAGCATCTTCGTGATCCATGCCGACACGATCGACGGGCCATGGAGCGACCCCATTGACCTCAAACTGCATGACCATATCGACCCCTGCCATGTGGTTGGCGAGGATGGCAGCCGCTGGCTGTTCCTGTCGGGCGGCGACCGGATAAGATTGAGCGATGACGGACTGTCCACGGTCGGCACGGTCGAGCATGTCTATGATCCCTGGCGCTACCCCGACACGTGGGATGTGGAAGGATTTTCACCGGAAGGGCCGAAGATCCATCGCCATGGCGGGTGGTTTTACATGCTGACCGCGGTGGGCGGGACAGCGGGGCCGCCGACCGGGCATATGGTGATCGCAGCGCGATCCCGCTCCATTCATGGTCCCTGGGAGCAGCATCCGGGCAATCCGCTGGTCCGGACCGAAAGCCTGGCCGAACGCTGGTGGTCGCGCGGCCATGCCAGCCTAGTGGAAGCGCCCGATAAAAGCTGGTGGGCGGTCTATCATGGCTATGAAAATGGTCTTTGGACATTGGGTCGGCAAACGCTGCTCGATCCGGTCGAATGGACGGCGGATGGCTGGTTCCGCATGACCGGCGGCGATTTGTCGCAGCCCATTGCCAAGCCGCGCGGTGGCCCAGCACTGCCGCACGGCATGGCGCTGTCGGATGATTTCGCGACGCTGAACCTCGGCGCGAAGTGGAATTTCTTCAAGCCGACGCCCGACGAAGCAGACAGGGCACGGGTGGAAGACAACATATTGTTCTTGAAGGGGCGGGGGACCGCGCCAGCCAATTCATCGCCGCTGCTGCTGATTGCGGGTGACCCGGCCTATGAATTTCAGTGCGATATCGAGATCGCGCCGGGCGGGACAGCGGGGCTGCTGCTTTTCTATGACGACAGGCTCTATTGCGGGCTGGGGTTTGACGAGAACCGCTTCGTCACCCACCAATATGGCATGGAACGGGGCCGCCCCGCCAATCCCCACGGCCGCAAGCTGACGATGAAGGTGACCAACCGTCACCATATCGTTTCCTATCATCTGAGCGGTGATGGCGGGCGGACATGGCGCCGCTTCGACCGGGGCATGGAAGTGTCGGGCTATCATCATAATGTGCGCGGCGGGTTCCTGATGCTCCGACCGGGCTTGTTTGCGGCTGGTCCGGGGGAGGCGCGGTTCCGCAATTTCCGGTTTCAAGCGCTTTGATCAGGCGGTCGTCAGGCTCGTGCGGATCGCGGCCTTGAGTATCTTGCCGGCGTCATTCTTGGGCAAAGCATCGACCCACAAGACACTTTCGGGATATTTGAAGCGGGCAACGCCTTGGCTGGCGAGAAAGTCAGCCAAAGAGGCTATGTCGGGTTTTGCGCCGTTGCGCGGGACGATGACGGCAACCGCCTTTTCCCCTGTGCGCGAATCGGGAATGCCGACGATCACAATTTCGGCGATGTCGGGATGGGCGATCAACAGATCCTCAATCTCCTTCGGCGCGATATTCTCGCCATTGCGAATGATGATATCCTTGATCCGCCCAGTGACGACCAGATGGTCGCCTTCGATCCATGCACCCTGGTCGCCGGTGCGATAATAGCCGTCGGCGTCGAAGCTGGTTTCCTCATCCTCCCGGTGGAGATAGCCGACCATCATCTGCGGTCCGCGCGCACGGATTTCACCATCGGGCGCGATGCGGATGGTGGCGATGCCGGGGCGGCCATCGGTATCGGCGGCATGATCGCGATCGGCCGGGTCGATCACGCCGACAGTGGTGACGGGCAATTCGGTGGAGCCATAGACGCGGCTGACGATCGCCTTGTCGAAATAGGTGGCAGCGTCGCGGATCAGGCTGGGCGGAACCGATGCGCCGCCGCAGATGAAGAGTTTAAGGTCGGGCAGGCGCGTCCCGGCTGCGCGCGCCGAGGCCAGCAGATGCTGTAGAAATGGCGTGGCACCCGCCATATGGGTGCAGCGCTGGGCGCTCATGATGGCGACGGCTTCATCTGGGTTCCAATGTTCCATCAGGATCGCGGTCGCCCCCAACAGCAGCGGCGTTTCGAAGGCGTAGATCGATCCGCCAATATGGCTGATGGGGGACGGCACCAGAAAGCGGTCGCCCCGTTCGACCAGCCAATGGCGGCCGATTTGGCGGATCAGCGCGTTGATGCTGTTATGGCTGTGGAGAACGCCCTTTGGCCGTCCGGTGGTGCCGCTGGTATACATGACCATGCGAACATCGTCGGGATCGACGGTTGGGAGCGGCGCGTCGGCGACTTCTGCCAGCAGGTCGGCAAAGGCGATGTGCGGGCCTGCCTCGCCGCGCAAGACGACGACGGCGGGCGGGCTGTCCAGCGCCGGGGTGACGCGCGCGAGCATGGCGGCATAGTCATGCCCGCGAAAGCTGGCGGGGATGAAGATCATCGCACTGTTCAGGTCGGCGAGGATGAAGCGCAGATCATGGTCGCGCAGCGAGGGCAGGATAGGGTTGGCGACCATGCCTGCCAGTGTCGCGCCCATGTAGATGATCGCGGCTTCGTGCCAGTTGGGTAGCATGAAGGAGATGGCGCTGCCCGGTGCGAAGCGGGCGAGCATGGCTTGTGCCAGACGGGAGGCCTGCGCGTGGAGGGCGGCGGCGGTCAGGCTGGTGACGCAGTCGATCAGCAGGATGCGGTCGGGCGTTTCGCGCGCGGCCCGCACCAGCGCATCGGCGGCGGTATCCGCCTGCCACCAGCCATCCTTATAGGCCTGCGCCGCGAAGGTGTCATCACGGCGGACGGACCAACCGGTAGGCGTCGTGCGCCGGAGCGAAGCTATGTCGGACATGACGCAGAAATGCGGGAGTTGTACGGCACGGGCAAGCCGCGCAGCAATCCAGCGCTCTGGCGATGGACGGTCAGAGCAACGCCCGGTAGCGCGCGAGCAGATCGTCGATGAAAGCAATGACGGCGCGGGTGTGGGGGGATTTTTGATGTTCGGGGCGCAGGACCAGCCAGTAGCTGCGCGTGATTTCGACCTCGTCGGGTAGGATGCGGACCAGGCCGGGCTCGCTGTCGGCCGAAAAACGATGGAGCAGGCCAAGGCCGACGCCTGACGCCACCGCCTTTTGCTGGGCGACGATCGAGCTGGAGCGGAATACGGGGCGGGCTTCGCCCGCGACTTCGGACAAATAGCGCAGGCCACGCATGTCGATCATCTGGTCGATATAGGCCACGAAAGGCTGCGCGGCGACATCCTGCGCGCTGCGGATCGGCGGATGACGGGCGAGATAGTCGGCGGATGCATAGAGGCCGAGTTGATAGTCGCACAGTTTGCGCACGACCAACTTACCGCGCGGCGGGCGATCGACGGTGATGGCGATGTCGGCTTCACGGTTGGCGAGGCTGACGGCGCGGGATTCGGGCATCAATTCCAGCAGCAGGTCAGGGTAGCGATCGTGAAAATCGGCGATGTTGGGAGCAATGATATAGGTGCCGAAGGCTTCGGGCGTGGCGAGGCGAACTTCGCCTGCGATGGCTTCGGCCCGGCCCGACAGCGTGGCGGCGGCGGCTTCGAACTCACGCTCGACCCGTTCGGCATGGTCGAGCAGCAGCGCGCCCGCCGCGGTCATCACCACGCCGCGCGAAGTGCGATCGAACAGGCGCGCGCCCAGTGCGTCCTCCAGCGCGGTCAGGCGGCGGGCAACGGTGGTGTGGTTGACGCCCAGCGCCTGCCCCGCGCTGGTCAGGCGGCCAGCACGCGCGACGGCAAGGAACAGGCGAAGATCATCCCAATGCAGCATATATATCCATGCACAACAGATGCGCACATATGATCATTTTTGCGCAGGGCGCCATAGGCTAATCGCCGCGTCAGGCATTTATCGCGAGGGCATCATGCGCATTATCGACAATTTCATCGGCGGCAGTCATCAGGCATCGACATCCGCTCGACTGGGCGACGTGTTCGATCCGGCGACCGGCAAGGTGCAGGCGCAGGTCCGCCTGTCCGATCCCACCGAACTGGACGCGGCCGTCGCCAATGCGCAGGCGGCGCAGCCCGCATGGGCGGCGATGAACCCGCAGCGGCGGGCGCGGGTGATGTTCAACCTCAAGGCGCTCATCGAAACGCATATGGATGAGCTGGCCGAAATGCTGTCGGCCGAACATGGCAAAGTGCATTCGGATTCCAAGGGCGATATCCAGCGCGGGCTGGACGTGGTGGAATTCGCCTGCGGCATTCCGCATCTGTTGAAGGGCGAATATAGCGAAGGCGCAGGACCGGGGATCGACGTCTATTCAATGCGCCAGCCGATCGGCATCGCGGCGGGGATTACGCCGTTCAATTTCCCGGCGATGATTCCGATGTGGATGTTCGCGCCAGCGATCGCGTGTGGCAATGCGTTTATCCTCAAGCCCTCCGAACGGAACCCGTCGGTGCCGATGCGGCTGGCGGAGCTGGCGATGGAGGCGGGGCTGCCCGCAGGCATCCTGAACGTCGTTCATGGCGACAAGCAGGTGGTGGACGCGATCCTCGATAATCCGGCGATCCGCGCCGTCAGCTTTGTCGGCTCGTCCGATATCGCCCAATATGTCTATGGTCGCGGCGCGTCGAACGGCAAGCGGATGCAGTGCATGGGCGGCGCGAAAAATCATGGCATCGTCATGCCCGACGCCGATCTGGACCAGGCGGTCGCGGATATTCTTGGCGCGGCATACGGGTCGGCGGGCGAACGCTGCATGGCGTTGCCGGTAGTGGTGCCGGTGGGCGAAGCGACGGCGGTGGCGCTGCGGGCCAAGCTCGAAACCGGGATAGCGGGATTGCGCGTCGGCGTGCCGAGCGATCCTGACGCTCATTATGGTCCGGTGGTCAGTGCGGCGCATAAGGCACGGATTGAAAACTATATTCAGATGGCGGTTGATGAAGGGTCTGAACTGGTGATCGATGGGCGCGGCTTTGCGTTGCAGGGGTATGAGGAGGGGTTTTTCCTGGCGCCGACGCTGCTCGACCATGTGAAACCGGACATGAAAAGCTATAATGAAGAGATTTTCGGGCCGGTGTTGCAGATGGTGCGAGCCGACACGTTCGAGGAGGCGCTGAGCTATCCGACCAAGCATCAATATGGCAACGGCGTGGCGATCTTCACCCGCAATGGCGATTATGCGCGGAAATTCTGCGCCAATGTCGAGGTCGGCATGGTGGGCATCAACGTCCCGATCCCGGTGCCGGTCAGCTATCACAGCTTTGGCGGCTGGAAGCGGTCGGGCTTTGGCGACATGAATCAATATGGCATGGATGGCGTGCGTTTCTATACGCGGGTCAAGACGATCACCCAGCGTTGGCCGAGCGGCGGTGCTGTGATGGATCAGAGCTTCGTCATCCCGACGATGGGCTGACGGAGAGGGCGGGTCGGCCACGGCTCGCCTTTTCATCGCTGTCGCACTGCTATAGCCTTATGTTACACAAGATGATGGGAGAGCGGTGATGAAACGGATGGGGGCGATACTGGCTGGACTGTTGCTGGCAAGCCTAACCAGCAGCCCGGTCACGGCGCGGACGCTGCTAGACTGCCCGCTTCGCGATGCACCGTTTTCGATCGAGTCACCCTTGGTTGATCTGTTGCTCAACCCGGTGGCGAAAAGCGTGCTGGGCACCCAGGCTCCCGATCTCTTCAAGGCTCTGCCTCCCAGCTTTACCTCGACGAAGGCGCCGACATTCGCGGCTATTCTGACGGTACGGACGATGGGGGAAAAGGCCATGACGCCAGAAGCGCTGGCCGCTATCGACCAGCGTTTGCGGGCAATCCCGGTGACGGATGCGGACCGGGCGGCACGGTGCGCCCGTTATGATGATGATCGTCCGAACTTTACGCTGCCTGATAAGAAGCTGGCGGTCTTGCTGTTCGAGAAGATGACCGGTTTCCGGGATGGGCCGTCGGTCGAAGCGGCAAAGGCTGCCTTTCTGGCCATGGCACAGCGTGAAGGCTGGGCGATCGTCGTGACCGACAAGGGCGGTGCGATGAATCCCGCGACCCTGGCGCAGTTCGATGTCGTCATCTGGAACAACGTCAGCGGAGACGTATTGACCCTGTCCCAGCGCAAGGCCTTTCGCGACTATGTCGAGGGCGGCGGCGGTTTCGTAGGGGTGCATGGATCGGCCGGCGATCCGGCGACGTTTTGGGACTGGTATGTCGATACGCTGATCGGCGCGCGCTTTGCCGGGCATCCGATGGAACCGCAATTTCAGGATGCGCGGGTCGTGGTCGAAAATACAAGTCATCCTGTCAATCAGGGTCTGCCCAAGGCGTTGGTCATGAATGACGAATGGTATTCCTTCAAAAGCAATCCGCGTGGGACCGGGGCGACGATCATCGCGACGTTGGACGAAGGCAGCTACAAGCCCGGCGAACCGTTGACGATGGGTGATCATCCCATTGCCTGGACGCGCTGTATTGGCAAAGGGCGCATGTCGTACAGCGCTATTGGCCATCGCCCGGAAACCTACGTTGACGTGCATCATGTACGGTTGTTGGAAAATGCGGTGCGGTGGGCGGGCGATCGACGGGCGACGTGTCAGCCTGAATAGAAAGGCGCTTTAACATAATATATATTATCGGTTATTTTTCAATGTTTGGGTGGATTCTAGATCGAAGTGCGAAATCCTAGGATTTATAGGGGTTTGATCCCCTTTCCAGGAAGGCACATGATGAACGGCTACCAGCATCTGGGTTTGGATGAGCGGCGACAGATCTATCAACTGGCTGCAACCGGGCGGTCCGTGCATCAGATAGCAGCGTCGCTGCAGCGACATCGTTCGACCATCTATCGCGAGCTCAAACGTAATCAGCATCTCGATGACGAGCCGGTGTTTCGTGGCTATTTTCCAACGGCCGCACAAACGATGGCGGACAGGCGCCGGGTGCGTGGCGGCAAAATCGCCCGAAAGCCCGAGCTTGCCGCCTATATCGCCGACCGCTTGTCAGCAGCCTGGTCGCCGGAGCAGATTGCGGGATACCTTCGACGCCATCGCGGTAATCGTGAAGCCGTCTGTCACGAGACCATCTACCAGTTCGTCTATGGGCCGGACGGACGAAGCCAGGGCCTGTGGCGCCTTCTGCCTGTTGCCCGTCGATCTCGACGGCAGCGCTATGCGCGCAAGCCCCGCGGTCTGCATATCCCTTTGGCCAACACCATTGGCAAACGCCCTTCCGAAATCGGTAATCGCAGCAGCTTTGGTCATTGGGAAGGCGACCTGATGATCTTCAGGTTGGAATATGGCAAAGCCAACCTCACCTCGCTGGTCGAGCGCCGCAGCCGGTTTACTATCCTCGCCCGCAATCCCAGTCGGCATTCCGCCGGCGTCATGTCGGGAATCCAGCACCACTTGCACATGCTGCCCCCTTCCCTGCGTCAGAGCATCACCTTTGACCGGGGAACGGAATTTGCTGCCTTTGTGACACTCCAGAAGAAACTCGCGATGACGAGCTATTTCTGCCTGCCATCGGCACCCTGGCAAAAGGGCAGCGTGGAAAACAGCAACGGTCGCATACGGCGCTTCCTGCCGTCTGACACGGACCTGGCGTTGCTATCGGATAAGGAAATCCAGGCCGTTGCTGATCGCATCAACAGCACCCCTCGCAAGTGCCTGAACTATCGCACCCCGCATGACGTTCTGGGAGAGCAAATCACCCTCCTCAACGCCCGGTAGATTTGCCATCCAGGGTGGGGCTCGCCCCACCCTGGATGAAATGCTACGCATCCCATGGATGTCGCGCTTCAAATCGAAACCGCCTTGTTTGTGGCGTTTCGATGGTGCTAGCCACAGCATAAACCATCCGGCCCCTCCCAATCACGGAAGCGTTTGACGCTCGCACATTCTGCGCATAGGCGCGAGCACACATTCACCCACGGGGTGTCCTGGCGCTGTCAGGGCTGAGACGCGGATCGGGCGCAAGGGGCGCCTAGTCCGCAAACCCGCGAACCTGATCCGGCTCATACCGGCGGAGGAATAGGGACTATGCGTCGTTACGCCATCATCTCGTTTACCTGTCTATCCACCCTGCCCTTCGCTTTCGCATTGTCCAATGCGGCGCGGGCGGCCGAAGGGAGCGAGGCGGATCGCATCATCGTCACGGCGCGCGGGCGCGAGGAAGCCGAGATCGGCGTGCCCGATACGGTGACCGTTTATGGCCCCGCCGCCATTACCGCGCGCAAGATGACGACGATCGACGATTTCATCGCGGCGACGCCGGGCATCTTCATCATCAATGATCAGGATCCGGGCACGAATTTGATCTCGGTACGCGGCGTATCGACCAATCGCAGCCAGTCGCCCTCTATCGCCTATGTCGTTGACGGTTTGGCGCTGGCCGATTCCGAACTCTTCACCCTGCGGACCTATGATGTCGCGCGGGTCGAGATATTGAAGGGACCGCAGGGCGCGCTGTTCGGCCGCTCGGCATCGGGCGGCGCGATTGCCGTCGCGACGAATGAGCCCGGCCCGGATTGGGGTGGCGAGGCGGCGGTGGGGATCGGCAACGGGTTCACTTGGACCGCCGATGGTGTGGTCAATGCGCCCCTGTCCGACCGTGTGCAAATGCGGTTGGCAGGCTCCTACCGCAACAGCGAGGGGTTCATCCGCAACAGCTTTCTGGACAAGAAGGTCGATGGCCAGATCAGCCGCAACCTGCGGCTCAAGGCGACGATGGCGCTCAGCGAAACCGCGACCTTCAAACTGCGCGCGAGTTGGGCCGAGGAGGAAGGCGGCGCGGCCTATATCTCGTCGGGCAATGTGACCGGTCTTTACGGTGGTAGGCTGGCAGGCGATGCGCTGACCGATCCGTTCGGCGATTTCGAGGGGCGTTCGGACCGCAACTATTGGGGCATTCAAGCGACTTATGAGCAGACTTTCGGCGATGCCCTGAGCCTGAGCTGGACCGGCGGCTATGACGAATATCATAAGGATTTCGTCGAGGAACTGGATTTCCGCAACGACACGCCAATCACGCTAGGCGGTATTCCGCTCTTTCCAGATGGTATCCAGCCCATCTCTCAACCCGTTGATATTCTGGCCTGGACCAGCGAGTTGCGGCTGACATCGATGACCGATGGTCCGCTACGCTGGCATGTCGGGCTGTTTTTCCAGCGGCTGGAGCGCGACCGGACCGACGATTTCGGGCCGTTGCTATTTGGTGCCGAAGCTTTGCGCGCGGAGACACAGTCGAACCAGATCGGTGTCTTCGCCCAGGCGAGCTACGACATAGCACCGCAGATCGAATTGACCGCCGCGCTGCGCTACGACCGTGATCGGCGCAAGGAAGATACGGTCGGCTCGACAAGCGGCGCGCTGGTAGCGCAGCGGGCGCGGACGTTTGACAAATGGCAGCCCAAGGTCTCGCTCGCGTGGCGGCCCAATGCGAACCTGACCGCCTATGTGACCGGCGCGGTTGGTTTCAAGGCGGGCGGGTTCAATCCCCTGCCCGGCCCAGCCGATGTGTGGCAAGCCGTGTTCCCCGCCGAGACGACCAAGTCGGTCGAGGTCGGCGTCAAGGCGCAGAGCAGCGATGGCCAGGTGCGCGGGTCGATCGCGGGCTTCGTGACCGACTATAGCAATTTCCAGAATACGGTGTTCCTGGGCAATTCGGTGGTGCTGTCGGTGCCGCAGGTCGATGTCCATGGGTTGGAGGCGTCGGGCGATGTGGCGCTGGGCGCAGGGTTCCGCGTCGATGGCGGGATCGCCTGGACGCATAGCCGCACGGGTCGCTATCTGACCCCCAATCCGACGCCGGAGTCGGGTGAACCGGCGATCGTCGATATGAGCGGCAAGCGGACGCCCAACGCGCCCGACTGGACGGTCAATGGCGGGATCGGCTGGGAGGGCGCGGCAGGACCAGCGCTGGTCGATGCGCGGCTGAGCGTCGCTTATGTGTCGCGGGTGGATTTCGAGATCGACAATATCTTGCATACGCCGGGCTATACGTCGGTCGACGGGCGGATCGGCGTGACGCAGGGCGCTTGGACGTTCGACATCTGGGCGAAAAATCTGTTCGACAAGCGCTGGGCGATCTCCGCCTTTGGCCAGCAGCAATTGCCGCTGTTGTTGGGGCTTGGTCCCAATGGGCCGTTCGACAGTTTCACGATCAATACTGGCCGCCAGTTCGGGGCGAGCGCCTCAGTCAAGTTCTGACAGGAGACGAGATGATGAGCTTTTGCGCAGAGATTTGGGACGAGGTCGCGCCGTTGCGGCAAGCCATCTTGGCCCACCCTTTCCTGACCGAACTGGCGGCGGGGACATTGCCGTCGGCCAGTTTCCAGCACTATATCGTGCAGGACAGCCTCTACCTCGCCGAATATGCGCGGGTGCTGGCGATCGCGGCGGCGCGCGCGCCGAGTGCGGCCGGGCGGCTGGAATTTTCCGATGGGGCCAAAGTGGCGGTGCAGGTCGAGGAAGGTTTGCACCAGGCCTTTTTCGCGCAGTTCGGGGTAAGCGGCGACATGGCGGCGGCGGTCGAGCCCAGCCCGGCGTGCCTGGGCTATACCGGCTATCTCGCCAGCCTGGCGGCGACGCGGACTTATGAGGAATTGATCGCGGGGATATTGCCGTGCTTCTGGGTCTATTGGGAAGTAGGCTGCGCAATCCGGCCGCAGGCGGTCAGCCCCAACCCCTATGCGCCGTGGATCGACACCTATGCCGCGCCTGAATTTGGCGAAGCGACCGATCGGGTGCGGGCGTTGGTGGATGCCGCGGCGGAGGCGGCGAGTCCGGCCGTGCGTGACGCCATGGCCCAGGCGTTCCGGGTGGCGACGCGCTATGAGTGGATGTTCTGGGATTCGGCCTATCGGCGCGAGGTCTGGCCGATCTGATCGGGTCGGTTACAGCGTCACGCCGCGCTTCCAGATGGCGATGTCGCGTTCGCCGTTGATTTCGTTGCGGGCGGGTTCGCCCGACGCGATGGCGCAGATCCGGGTCATGAGTGAATCGGTCGCGACGTCCATTCCCTCGTCCAGCACGATAGCCGCGTCGAAGTCGATCCAGCCGGGTTTGCGGCGAGCGAGGTCGTGGTTGGTCGCGAGTTTGAGTGTGGGGATCGGGCTGCCAAGCGGGGTGCCGCGGCCGGTGGAGAAAAGCGTGATGGTTGCGCCTGCCGCTGCCAGAGCCGTGGTGGAGACGGCATCGTTGCCGGGGGATTCGAGGATCGTTAGGCCAGGGCGGCGCAGGGTTTCGCCATAACCGAGGATGTCGGTGACCGGGGCATGGCCCCCCTTCTGCACCGCGCCCAGCGATTTTTCCTCCAGCGTGGTTATGCCGCCCGCGACATTGCCGGGACTGGGATTTTCCGAGATCGGTTCGCCATGGTCGATGAAATAGCGCTTGAAGCGGTTGACCAAGGTGACCAGCGCTTCGAAGATGTCGGCATCGGCGGCGCGCTGCATCAGCAACCGTTCGGCGCCGAAGATTTCGGGGATTTCGGTGAGTATCGCCTGACCGCCCGCGCCCGTGACGACATCGGCGGCGCGGCCGATCAGGGGGTTGGCGGTCAGGCCGGACAGGCCATCCGAGCCGCCGCATTTGAGGCCGAGGCGCAAGGCGTCGATGCCGACTTCCTCGCGCTCGTCCTGCGCGGCGGTTTCGACCAGGGCGTCGATGGCGGTGGCGGCGTCGGCATATTCGTCGGCGCTGATCTGTGCACCGACGCTGCGGATGCGGTCTCGGCGGTCTGGCGGGATGCGCTTCAATAACGCTGCCAGTTGGTTTTCTTCGCAGCCGAGGCCAATGAGCAGGACGCCGCCAGCATTGGGATTGCAGGCAAGCGCTGCGAGCAGGCGCGCGGTGGCGTCAAGATCATCGCCGAGTTGCGAACAGCCCAGCGGATGGGGGAAGGCGAGGATGGCATCGACGCGCCCGGCGTGGCGGATGGCGGCCTGTTGCGCGACGCGATCGGCGGTGCGGGCGACGCAGCCGACGGTCGGGATGACCCATATTTCATTGCGGGTGCCGACCGATCCGTCGGCGCGGCGATAGCCGCTGAAGGTCCAGCGCGACGTGGGGGCGGCAGCGGCCGATGGGACCGGGGCGAAGATGTAGGGTTCCTCTGCCTTCAGATTGGTGGCGAGGTTGTGGCTATGAACATGATCCCCGGTCGCGATAGGTTGCGTCGCCGTGCCGATGGGCCAGCCATAGCGCAGCACGGCTTCCCCCGCCGCGATGGGTCGAAGTGCGACCTTATGGCCGCGCGCAATTCGTACAGCGACCCGTACATTGGTTTCACAAATCGACACCGTCTCGCCCGCTTCGAGGTCGCGCAGGGCGATGGCGACATTGTCGGTTGCGGCGATCCTGGTCGCGGGGGGCAGTTGGATTTCGGGCTGTGCCAATGGGTTCATGAAGGGCGGAATAGCAGCTATGCTACCGGTGGCACAAGGGCGCCGCCCCCATGTTGAACAGCCCTGTCCATCAGGCGCGGGCGGCGGTGATGATGATCTCCACCTTATAGCCTGGGTCGGCAAGCTGCGCTTCGCCGGTTGCACGGGTTGGTGCTGCAACGTCGGCGATCCAGGCGTCCCAGACGGCGTTCATTTCCGCGAAATCGGCCATGTCGGCAAGCCAGATGGTGGCGCGCAGGATATGCGCCTTGCTGCTGCCCGCGAGAGCCAGCAGGCGCTCGATCTCGCCGAGCGTTTCCTGCGTCTGGTGGGTGACGCTGTCGCCCGGCGTGCCGACCTGGCCCGCGAGATAGACGGTGTCGCCATGGATGACCGCTTCGCTCATGCGCGGGCCGGTTTCGATGCGGGTGATGGTCATGGGTCTTCTCCTTGAAGGTCAGCGGCGGTAGCGGGCAAGGCCGAGATCAGCGGTCTCTATGGCCGGGGGGCGGCCGCCGATAATGTCGGCGATCACCTGGCCTGATCCGCACGCCATGGTCCAGCCCAGCGTGCCATGGCCGGTGTTGAGGAACAGATTGTCGAGCGGCGTCGCGCCGATGACGGGGGTGGAATCGGGGGTCATGGGGCGCAGCCCGCTCCAGAAGGTCGCCTGCGACAAATTGCCCGCGCCGGGGAAGAGCGTGCCGACGCTATGGTCGAGCGTGTCGCGCCGCGCCTGCGGCAGGTCATTGGTATAGCCCGATAGTTCGGCCATGCCGCCGACCCGGATGCGATCGCCCAGCCGCGTGATCGCGACCTTGTAGCTTTCATCGAGCAGGGTCGAGACTGGAGCCGCTTCCTCCTGCACGATGGGCACGGTGATCGAATAGCCCTTCACCGGATAGACCGGCAGACGCAGGCCGAGCGGGGCGAGGAGCAGCGGCGAGAAGCTGCCCATGGCGACGAGATAGGCGTCGCCGGTGACGGGGCCGTCGCTGGTGACGACATGGCTGATCCGCCCGGCTTCGCGCGCCAGACCCTGGATGGTGCGGCCCATCAAAAATTCGACGCCCCGCGCGCGGGCCATGTCAGCGAGGGCATTGGTGAATTTGAAACAGTCGCCGGTTTCGTCGTTGGGCAAACGAAGCCCGCCCGCGATCGGCGAAGCGCTGGCGGCGAGGCCCGGTTCGGCGGCGATGCAACCGGCACGATCGAGGACTTCGAAGGGCACATTGTCGGCGCGCAGCACCTCGATATCCTTGGCGATGCCGTCCAGCTGCTTTTGTTCGCGGAATAGTTGCAGCGTGCCCTGGGTGCGTTCGTCATAGCGGATGCCGGTCGCTTCGCGCAAAGCGATCAACTGGTCGCGGCTATATTCGGCGAGGCGCACCATCCGCCCCTTGTTGATGCGATAGTCGGTCGCGTTGCAATTGCCGAGCATGGCGATCATCCAGCGGATCATGGCCATATCGACATTGGGCCGCAGGATCAGCGGGGCATGTTGCATGAACAGCCAGCGCAGCGCCTTGGCCGGGATGCCCGGCGCAGCCCAGGGGGAGGCATAGCCGGGCGAGATTTCGCCCGCATTGGCGAAGCTGGTTTCCTGCGCGACGCCGCTCTGGCGGTCGATGACGACGACTTCATGACCGGCCTGCGACAGATACCAGGCGGAAGTGACGCCGACGACACCGCCGCCCAGAATGACGATCTTCATGGCTTATTGCTCCTGAATGGCGGCGGCGGGCGTGGGCAGATAGGTGCGCGCGTAGCGGGGGCCGAGCCGGGTCAAAATCTCGTAGGATATCGTGTCCGCCTGCGTGGCGACATCATCAATCGACTGATGCGGGCCGATCAGTTCGACGGCGGCTGCGGGATAGAGGAGATAGTCGGGGACGTCGGTGACATCGAGCGCGAGGCTGTCCATCGAGACGCGGCCGACGATCGGCGCGCGCACGCCACCGATATAGGCAAAGCCCCGGTTGCTCAGATGCCGTGGCCAGCCATCGGCATAGCCGACCGAGACGGTCGCGATGCGCGAGGGGCGGTCGAAGCGATGCGTGAGGCCATAGCCGACCCCTGCCCCGGCTTCGACGGTGCGTAGCTGAATGATATAGGCGTCGAGCGCGACGACGGCGTGCATCGGGTTGGGCTTGCCATGGGGGGCGCCGCCATAAAGCGCGATACCGGCGCGGACGATGTCGCCATGAGTGACGCCCGACGTCATGGCGCCGCCCGAGTTGTCGATCGACCGGGGCACGCCGGGGAATTGCCGGGCGATCGCATCGAAAGTGGCGCGCTGATGCGGGTTGAAGCTGTCGTCGGGATGATCGGCGCAGGCGAGATGGGTAATGACCAGTCGCACGTCGATGCCCGCCAGCCGATCCGGCTGATCGCGCAGGGTGGCGAGTTCTGCAGATGCGAGGCCGAGGCGCGACATGCCGCTGTCGACCTGGATCACCGCCGGGAGCGCATGGCCCTGTCTGCGGGCCGTTGCCGCCCAGCCGTCAATCTGTTCGAGCGAATTGAGGACGGGCAGCGCGCCGATCGCCGCGCAAGCCGCCTCTGCGCCGGGTTGCACGCCGTTGAGGACATAGAGCGTCGCGTCGGTCGGCAGATGCGGATGCAGAGCGGTGGCTTCGCACAGATGGGCGACGAAGAAGTGGCGGCAGCCCGCATCGAGCAATGCGCGTGATACCTCGGCTGCGCCCAGACCATAGGCATTGGCCTTGACCACGCCCGCGACGCTGGCGGGGGCGACCTGCGCCGCGATCAGCCGGTAGTTGGCGACCAATGCGGCAAGGTCGATGCGCAAATTGCCCGCCAACTGCAAATCCATGCCGCTTCCCCTTCTCATCTTGCGGCAGTGTAGATCACGTTTCTTCGAAATGGGATGGCGAATGATCGAAGAATATTCCATTTCATGCTGCGAAATCGCAGAATAGTTCACGAGATTCGCATATATGGCCATTTCCTTCGATACGACCGATCGCGCCATCCTGCGCCTGCTCAAGCTCAATGCGCGGCGGTCCAATGCCGAGATCGCGGCGGAGGTCGGGCTGTCGCCGTCCGCCTGCCACCGGCGCATCCGGCAATTGGAAGCGCAGGGCGTCATTCGCGGCTATACGATCGTCGCGGGCGGGCGCGATGACAGTCCGCTGGTCAATGTCGTGGTGCAGGTGACGCTGGATCGGCAGACCGAGGATTATCTCGCCCGGTTCGAACATGCGGTGCGGCAATGCCCGGAAATCCGCGAATGTTTCCTGATGACCGGCGCGGTCGATTATTGGCTGCGCGTCGAAGCGGACAGCGTGGACGCCTATGAACGCATCCATAGCGAGATATTGTCCCGCCTGCCCGGCGTGACGCGCATCAATTCCAACATTGCCATGCGCGATGCGTTGCGGCCACGCCGAGGCAAGGGCGCGGGCTAGAAAGCGTCGGCTTCCAACGCCATGAGCGTGGTTTCGCCGGCCATGATGCTGGCGGCCAGGGCATCGGCCTGGGGCAGCATCCGCTGGGCGAAGAAGGCGGCGACGGACCGTTTGGCGGTGTGGAGCGGCGTGTCGTCCTGTGCGGCGGCGGCCATGCGGGTCCACATCCAACCCATGGCGACGAGGGCGAAGAGGCGCAGATAGTCGACCGCAGCCGCGCCCGACGCATCGACCGATGCGCCGCGTAGCGAGGCGGTGACGTTGCGCAACAAGCCAAGCGCCTCGCGGGTGCGGGTTGCGATCGGCAGGTCGGCGGCGTCGAGATCGGCGGCGATCAGGTCGAAAAAGCCCTCGACCACCGCGCCGCCGGACAGGGGCAGTTTGCGCGCGACCAGATCCATCGCCTGCACGCCGTTGGTGCCTTCGTAAATCTGGGCGATGCGGGCGTCGCGGACATATTGTTCCATGCCCCATTCGCGGATGTAGCCATGACCACCGAACACCTGCTGCGCCTGCACTGCGCTTTCAAAGCCCATGTCAGTGAAGGCCGCCTTGACCACCGGGGTCAGCAGCGCGACGAGCGCGTCGGCCTTGGCGCGCTCGGCGGCATCGGGATGGGCGTGGGCGCGATCAAGCTGGAGCGCGGTCCAGCCTGCCAGCGCGCGGCCAGCCTCGACAAAGGCGCGGATGGTGAGCAGCATGCGGCGGACATCGGCATGCTCGATGATCGCGACCGGGTTGCGCGTGCCATCGGCGCTGCGGCCCTGTAGCCGCTCCTTGGCGTAGCTGGCGGCCTGACCGTAAGCTGCGCCAGCGATACCCAAGCCTTGGATGCCGACCATCAGCCGTTCGGCGTTCATCATCGTGAACATGGCCGCGAGGCCGCGATGCGGTTCGCCGACCAGCCAGCCGGTCGCCTCGTCATAATTCATGACGCAGGTGGGCTGGGCGTGAATGCCCATCTTCTTTTCGAGCGCGCCGACCGACATGCTGTTGCGGATGGTGAAGCCGCCATCGGCGTCGGGCAGGAATTTGGGGACGAGGAAGAGGCTGATCCCCTTGACGCCGGGCGGGGCGTCGGGGAGGCGCGCGAGGACGAGGTGGATGATATTGCCGCCGAAATCATGATCGCCCGACGAGATGAAGATTTTCTGGCCGGTGACGGCGTGGCGGCCATCACCGAACGGCACGGCCTTGGTCTTGAGCAAGGCCAGATCGGTGCCTGCGCCGCTTTCGGTCAGCGCCATCGCGCCGGTCCATTCGCCGCTGACCAGCGGGGCGAGATAGGCGGCTTTGAGGTCTTCGCTGGCATGGGCGATGATCGCTTCCACCGCGCCGCGCGTCAGGCCGGGGAAGAGGCCGAAGGACAGGTTGGTGGCCGAGAGCATTTCGTCGAGCCACAGTTGGAGGATGAAGGGCAGCCCCTGCCCGCCATGGTCCGGCGACGCGGCGAGCGCAGGCCAGCCCGCTGCCACGAACTCGCGATAGGCGTCGGCAAAGCCCGGCGGCGTGATGACGGCGCCATCGACCAGTCGGCTCCCCTGTTCGTCGCCGTCGCGGTTCAGGGGTTGGAGACGGTCGGCGCAGAGGCGGCCTGCCTCTTCCAGCACGGTGATTGCGAGGTCGGCGTCCACATCCTTGCCAACTTCGGCCATCGCTTCATCGAAGCGCAGGACGTGCGTCAACAGGAAGCGGTAATCGTCGATCGGGGGGACGTAACTGTACATTGGGCCTCTCCTGCTGGCGTAGTCGAGGACTAAACCAAACACCTGTTACAGTCAACCATCCGCCGAGGGGCCGGCCTCCCGGCGCGGCCCCTCTATCCGATCATCGCATCAGTCCGGCCTTGCGCAAGGCGTCTTCGATGATGGCGCTGACGCCGGTGGCCTTGTGCGTTGGCTGCCTGGCGTGCAGGGGTTGCGGCCGGATGCGTTCGCCGGGCGTGGGGGCGGATTTGCGGGCGGGTGCGGCGGTCATCAGTCCCCAGGCTTGTGCGATCTGTCCGGTCGAGGAGATGCCTGCTTCCAGCATATAGGGGGCGGTGTTGCCATGGCCGTCGGGCCCTAAGGTATTCAGTGGCGTGCCATGGCCCATGCCGACAATCTCATAGGACTCGATGACCGCCATGCCCTTTTTGTCGCGCCAGGTGCGGCGTGGGCTGCCGTCGATGATCGCCTGTTCGGTGGGCAAGCTATCGACGCCGTGCAGCGCTTGCCACTGGGCGAGGATGCGATCGGCATTGGAGGGGGCAACGGTCTGGTCGGCGCTGCCCTGCCAGATGGAGATGGTCGGCCATGGTCCTTGATGGCCGGACGCGGCCCTCACCAGTTCGGGCAGGCGATCGTCAGGGGGATAGCCCTCGCCGCGCATGCGGGCGAAGGCGTCGTTGACCGAGGCCGCGCAGCCGAAGGGAAGGCCAGCGATGATCGCGCCGCCCGCAAACAGTTCGGGGTAGCAGGCCAGCATGATCGAGGTCATCGCGCCGCCCGCCGACAGGCCCGTCACGAAAATGCGGCTTTGGTCGATGCCATGAGTGGAGACCATCGTGTCGATCATCTGGCGGATCGATAGCGCTTCGCCGGAATCGCGCCGGGAATCGACGGGCGAGAACCAGTTGAAGCAGAGGTTGGGATTGTTCGACCGCTGCTGTTCGGGGAACAGCAACGCAAAGCCCTGTTCGTCGGCAAGTTGCGACCAGCCTGCGGCGTGATCATAGCCCGCCGCATTCTGGGTGCAGCCATGGAGGACGACGACCAGCGCCGCGCCCTTGGCGAGATTTGCAGGTACATAGATTCTGGCGCGCAGGGCGCCGGGGTTGCTGCCGAAGGCGATCAGGTCGTCCAGGCGATCCTTGACCGGATCGGCCGACGCGCCGTGCGCCATCGCACGGAATTTGGCGAGTTGGATAATGGTGGAACTTAGACGGGTCATCATGGGGTCTCCGGTGCGGCTTGCGCCTATATTATGCTATAATGGCTGAACCGCCCAGATGGTTGCTGCACCGCACAATAGAATATGATGCCTATTCCCCTGATCTTCATGGAGATGTGAGGATAAATTTCTTCATTCTGCCGCAACGCAGCATATTCCTACGCCTCTGGCTCGGTCCAATGTTCGGCGCGCTGGGCGGCTTCGATCAGGCTCTTGCCCGTTTCCGATGCGGCGTAGGCGGTCATGGTTACGGCAATGCCGTCAGGACCGTCGAGTAATACCAGCCCAGCTTCCGCGCTGGCGATGCCGGGCCGCGTCTGCGTGCCGGCGATAGGAGGGGGAGACCTCATGAGGCTTGGCTTTCATTAGATGATGGGGGCATATCGGGATCGATGTAGAGATAATCGGGGTTGAATTGCCCCCGCCTGGCGAGACCCCGGACGTCGAGAATATCGACGAGCGAGGAGCGGAAGACGCAGAGCCCTTCCTCGCGCAACTGGCGCAGGACGCGATTGGCGTGGACGTTGGTGATGCCACATATTTCGGCGATGTCATTCTGGGTGATACCCAGCGCAAAGCGGCTTCCGTCGCTCAGGCCCACGGGCAGAAGGCGGGCATTCGTTTCGCTGAGAAAATGCGCGACACGACCGACCGCGTCCAACCGACCGAGGCGGAACAGCCAAGCCCGGTGGATGGCGGCATCGAGCAGGGTCGAGAACCATAATTTGCGGGTCAGTTCCGGCATGGTCGCGTTGATGCCGTCCAAAGCGCGGTGGGGAACGATCGCGACAGTCGCGGCGGTTAGCGTCGCGACATCATGGTCGAGCGTCTTGAGCGGATAGGCGTGGAGATCGACGAAATCGCCCGGCACCTGCACCGCGACGAGCTGGCGCATGCCTTCCCGGTCATCGAGATAGCGGCACATGAAGCCGTCGATCAGCAATGTGCTGTTGGATAAGGGCTCGCCCGCGCTGACGATGGTAGCGCGCGCGTCGATGCTGCGGACTTCGGATATGGCGCCTTCCAAGACAGCGCGTTCTTCCGCGCCCAGTTGGACGCCCCGACGTCCTTTCAAAAACCGATCCGTGAACAAGATATTGTCCTTCGCATATGATGGCGATCTTTGCCCCGATCGCCCGTGACAGTCCAAACGGCCCGCTGCGCCAGTATATCCAAGCCATGGCCACAAAACGTTATGACGCAGATTAGTATTTGCCAGACAGCCGCAACTTGCAACGTTGCTACGTGTTTCCGTGACGTAGCATTTCTGCAGACCGTCCCTGCGCATGTGGTTGAGCATGGCATTGCCTTTGCTCGCCTAAGTGCGCGCTCTCCAGTTAAGGAATTATCATGGCCAAGTCAGACAAATCCGCCAGCGCATCCGGCAAGATCGCCGAGCAATCGGCGCGCATGGCCCCGCCGCCACCGCCCGCCGATGGCGTGTCCGACGTTTATGCCGAACCGCAGGCGGATGGCGGCGAGACGCATCAGATTGGAGGCGGTGACGTCGCCACCTTGACGACCGCCCAGGGCATTCCCGTCGCGGACAACCAGAATTCGCTCAAGCAAGGCGCGCGCGGGCCGACGCTGATGGAAGATATGCATTTTCGCGAGAAGATGTTTCACTTCGATCATGAGCGTATTCCAGAGCGCGTCGTTCATGCCCGTGGCTATGGCGCGCATGGCTATTTCGAGCTGACGGAATCGCTGAGCGATGTGACCCGCGCCGATGTGCTGCAGCGGGTGGGCGAGAAGGTGCCTGCGTTCGTGCGCTTTTCGACTGTTGCCGGATCGAAGGGGTCAGCCGACCTTGCCCGCGATGTGCGCGGCTTTGCGGTCAAGCTCTATACGCAGGAAGGCAATTGGGATCTGGTCGGCAATAACATCCCGGTCTTTTTCATTCAGGATGCGATCAAATTTCCCGATCTGGTGCATGCCGCCAAGCCTGAGCCGGATCGGGATTTCCCGCAGGCGCAGACCGCGCATGACAATTTCTGGGATTTCATCAGCCTGTCCCCTGAATCCATGCATATGATCATGTGGACCATGTCCGACCGGGCGATCCCGCGTTCGCTGCGCACGATGGAAGGCTTTGGCGTCCATACGTTCCGCCTGGTCGATGCCGAGGGCAAGTCGACCTTCGTCAAATTCCATTGGAAGCCCAAACAGGGTTTGCAGTCGGTCGCGTGGAACGAGGCGGTCAAGATCAACGGGGCGGACCCGGATTTCCATCGCCGCGACCTGTGGGACGCGATAAATGCGGGCGATTTTCCGGAATGGGAATTGGGCGTGCAATTGTTCGACGATGCGTTCGCCGACAGTTTCGATTTCGATGTTCTCGACGCGACCAAGCTGATCCCCGAAGAATTGATCCCGGTGCGGATCGTCGGGCGGCTGGTGCTTGATCGGGTGGTCGATAATTTCTTTGCCGAAACCGAGCAGGTCGCTTTCTGCACGCAGAATGTGCCGCCCGGCATCGACTTCAGCAACGATCCGTTGTTGCAGGGTCGCAATTTCTCCTATCTCGATACGCAGCTCAAGCGGTTGGGCGGTCCCAACTTCACCCATATCCCCATCAATGCGCCCAAATGCCCGATGGCCCATTTCCAGCAGGACGGGCATATGGCGATGCGCAATCCCAAGGGTCGGGCCAATTACGAGCCCAATAGCTGGGGCGCCGAACAGGGTGGTCCGCGCGAAGATCCGGCCAAGGGTTTCGTCAGTGTGGCGACGGTCGAGGACGGTCCCAAGCAACGGGTCCGGTCGGAGAGTTTTGCCGATCATTATAGCCAGGCGCGGCAATTCTATATCAGCCAGATGCCGATCGAGCAGAAGCATATCGGCGATGCGATCGTGTTCGAGCTGAGCAAGGTCGAGCGCCCCGACATCCGTTCGCGGACGGTATCGCATCTGCGCAATATCGATGAGGAACTGGCGGCGACGGTGGCGGATGGTTTGGGCATGGCCCTGCCGGAGCCTGCAAAAGCGGCGCGCGCCACGATCATGGACTTGCCGCCGTCCGATGCGCTGAGCATCCTCAAAAATGGCCCGGACAATTTCAAGGGCCGCAAGCTCGGTATCCTTTTGACCGATGGGGCCGATGCCAAGATGTTCGACGCGCTGGTCAAGGCGGTGGACAAGGAAGGCGCGGTGTATGAGGTGATTGCGCCCAAGATCGGTGGGGTCACCCTGTCCGATGGCACGGCGGTTGCGGCCAAGCAGAAAATCGATGGCGGGCCATCGGTACTCTATGATGCGGTTGCGGTGGTCGCTTCGGCGGATGGCGCAGCGTTGCTGGCGATGGATGCGGCGGCCAAGGACTTCGTCACCGACGCCTTTGCCCATTGCAAGTTTATGGGGCTTACGGCAGAGGCACAGATCTTGTTCGAAAAGGCGGGTATCGCCGACGATCTGGACGAGGGCTGCCTGCCGCTTGCTACAGCGAAAGACGCCACGAGCCTGCTGACCGCCTGTCGCGGGCTGCGCCATTGGCCACGGGAAATGACCGTGGATCTGGACGCCGTGCCCGACGCCTGATCTCGATCTTCAATCAACCGGGGGCGAATGCGTTTTCGCCTCCGGCCCTCTTCTTGTCCAAAGGATATCGTTGATGCGGATTGGCATTATCGCCCATCTCAAGCATCCTATTGCAGAGCCGTTTGCGGGCGGTTTGGAGATGCATACGCATCTTCTGGCCCGTTCTTTGCGGGATCGCGGTCATGCCGTGACCGTCTTTGCGTCATCGCGCTCCGAACCCGCATTGGGGCTGGAGGCGATCTGTACCGAGACGGCGATGACGTCCGTCGGGACCACGGAAGCGAGCGACATCGCCTTCTTTCGCGAGCATCATGCTTACCTCAGCCTGATGACCGGTTTGCGGAACCGGGATTTCGACATCATTCACAATAATGCGCTCCATTATCTACCGCTGACCATGGCCGACAGTCTACCGATGCCGATGGTCACGACGCTGCACACGCCGCCCTTCTGCTGGCTGGAAAGTGGCATTCGCCTGTGCGAAGCGCCCAATCATGCGCTGGTGGCGGTATCGCAGTCGGTGGCGGCGCAGTGGAGCCATGTCGCGCCCGCCGATGCGGTCATCCTCAATGGGATCGACTTGCGGAAATTCGTCTTTCGCGCGCAGGCCGACAGCGCGCCCTATCTGGTCTGGTATGGGCGGATCGTGCCGGAAAAGGGGTTGCATCTGGCGATCGAGGCGGCGCGCCTTATCGGCTTGCCGTTGCGCATCGCCGGGCCGGTGCTGGATGAGGATTATTATCGGACGGTGATAGCGCCTACGTTGGGCGCGGACATCATCCATGTCGGCCATTTGGCACATAGCGAACTGGCGCAGTTGGTGGCTGGAGCCAGCGCGTTTCTGTGTACGCCTTTATGGGACGAGCCCTATGGGCTGGTCGTGGCCGAGGCATTGGCCTGCGGCGTGCCGGTCGCTGCTTTTGCGCGGGGTGCGATCCCGGAAATTCTTGATTCCAGTTGTGGGGTTTTGGCCACGCCTGATGATGTCGGGTCGCTGGCGCAGGCGGGGCGCGCGGCGCTGGCGCTCGATCGGCGGGCCTGCCGCGCGCGGGCGGAGCAGATGTGCGACGCTAACCGCATGGTGGAAAGCTATGAGGCGCTCTATCGGCAGCAGATCGAGCTTGGCAGGCCGGTGCCGCGCGATGGCCGGGCGGCCATGCATCTGGTGCCGCCGTCCTCGCCGGAATCCTTGCGTGCGATGTTGCATGGTTGAGCCGACGATCAATTTTTGCGTCTGTGTGCCGGCACGGAACGAGGCCGAACGGTTGCCGGTGCTGCTTGCGGCATTGGCGGCGCAGGATTGGCCGGGTCCGGTGATGGTGTCGATCGGCGTCAACAATACGAGCGACGACAGTCTTGACGTGATTGGCAGGGCGCAACGGCGATATGGCGCGCGGCTAGACATTGCTGTGGTCGTTGCCGATTTCGCGCCGGGGCTGGCGCATGCCGGATCGGCGCGCAAGTTGGCGATGGATGCGGGGCTGGCGCGGATTGCGATGGCCGGAGATGGCGTGCTGGTCAGTACCGATGCCGATAGTCGGCCGCCGGTCGATTGGCTGTGCAATATCGCCAAGGCTGTGGACCGGGGCGCGGATATGGTGGGTGGCCGGATCGATATCGATAGCCAGGAGCCCCTGCCCCCGGCCGTTTCGGCGCTGCGTTCGGCATGGGATTCTTATTGGGCGGCGGTGCGCGCGATCGAGGATGCGATCGACCCCCTCCCCTGGGATATTGCGCCGCGCCATGGCGATCATACGGGGGCTTCACTGGCGATCCGTGCGTCTATCTATGAAGCATGTGGTGGTGTGCCCTTGCTCGCGACGGGTGAGGATCGGGCGTTGGTGACGGCGGCATTGGCGCGGGGCGCGCGGCTCGCCCATCCGGCTGATGTGCGAATTTCCGTGTCGCCGCGCCTGGATGGGCGCGCGGCGGGCGGCATGGCGAGTGCCATGCAGCAGCTTTACCGGGACGCGGCGGAAGGCGGTCGGCCCATGGCCCCCGCCTTCGACCATTGGCGCGAGCGGGCGATGTGGCGCAGGCGGTTGCGCGCGCGGGCCGATGGTCATGCGCTGATCGCACGAAGCGAGCCATTATTGCCGCCGATGCCGCATGATATGGCGCTGGAGATCCGCGCATGACGCGGCGACCGATCGGTTATTATGTCCATCATCATGGTGCCGGACATCGGGCACGCGCGCAGGCGATCGCCGCCGCGAGCGACTGGCCGATCACATTGCTGGGGACCGGCGTAGGCGAGGCCGGGATCGATTTGCCCGACGATCGGCCGTTGTCGGGCCGGTTCGATGGCGTGGATGGCAGCGAAAGGCGGCCCGCAGCGCTCCATTATGCGCCGATCGACCATGAAGGCGTACGGTTGCGCGTGGCGCGGGTGGCGCAATGGATCGCGACGGAACGGCCAGCGCTGATGGTGGTGGATGTTTCGGTGGAGATGGCCATGCTGGCCCGGCTGGCATCGGTGCCGACCATCTGTGTTCGATTGAATGGCGCGCGCAGCGATGTGCCGCATCTGGAGGCCTTTCGCGGTGCGGCGGGGTTGTTGGCCCCCTTTCATGCCGATCTGGAGCTGGAATCGACGCCGGCGTGGGTGCGCGAGCGGACGCGCTATCTGCCAGGCATTACGACCGCCGTGGCGGGGGCGGTGCCGCCGTCCGGCCGTATATTGGTAGTCATCGGCCGCGGCGGTGCGCCGGGCGATGGCGCGCGTTTGGCGCAGGCGGCGCGGGCGTGCCCGGATGTGCAATGGCGGGTGATCGGGCCGGTGTCGGCGGTCGGCGATTGCCCGCCCAATCTGGATATTGCGGGTTGGGTCGAGGATGCGGCGCGGGAGATCGCGGCGGCCGATGTGGTAATCGGCGGAGCGGGTGAAGGACTGGTCGGCGCGGTATTGGTCGCGGATCGGCCGTTCATCTGCATGCCCGAAGCGCGGCCTTTTGGTGAGCAGCAGGCTACGGCCAGCGGTCTGGCGCGTCTGGGTGCGACGGTGGTGCTGCAAGATTGGCCGGAGGCAGCGACATGGCCGTCCTTGCTGGCGCAGGCGAAGGCTTTGTCTCCGCAAGCGAGGAGGCGGTTGCACGATCCGCAAGGCGCGCGAACGGCGGCGATCTGGCTTAGCGAACAGGCGGCAGCGGCATGAGCGTAGCGCCCTTCCCTATCGCGGACGACGCGCATCCGACGGCGCGGGCTGCCGCCGTTGCGCCAAGGCTGATGGAATTGGGGGCGCGCTATGACGCCGCGCCGGTCTTTCCGATCGACAGTATGCAGTGCCTGGCGGCGGCGGGCCTGCATCGCTGCTTTGCGCCGGTCGCAAGTGGCGGGCTTGATTTTGGCGGCGACGAGGAGGCTTGGCATCTATGCCTGTTCGATGTCCTGCGGGTTATCGGTCGCGCGGACCTGAGCGTTGGGCGGCTGTATGAAGGGCATGTCAATGCGATGATCCTGTTCGATCATTTCGCGACGACCGCGCAACAGCATGGTCTCGGCCAGAGGCTGGATGCGGGGGCCTTTTACGGCATGTGGGCGACCGAGCCGCCGCCGGGTGTGAAGATGGTTGGTCGGACGCTGCAAGGGGCCAAGTCCTTCGCCACGGGTGCGGGTGGGCTGGCGCATGCGATTATCACTGTACAGCCGGAGGACGGCGCGCGGCAATTGGTCGTGGTTGCAGCGGACGATGCGGCGCGGGCTAATTTGTCGCAATGGCGGGTGCGGGGGATGCGCGCGACGGGCAGCGGGCTGTATGATCTGACCGGGATGGTGGTTGCGCCCGAAGACATGTTGGGCGCGCCGGGCGATTATGATCGCGAACCGCTGTTCACCACCGGGGCCTGGCGGTTTACGGCGGTGCAACTGGGCGGCATCGAAGCGCTGTTGATCGAGACGCGCAAGGCGATCTCGGATGTGGCGCGCGACGATCCGGTGCAGCGCGCGAAATTCGCCGATGCGGTGGCGGCCACACGCACCGCTTATCTGTGGGTGCGCGAGGCGGCGCTGCGCGCGGCGCGAGACGATGCCGATGGTCCGGCGTTCGCGCGGATGACGCGCGGCGTGGTGGAGCGCGCGGCTTTGGATGTCATGGAACTTGCGGCGCGGATCGTGGGCACGCGCAGCGCGATGGACGGGCAGCGGATCGACAAGATCAGCCGCGACTTAAGCCTCTATCTGCGCCAGGGTGGTCCCGATTATGCGCGGGATCAGGCGGCATTGGCCTGGTTGGATCATGATGCCTGGGGCGCGGAGGATTTGTTATGGTGACGGCTGCGCTGTCCTCGCGCCAGTGGCGCGATATGCGTTGGCTGGTGCTGGCACCGCACCCTGATGACGAGACGTTGGGCGCGGGCGCGCTGATCGCGCAGACGGCCAAGGCGGGGCGGTTAGCGGGCCTTGTCTATCTGACCGATGGCGCGGGATCGCATGAGGCGGCGCAAAGGCTGGCGGCGGCTCGGCGGCGCGAGGCGACCAGGGCAGTGCAGCGATTGGCGGGCGGAGGGGCGCGGCGGCCCGTGCATCTGGACTGGAAGGATGCGGCCCCGGCACGCCCCGGCGATCCGCTGTTCGAGCGGACGGCGCGTTATCTGGCGGCGCTGTGCCGGCGCTGGCGGGTCGATGCGCTGGCAGTCACGGCCGGGCATGAGCCGCATTGCGACCATGCTGCCGCGGCCGCGCTGGCTTATGCGGTGCATGCACGGGCGATGCGCAATTTAATCGTGGCGGAATATCTGGTCTGGGCGAACAGGCCCGACCGGAAGATCCGGCGCGCGATCCAGACAGCCCCGATGGCTATGGGACAACGGCGCTTGGCGCTGGCGGCGCATCGCAGCCAGTTGACCGCCGCGCATGGCCCCGGCTTTCGCCTGTCGCCCGAACAGCGACGCATGGGCGCGCGCGATATACTCTATGTGCGGAGACGGCCATGACCCGGCATGTTAGCAGCCTGGACCCCCAATATTTCGAGCAGATGTTCCAGGGAACAGATGATCCCTGGTCGCTGGAAACCAGCGCCTATGAGCAAGCTAAATATGCCCATAGCATCGAGGCGCTGGGCGATCGTCGCTATGAACTGGGTTTCGAGATCGGTTGCGCGAAGGGCATGTTGACGCGGCGATTGGCCGAACATTGCCGGGCGCTGGTCGCGATCGATGTCAGCGAAACGGCGCTCGGCGGCGCGCGCGAGCGTTGTGCCGTATTCGATCATGTCTCGTTCAACCGGATGACCTTTCCCGCGCAAATGCCGCTGGGTGGGCCGTTCGATCTGATCATCCTGTCCGAAGTCATCTATTATTGGGACGATGCCGACATTAGGCGCGCGGCTGAATGGGCGGGCACGCATGGCGCGCCCGGCGGCGACCTATTGCTGGTCCACTGGACGGGCGAGACGGACTATCCGCAAAGCGGCGACGAGGCGGTGGAGAAGTTTCGCGCGGCAATGCCGCGACCTGTTGAAGTCGTCACAGCGGAACGCCGCGACCAATATCGGCTCGATCTGTGGCGCATGTCGGCATGACGATGAGCGTCCTGACGATCGTCAAGAACCGGCCGGGGCATCTGGCGCAATTGATCGAAGGGTTGCGGCGGTGCGAGGTGCAGCCTGACGAACTGGTGATCGTCGATATGGGCAGCGAGCCGCCCGTCGCGGTGGAGGCGACGGGCTTTCCGCTGCATATCGTGCGGCTCGATCAGCCGGGGCTGCCGCTCGCGGCGGCGCGCAATGCGGCGGCGCAGGCTGCGCGGGGCGACATGCTGTTGTTTCTGGATGTCGACTGCATTCCGATGCGGGGCCTGACGGCGGCGATGGCGCAAGCCTTAGCGCAGCGGGATGCGCTGATCTGCGCGGAAGCGCTCTATCTTGGTCCCAAGGACGCGCGCGGCGCTTGGGACGAGGCGGCTTTGATGCAATGCGCGAAGCCGCACCCGGTCCGTCCTTTTCCCGCGGCGGGCTTGCGCGAAGAACATAATGCCGGGCTATTCTGGTCGTTGATCTTCGGCATTCGACGCGAGGGGTTCGTCGAACTGGGCGGGTTCGATGAGGCTTTTACCGGATATGGCGCGGAAGACACCGACTTCGGCTTTCGCGCGCGCGAGGCCGCCCTGCCCCTGCTATTTCTGGGAGGGACCGGAGCGTTTCATCAATATCATGATGTGATCGACCCGCCGCTGCAGCATTTGGCCGATATTGTGCGCAATGCGCGGCTGTTTCGCCAGAAATGGGGGATATGGCCGATGGAAGGCTGGCTGGCCGCGTTCGAGATGGCGAGATTGATCGCGCGTGAGGGCGATACGATCAGTCTGGTGCGCATGCCCACCAAGTTGGAGGTGGATGCAGCGCGGGTCATAAGTTCCGACTGACCCGTTTCGACGAAAAATCGGCGGGGTTGCCCCCGCCGATCCGTTTTCCTTAGTGCTGCATCGAATGCTTGATGTCGCGCATTTCGTCATGGCCTGCCTTGACCGAGGTATAGCAACCTTCGATCACGCTGCGGACGGCGGGCGAGAGTTTCGTGTCGCCCAGCGCATCTTCGAACTTGGCCTTGATATGATCTTCGCCAGCTTCGACTTCGTTGACGATCGCCTTGTCGTCATGACCCGTCATCATCGCCTTGAGGTTGAGGAACATGCGATGCGCGCCTGCAAGGACGGTGCCGTCGTCTTCAGGCTTGCCGCCCAGACGGGTCACTTCCTGCTGCAGGCGGGTGGCGACTTCGCGGCGTTCGGCGGCGCGGCTGGTAAAGAGCGTCACGAAGCGACCGCCTTCGCTGTCCTTGGCGGCTTCGGTATAGCCATCGGCGCTGTCGATCGTGGTGGCAATCAAACCGTTGAGGGTCGAAATATCGTGGCTGTTGTCGGACATGATGGTTCCCGTCTTGAAAGATGAAAACCGGCGCCATTGGCAACCGGATACCCCCTTCAACGACGAGCGACCGGGAAAGTCGCAAACAAATATCGGTCCTTAATCTCCATCAATGTGATTGATGGGAAAGCCCTCAGTCACCTGATGCCGCGAGCATCCGATAGTCGCGGATGCCGAGTTCCAGCAGCCGTGCCTCCGCGCGCAGCAAATGGGTGCGGCCCAAGGGATTGGGGGCGTGGAGTGTATTTTGCAGAGTGGCGTCAGTCGTCACAGTGACGATACGTTCAAGCCCGGTCATCAGCGCTGTCGCCATGCTGAACACCGGTGATTGCGGCTTGGTGAGGTCGCCATCCATCTGTTCGACCATCAGGCGCATGACCGGCTGGGCCGCGCGGATACGATGCAGCATCATCCGCTCATTCTGCGCGTCGGCCATGCGGTTGCGCAGATGAAGCAGACGGGAATTTTTGACCCAGAAGCCGTGATAGGCCGTCACCAGGGCAAGAGTATGGTCGCCGAGCGAAGCATCGTCCCAGCGCGTGCGCAGCAGGCCGACATATTCCTCTTCGGCGGTCGCCATGACCGGCTCCAGCACGGCCAGCAGCAATTCGGTCAGGTCGTTGAAATAATTGTAGAGCGACGTCATGCCGAGCGAAGTCTGACGCGCGACCGCACTGAGCGAGAGTTCGACATCGGCGGGACCGGCGAGCAGTTCGTTGGTGGCGGCCAGGATGCGGTCGCGCGTATCCCGCCCCTTGCGCCCCAGCCGTTGTCCGTTGAGATTATGGCTGAGCGTCTTGGTCGCGGTGGACGGGCGCGAGCGTGGCGATTTGCCCGCCCCCTGCCCTGCCTTCATGTCCGCCTTTGCGCTCAAGAGCCGATCCTTGCTATCCCGTCATGCGCGCCATGCGATCAATTTGGTTTCGAGAAACTCCTCGATTCCCTCAAGACCCCATTCGCGGCCGATTCCACTGGCCTTGTAACCGCCAAAAGGCAAGTCCCCGGCGATGCACATGCCGCCATTCACGCTAACGGAGCCGGTGCGTATCCGCTTTGCCACCGCAATGGCGCGATCGAGATCGGCCGAATAGACCCCGCCGCACAGGCCATAGTCGCTTTCATTGGCGATGCGGACGGCGTCGTCATCATCCTCGAACGGGATGACGACCAGCACGGGGCCGAAAATTTCTTCCTGGGCGATGCGCATGTCGTTGGTGACATCGACAAAGCAGGTCGGTTCGATGAAATAGCCGCTGCCCTTGTCGGGCCGTGCCTTGCCACCCGCCAGCAGTGTCGCGCCTTCGGCCTGGCCAATATCGATATAGGACAAGACCCGTTCCATCTGCCGCTGCGACACGACCGGTCCCATGATGTGCGCAGGATTATCATAGTCGCCCCAATTGTCGCCGAAGCTGGCATAGGCATGTTTGAGGACCGCCTTGGCTTCCTCATAGCGGCTGCGCGGCACCAGCAGGCGCGAATGGACGGCGCAGCCCTGACCCGCGTGGAACACCAGCATCGACTGGGCGACGTCCATCGCGAAATTGGCGCTGTCCTCCAATATGATCTTGGCGGACTTGCCGCCCAGTTCGAGAAAGACGCGCTTCAATGTGGCCGCGCCCTGTTCCATGATGCGCTTGCCGACATTGGTGGAGCCGGTGAAGGAGATGAGATCGACGCGCGGATCAGTCACCAGCATTTCCCCCGCCAGAGCCGGATCGCTGCCGCAGATGACGTTGAGGACACCGGCGGGGAAGCCCGCTTCCTGGGCCAGTTCGCCGAAGATTGCGCCCATGCCCGGCGTGTTGGGCGCGGGTTTGAGGATGACGGTGCAACCGGCGAGCAGTGCGGCGACGACCTTGCCCACATTCACATAAAGCGGGACGTTCCAGGGCGTGATGGCGCCGACGACGCCGACCGGTTCATAGACCGCCTTGCGCTGCGTTTCGAAGCCATAGCCGGTGCGGCCGCCATAATCCTTGTCCCATTTCAATTGCGGAAAGAGGCGCAGATAATCGTCCCAGCCGTCGAGCGCCATGTCCACATGGGCGCGGCCGACCGCGCCCATCGCTGCGCCGGCTTCGTCGCGCGCGAGGTCGGACAGGCGTTCGCGGTTCGCTTCGAACAGGGCACGCAATTTGGTGACCAGGTCGACGCGCTTTTCGACATTGGTGGACCAGTCGGTCGTGTCGAAGGCGCGGCGCGCGGCGGCGATGGCTTCCTCCACATCGGCGGCCGAAGCATCAGCGGCCTTGCCGACCGGCTGGCCGGTCCAGGGGCTGATGACATCGAAGGTCTTGCCGCCCTGCGCGTCGCGCAGCACGCCGTCGATGGTGAGTTTTGCGTCGGGGAGAGTGGCCATGGCTAGGGTCTTTCTGTCGATATGCGGGGATAGGGCGATCAGCGGCGGCGCGCCGTCAACGCGACCGTGCCGATGTGCAGGTCGGCGGGCATGTCGATGACGGCGCGGAAGGCGTCGGTGACGGAATCATAATGGGTGATGGGCCGCTCGCGCGGGTTGAGGCCGATTTTGGCATTGTCCTGCATGAAGCGCATGGCGACATCCATCGGCCAGTTGGTGCCGGTCTTGGTTTCGTCCATCATTTGCCCGGCCTGGACCACGGTGACGCGCACATCGTCCGCCGCCAGTTCCCGTCCCCACATGTCCGACATCAGTTCAAGCCCTGCCTTGCCCCCGGCATAGAGCCAGAGCATCGCCATCTTGATCGCGACGGATTCGCTGCTGACGTTGATGATATGCCCGCCACCCCGCAGCAGCGGCAGCGCTTCACGGGCGCAATAGATCGGCCCGGCGACATTGATGGCGAGGGATGACTGGATCTGGTCGTCGCGCACCTCGGCGAGGGTGAACGGCTCATAGATGGCGGCGTTGTTGATGAGGACGTCCACCTTGGGATGGCGCGTGGCGATCTGCGCGAAGGCGGCGCGGACGGAGTCGGGATCGCCGACATCGCATTGCAGGGCCAAATGCCCCTCGCCCAGTTCGGCGGCTACGGCTTCCAGCTTCGACAAGGTGCGGCCGAGCAGGATGACGGTTTCGCCGTCACGCGCGAAACGCCGCGCCAGGGCGCGGCCGAGGCCGTCGCCCGCGCCGGTGATGATGATCGTCTTGCCCATGTCCTGCTCCATCCTTCAACTCTTGTTGCTTCATCCCATTCCGCACTGGCGCGCGCACGGCAAGGGGGACGGCCATCGCGCGCGCGATGGCTGTTCAGGCGGCGGTCGCGGGCCGCGCGAAATCGGCCGGGTAGACCGAGAGGTCGCCATCATAGGCGATGCCGCCGGGCCAAAAGACCGGGCCGCTGACTTTGCCGAAATAATGGACGGTGCGGGCGACCGAGCCGGAGGCGGAGCGAGGGGCAAAGGCGACGCCGCTGGGGCTGACGCCGCGCGCGCGGGCGCTGAAATCCTTGACGGTAAAAAGCAGGTCGTCGGTCTGCTGCGCGCAGAGAACCAGGTCGCTACCGGGGCAATAGCGTTTGGGTTCGAGTTGCACCGGCGACAGGCGGCCGCGCTTCATGCCAACCTTGCCGGGGACGCGGGTCACTTCAGGAGAATGCACCGTGTCATACCAGTGATGATATTCCGCTTCGCGCCCGGCGACGAAATTGGCGAGGATGATGCTCACCCCGGAGAAGGGGTGATCGGCGCGGTGGTTGGGGCTGAAGGCCCAGTCGGCATACATGGCATAGCTATGGATGCGCTCGCTTTCGTCGCTATCGTCGATCAGCCCGGCGTCGCGCGCCTGGGCCAGGAGTGGGGCGAGCGCGGGCAGGTCGATTTCCGGGGTGGCGGTGTCATGCTCGTAGACGCTCAGATACCGCCATGGCTGGGGGATATCGGGCATGATCTGCTGCGGCGTAATGGCATAGCGGTCGGCCGAGCGGAAGCCGCGCAGGCGGGCAAGATCGTCGCGATGGGGACCGTCAAACCAGGCGGCATAGTCCGCTTCCCGTCCGGCCGGAACGTTATGGAGGTGGATGGTGGTATGCAGGCTCATTCCTCTGCCCTCTGGCTGCGCGCGCTTAAACGCTTGTCAGGCGCCAATTCAGCATGGACGGCGACGGTGCGCCAGAGGATTGGGCGGGCCTGATCAATTGATCGCCGGGGCAATGGCGATCAGGCCGAAGGCGGCGGCGACTGCATGGCGATATGTAGGCGAGTGAGGCGCGATTGAGCGATCCGCCATGCCCCGTCGATGCGGATATAGCGGTCGTGATAATGGCCATAGCCGGTCATTGTGCGTCCATCCGCCCAGACAAGATGATCCTGCATCGGCCAGATGCCGGTGGCGGCGTCGCCTGATAGGGTGAGTTCAGGCATATGGACATGATGGACGGTTTTGGCGGTTTCCAGTGAGCGTCGCACGCTGGCAACGGCATCATCGCGCCCTTCCATGCGGGGACCGCCCGATCCCGTCGCATCGAGCAGGAAGTCGGGCGTGAAGAGGGCGGCCCAGCCGTCCCAATCCTTGGTGTCGAGCAGGCGGCAGTAGCGCGCCTTCAATTCAGTGATGGCGAGCCAGTCGGCAAAATCGGGCGCGGGCATCAGAAGCGGAACCCGCGCATCTGGTTGCCGCCGTCGCACAAGATGACCTGGCCGTTGACGAAACTGCCTTCTTCCGACGCGAGGAACAAAGCGAGGTTGGATATGTCGGTTGCCGTCCCCTGCCGTTTGACCGACTGCATGGCTTTGAGCCGTTCCCAATTGGCGGCATCGACGCCTTGGAGCGCTGCTTCGGTTTCCATGAGGCCAGGCGCGATGCCGACGCAGCGAATGTCGTCGATGCCGAATTGCTGGGCCATGGCGTGGGTGAAGACGGTGAGCGACGCTTTGGTGATGCCGTAGGCGGTGGCGGGATTATAGCTCGCCATCGAACATTTGTTGATGATGACGCCCTTGGCCTTTGCCAGCGCCGGACGCAGCGCTTCCGCGAGCAGCAGAGGGCCGAAGGTGTTGACGGCGAAATAATGCTGCCATTTGGCCATGCCGAGGCCGAAGAAGCCGCGCGCGATTTCGCCTGCATGCAAGCCTGCATTGTTGATGAGGACGTCGAGCCGGTCATGCGCCGACAGGATGGTTGCGGCGAACGCCTGAATGTCGGCTTCCTGGCCCATGTCGACGCGGTGGATGGACGCATTGCCGCCGCCCGCTTCGATCAGCGCTTGGCTTTCCATGAGGCCCGCTTCGTTTATGTCGGCGAGGATGAGATGCGCGCCCTCGCCTGCAAAGGCCAGTGCATGGGCGCGGCCGAGGCCGCCTGCCGATCCGGTGACCAGGACGGTCTTGCCGCTGAAACGATGGGCCATGATCCTCTTGTCCTTCATGCTTATTCTATGCGGGTGAAGGTCACTTGCGCGATCCGCCACCCCTGGGGTGTGCGGCGAAAGACGTCGCTGTAGCGGCCCATCACCGTGTCGATTGCGCCGGAACTGCGGCGCTTGAGCTTGACCAGGACCGTCCAGTCGCCGGTGGCGTGATCGCCGTCGATCAGGATCTGTGGCGAATGGAGCATGTGCAGCAGCCACGCGCTGTTGCCCGCAATGGCGGTGCAGAGGAAATCGGTGATCGCCTGCGCGCCGGTCAAACGACCCATGCCATAGTCGCCGACGAAATCCGGCGCGAAGATGGTCGCGAAGGTTGCGCGGGCCTGATCCGGGTTGCTGGCAGCGAGATCGGCGGTGGCGCAGTAGCGAGCCTTGAGATTGGCGATCGCCAGCGCCTGCTCCGCGCCGTCGCTCATGCCGGTTCGGTGGAGAGTTGTTTGACCACCAGCGCTTTCAAATCCGCCGTCTTGATCTTGGCGCTGCCGGTCAGCGAGAGGTCGACTTCGCTGAAGAAGAGGACGCGGCGGGGTACTTTATAGCTGGCGAGTTGGGCCTTGGCGAAGGCGCGGATGGCGTCTTCGTCCAGCGGTGCGCCGACATGGGGGACGATGCAAGTCACGACCAATTCGCCCAAGGTTTCATGAGGCACGCCGACGGTCTGGGTGACCTTTACGCCGGGGCAGGATTTGATGACGGTGTCGATCTCGATCGGCGAGACATTGGCGCCGCCGGTCTTGATGATGTCGTTGAGGCGACCTTCCCAATGGAGCCGCCCTTCCGCATCGAACCAGCCGCCGTCGCCTGTATGGAAGAAGCCGTCGGCGTCCACGCTCTCGTCCAGTGGCACGCCGATATAGCCCAGCATCAGCGTCGGTCCCTTGACCGCGATCTCGCCGCGCTCACCCAGCGGCATGACGGCACCGGTCAGCGGATCGAGGATCTTGAAGATATTGCCGGGCAAGGGGATGCCATGCGTGCCCGCGATCCGATCGTCGGGCGTGCCGGAATCGAAGATGGTGCTGATGGTAAAGGTTTCGGTATTGCCATAGGCGGCGATCGGTTCCTGCCAGTCGGTGCGGACGGTCGGATGGCGGCCGAGCGGCGTGTGCTGCCCCACATAGTGGAGCGAGGACAGATCCACGTCGTTCCAGTTGGCGGCCCCCTCCAGTTGTGCCCATTGGTGGGGCCAGGCGAAGGCCATGGTCGCGCGCTCGCGCGCCATGAGGGTCAGCGCTTCTTCGGGCTGAAAGGTGGATTGCAGGATCAAGCTGCCACCCGACGAGAGCGCGCCGCCGATCGCCATGGCGAAATTACCCGACCAGAAGAAGCCATTGGCCGACCAGGCGCGGGCATCCTCTTTGGCGGCGAGAAAGCGCTTCCAGCGCCAAAGTTGGAGCGTGACGCCACGGTGCATCGAGAGGATGCCCTTGGGCTTGGCGGTCGAGCCGGACGAGAAGAAGAGGACGCCGGGGTCGGCAGGGGTAACGGTAGCGGCGATCGCATCGACCAGCGCCTGATCGACGCTATCGCCGCGTCTCAGGAAAGCGTCCCACGGCTCGATCATGCCCTCGCCGCCGCCGAGCGAGGCGATGTGGCGGAGGAAGGGGAAATGGGGTGAGGCCAGCGCACCGGGGCTGGCCGTCGAGATGCCCGGTTCCAGGTCGGTCAGGATCGCGGCAAAATCCTTTTTGAGGACGGTGCGCTCCATCAGGAGGATGTGGCAGGCGGAGGATTGGAGCAGATGCTCCAGTTCGGCAGGCGTCGAAAAGGTACTGAGCGTCGCGGCGACGCCGCCCGCCAGCGCCGTGCCGAAGGCCGCCGCCAGAAATTCGGGGCGGTTGGTCATCAGGATGCCGACGCGCGTCCCCTTGCCCACGCCGCAGGCGAGGAGCGCGCGCGCCACTTCATTCGCGCGCGCCCACAGATCGTCATAGGTCCAGCGGGTGACGCTGTCCGCTTCGTGCATCACCAGCGCTTCAGCCGGGCCGGAGCGCGCCGTGACCTCGCGCAACCAGCCGCTCAAGGTCAGCGCCCCCAGCCCCTGTTCTTCACTGAGCGGAGGACCGGCGACGATCGAAAGCGGCTGGTCGGTCATGATGCGTCCTTGGGGTAAGGGTCAGCGGTTCACATCGACGATGATGCGCCCGCGCACCTTGCCGTCCATCAGGTCGGTGGCCGCCGCGATCGCTTCCGACAGGCTGATTTCGGTGGCAATCACGTCCAGCAGAGCCGGGTCGAGATCGCGCGCCAGCCTCTCCCAAGCCGCGAGGCGGGGCACCTTGGGCGCCATCACGCTGTCGATGCCGAGCAGGCGCACGCCGCGCAGGATGAAGGGCATGACCGTAGCCGGAAAGTCCGCGCCCTGCGCCAGGCCACAGGCGGCGACCGCGCCGCCATAGCGGGTCTGGGCGCAGGCATTGGCGAGGGTGAAGCTGCCGACCGAGTCCACGACACCAGCCCAGCGCTCCTTCTGCAGCGGCTTGCCCTTTTCCGACAAGGTTGCGCGGTCGATGACGCCCGCAGCGCCCAATTGCGTCAGATAGTCGGCTTCCGACGCCTTGCCGGTCGAACCGATGACGGTGAAGCCTGCTTTTTTGAGCAGGGCAACGGCGACGCTACCTACCCCACCAGTCGCGCCGGTGACGAGGATTTCGCCCTGGTCGGGGGTAACGCCCGCCTTGACCAGCGCTTCTACGCAGAGCGCGGCGGTATAGCCGGCCGTGCCGATCGCCATCGCCTGCGCGCCGGTGAAGGCGGCGGGGAGCGGGACCAGCCAGTCGCCCTTCAGCCGGGCAACCTGTGCCAGGCCACCCCAATGGCCCTCGCCCACGCCCCAGCCGTTCAGCACGACCTTGTCGCCCGGCTTCCAGTCTACATGATCGGAGGTGCGCACGGTGCCGGCCAGATCGATGCCGGGGATCATCGGGAATTTGCGAACGACCGGCGACTTGCCGGTGATGGCCAGGCCATCCTTATAGTTAAGCGTCGAATAGGCGACGTCGATCGTGACATCGCCTTCGGGCAATTGGGCTTCGTCGACCTGCTGGAGCGATACGCTCTGCTGGTCGTCGGTCTTGTCGATCATGATGGCTGAAAACATGGGGCTATTCCTTTTTGGGAGACGAAGAGGGTGCCGTTGGCGTCAGTCCTTTGCGGAGGCGATCGGCGATGCCGGGGAAGCGATCGGCGCGCATCGAGCCATACATGCACAGGCGCAACGATTCCTGCGCCACGCGCCGGGCAAGGTCGCGCCGCTCCTGATCCGGGCGGCCATGGGATTGCGCCCAGACCGGCCAGAGAAACGCGCCCGACAGCATCATCACTGATAATACTTCGACGTCGATGCCGTCTTCGGCCAGATCGGTTTCGGCAAAACGCTGGAGCGACCCTTCATATTCGCGCCAGAAGGGATCGGCCATCGGATCGGGCGAGGCCAGTAGCTGGAGCAGCCAAATGCGGCACAGTTCCGGGTTTTCCATCGCGAAGATGGCGAGGCGGTCGGTCGTGTCGGCAATATCGACCTGCTCGACCCGGCGCTCGCCGATGGTTTCGGGGTCGCCGAACACCGCGCGGAACATGCGGTCGGACACCCACTCCGCGGTCGCCTCGATCAGTTTTTCGCGGGTTTCGAAATGCTGGTAGGCGGTGCCGCGATTGACCCCGGCGAGCGTTGCGACTTCGGACAGGCTGATCCCCTCCGGCCCGTCCTTGGCCAGCAGCGCGCGCGCTGCTTCCAATATGACTTCGCGTGTGGCTGCAGGATCGCGGGAACGTCTGGTTCGCGTTTGCGTCATGCGGCATGCCTCTCTTGTCGTTCGGGCGGCCCGCCGTAACGATCCGAACGACCGCCCGGCTGGCTCGCCTGGGATAAGAAGGCATAAATCAACATCAGTGTTGTCCATTAGGCAAGGGCTGTCATCGCCGGCGCCGGTGATGCGCGTCCTTCGCAGAGACTGCGGGGGCGATCCGACCGATCCTGTGGAAGGTTCGGACCGCCCCGCAAAATCTCAGCGCGATCCGAAGTAGAAACGCACGTTGATGCCGAATTCGCGCGGCGGCGTGACCGTGCCGCCGGTATAGGTGCTGGTGAAGGTCTGCGCCGCCGTCGTCGCACCCGTCGCGGTGAAGCCGGTGATCTGCTGATAGCTGGTGAACAATGGCGTGGTGCGGGTCAGAACCTTGGTCGTGTCGAACAGGTTCTTGGCGAAGAGCGATACTTCCCAACCGCCATCGGGATCGCGGATGCCGGCATAGAGGTTAGCGAGGGCATAGGCGCCGACCTGATCAAAGTTATTGCTCGGATCCCCTTGCGACTTGCCGTTATAATTGACCAGTCCGCGCAGGAAACCATCGACCTTGCTGGAAACGGCGACATGATATTCGCCCTGCAAGGTCGCCGTTACCGGGGGCATGAAGGACGAACGTTGCGATACGGCGCAGGAGGACAGATTGTCCGCACCAACGGCCGCCTGCAGTTCCGCAAGCGATGGTGCCGCACTCACCAGGTCGGGTATGCCGTCAGCGTTCAGATCATTGCAAGGGATGTTGCCATTCTTGATCTTCCCCAGCGAATAGCTGGCCGTCAGACCGAGGGTAAGGTTACGCGTGACATCGACGCTCAGTTCGCTTTCGATGCCGTTCACTTCGACCGGCACGGCACCGACGAAGTTGAAGGATGCGACCTGCTGCGCCGTCCCGGTGACCTGGCCCGCACCATTGCGGACGGCGACGGTGTTCACATAATAGACGCCATTATTGGGGACGCGGAACGGGAAATTCTTGTAGGTCTGATGGTAGGCGGTCATGTTGAAACGTGCCCGGCCACCCATCAGGGTGCTTTTGAAGCCCAACTCATAGGATTTGGAGGTTTCAGGCGGCAGGTTGAGGAAGCTGTTTTCCAGCGCCGACTTCACAATGTTGAAGTCGCCCACGACGTTGAGGCCCGGCCGCATCGAGCTGCCGGTGGCGGCATAGACCAGGAAGTCGGGGGAGAAATTATGCTTCACCGACGCGCTGTAGATGAGCTTTTTAAGATCCTGGGTATCGTTGGCGATGACGTTGCCATTGACGCCCAACTGACTGAGCGATTCATATTTGATCTGGCGCAGGCCTCCGGAGATTTCCGTCTTGTCGCCGATCTGGGCGGTCAGGTTGCCGAAGAAGGATTGTTCATGCGTGTCGTTGGCGCGCAAAATGTTGGTCGTCACGATCGACGCGATCCCGCCCCCAAAAGCCGTGGGCAAACGCACGGGCGTCAACTGGCTAAGGGCCGTCGGCGAATCCAGCTTGCTGTCGAAGAAGCCGATCACATAGTCGAATATGCCAAGAACGCGCTCCTCATTCTGGAGCCGGATTTCATGCGACGTCCCCTTGGCGACCGTGTCGGTGAGCTGGTTGATGTCGCGACCGATGAAGAAATTACCGCGGTCCAGATTTTCCGTCGATAGATATTCCTGCTTGCTATACTGGCCCTGATAGATCAGCCGCTGGCCCCACTGGGCCAGTTCTGCGCGCCAATTGAAGATATCGAACCGCTGATTGATGATGCGCGGCTGTTCCTGGATTGACAGACGGTCCTTCGCCGTGATCAGTACTGGGCTGGGCGCGGCCGCCGGATTGGCTTCGCTGAAGGAAATCGACTGATCATAAGTCCGCGCGTCGCGGTCCATATATTGATAGGTGCCTTCCAGCCTGATCCAGTCCGCGGGTTCGATGAGACCGACGACGCGATAGCTCTTGGTCCGCGAATGCGGGTCCGGTGCGCCGGCGCTGCGCACCAGAGGACGGACGCGATCGACTTCATTTTCATCCCACACGCCCGACACGCGGATGCCCGCAATGCCTTCGATGACGGGGATGTTCAGCGCGCCCTTGAAGTTGAGGGTGCCGATATCATTGGCGGTCCAGTCCGCATAGCCGCCAAACTGGTTGAGATCAGGCTTGCGCGTCGTGATGGTGATCGAGCCGGACGGCGAAGCGCGGCCGCGCAAGGTGCCCTGCGGCCCGCGCTGCACTTCGATCTGGCCGATGTCGTACATCTGCTGGATGACCACGCCCGGCGAGATTGGCGCGTCATTGAAGTAGAATTCAACCGTACCGTTGTTGCCGGACGCACTGGCGTCGAAATTGACGCCGCGCAGGCGGGCATTGCCGCCGATACCGTTGGGGTTGGAGGTCAGTTCAAGGCCGGGTGCCAGCGATTTGACTTCGGTAAATTCGCGGAAGTTGAGATTGTCGATGGACTGGGCAGTCACGGCGTTGACGACGGCGGGAACGTCCTGAACGTCCTCGCCGCGACGGCGCGCTTCCACGATGATGGTGGGCGCATCGAAGCCATTTTCCTGCGGTGCTTCCTGCGCGATGGCGGGCATCGCCAGGGTGAGAACCGCCAGGCTGGCGCTCATGCTATAATAGGCTGTCTTCCGCATCCGAAAATCCTCCCCAATTTGGCGCCTCACCCGATCTAAGGCCGGGAACGGCGTGGTTATCATTGTCCTTTTGTGAGTCGCGTTATGCCCGATTAGACTGTGGCGCGAAGCCCTTAACCAACAGGGGTGTTTATATATCGCCGTCGCGATTCCGGCCTGATCGCCGCGGGTTGAGCGTCGATCAATGGGTCGGTCAGGTGTCGGGTGCCCCGTAGCGGAAGATGACGAGCTTGTTGCCGTCGAGGTCGCGGAAATAGGCGCCATAGAAGCCGTTGGGGTCATCGCCCCGGATGCCGGGCTTGCCTTCGCACTGGCCGCCAAGGGCCATTGCCCTGGCATGGACGGCATCGACCGTTGCGCGGCTGGCGGCCTGGATGCCGACCTGGTTGCCGTTGCCGGGCGATGCGTCGCCCGCGAAAGGCTTGCCGATGAGGAGCATGCCGCTGTCGGGGGTTTTGTAGGCCACGACGTCCGGGCGGTCGAAGGCGCGGACGGCCCCCAACAGGGCGGCCAGTTCGTCGTAGAAACTCTTGGCGCGATCGAGGTCGCGGGTGCCGAAGCGGGCCAGGCTGATCATGCGGTGCGTCCTCCCATGGCGGCCCAGCGTTCGGGGACCATCCAGACATATTCACTATAGTGGCCGAGCCACTTGCGGGTATCGAGATAGAGGAACTGGAGCATGCCCGGCGTTCCGCCTTTCAACGCAACGGGAAAGGGCTGCCGGTCGACCTGCGCCAGGAAAGCGTTCCAATCATCGACGCGGTGGCAGACATGATGGAAGCGCAGCCGGTCGTCGGCTGGCAGGGCATCGCGGTAGAGGGCGAGGACGTCGCCCTGCCCCGGTTGGATCAATTCGATTTGCATGTCGCCGATCCAGAGGAAGGCGAGCTTCTGCGTGCCGATGCCTTCGCCATGGGGTGTCCAGAGAGTGACGGAGATTTCGGCTTCGAGGAGCTGGCGGATGTCGGCCCGCTCCTTAAACTCTGCCACGGCTTGGTCGATATTTCGGGTCACATAGGCATTTTGATAATGGCGTCCGACGATCATCCTGCCGCCCTCTCCTGCTGATGCGTTCTGATTATGCGTACAGCGACTAGGACAATGGATTGCGGTTTTTTCAAGGCAGATACTATCGTAATCAAGCCATTATATAGATAATCAGCCAGAGGATGGGGGCGACAGACGGCGCTGGCGAAATTGGCGGGGGGTGGCGCCGGTCGCGCGGCGAAAGGCGTAGGCGAAGCTGGAGGGAGAGGCAAAGCCGAGCGCGAAGGCGATTTCCTTGATGCTTTGCGGGGTGGCGAGATGGCGCTTGGCCATGTCGATCCGGGTCTGGGCGATATGGTCGCCGATCGAACAGCCGCGTGACGCGCGAAAACCGCGCGTCAATTGGCGGGGGGACAGGTTGCACAGCGCCGCCAATTCGCCAAGCGTCGGGGGTGGCCCAAGCATGTGCAGCCGTTCCTCAATACGGCGCAAACGCCAGGAGGACAGACCCCCGCTGACCGGCCCTTCGCCGATCGCCTGGCAATAGCGGGCTACCTCGATCGCCAGTTGCCGGGCGATGAGTTCGGCGAGGATCGCGCTGCCGGACCCTGGATGACGGACTTCGTCGGCCAGCCGCAACAGGCAGGCGCGCATGTGCGGATGGGTGATGTCGAGACCAGCGGCCAGCCGCCGGTCGGTCCAGTCGATGCCGCCATCATCGAGCCAGCAGTTGATCGCCGCGGCCGGGATTTCGCAGATGACCGAGGCCTGCCGACCGCCGGTTTCGCTGCGGATATGGATCGCTTCGCCGGGCGGCACGAGGAAGATTTCGCCCAATGGTTCGTAACGATGCGGCCCCCAACGGTCGCGATAGCAGCCGCGCGCCTTTTCCGGGCGCGGGGTCAGGCACAGGTCGAGCCAATAATGATCGGTGCGGTAGAAGAGCCGGTCGGTCGGCTGATCGAGATGCAGGCGCATGATCCGTATCAGGGCGGACGGCACGATCAGTTCCGCCTCGAACAGCGATTCGGCATAGGTTTCGGCTGGCGGCACGGGCGCTCCGGGGCTGAGATGTCTTGGCTCGATATAGCGGTTATGGCCTGATCTCTACAGACAGGTCAATTGCGGCCTGTCTCGCGCTGATCGACAATCGCGCGCAGCAAAGGACCGCCGTCGGGCGGCGACATTTCATAGGAGAGCGACAGGTGGCAGGTCTTTTCGACTGTTCGGACAAGGTGACGCTGGTGACCGGCGGCAATGGCGGCATTGGCCTGGGTTTCGCGCGCGGCGTGGCGAAGATGGGCGGCAAGATCGCCATCTGGGCGCGCAATGCGGACAAGAATGCAGCGGCGAAGGCGGATTTGCTGGCGGCGGGCGCGGCGCGCGTCGAAACCTATCAGGTCGATGTGGCATCGGAAGAGGCGATCATTGCGGGCTATGCGCAATTGCTGGCCGATTTCCAGCGCGTCGATTGTGTGTTCGCCAATTCGGGGCGCGCGTCGCGCAGCCGGTCGGTGCTGACGCTGGACGCGGCCGAATGGCATGACCTGCTGGCAGTGAACCTGCACGGGGCTTTCTTCACCTTGCGCGAAGGCGCCAAGGCGATGGTCGCGCGCGCCGAAGCGGGCGAGCCGGGCGGGAGCCTGGTCTATTGCGGCAGCCTGTCGATGTTTCACGGGATAGCGGGCATCAATAATTATGCCGCGTCCAAAGGCGGCATGGGCGCGGCGGTGCGCGGCATGGCGGCGGAACTGGGCAAATATGAGATCCGCGCGAACAGCATCGCGCCGGGATATGTCAAGACCGGCATCGGTGGCGATCAGGGCATGAGCGAGGAAATGAAGGCGCGCATGGCGGCGGTCGACGCGCATTTTTCCGCCAAGACGCCGATCCATCGGCCCGGTGCGATCGAAGATTTCGAAGGGATCGGCGCCTATCTCTGCTCTGATGCATCGCGATTCCATAGCGGCGATACGATCGTGATCGATGGCGGCAGCCTGATCTATCCCCCTTACGCCTTTTGATCGGGAGACGCCCTATGCGCCTGCTCACCATTCATGACGTCGATGACGTGCGGCTCGATCCCTATGAGCGGCCCGAAGCGGGGCCGAAGGATGTGGTCGTCAAGATGAAGGCCTGCGGCATTTGCGGCAGTGACCTCAGCTACATCAAAAATGGCGGTATCCCGACGCCGGGCAAGCGGACGGCGCTGGGCCATGAGGGCGCAGGCGAACTGCTGTTCGTGGGCGCTGACGTAACCGGCGTGTCGGTCGGGCAGAGCGTCATCATCAACCCGATGATGACGCCTAGCTATATCGGCAGCGGCGGGCCGGAGGGGGCCTTTACCGAGGAACTGCTGGTCCGCGACGCGCGGCTGGGCGGCAGTCTGCTGCCGATCCCCGACGGCATCCCCTATGCAGTGGCGGCGATGTGCGAGCCGTTGTCGGTGGCACTGCATGGGGTCAACCGGGCGCAGGCGAAGGCTGGCGACAAGGTCGTGATCTTCGGCTGCGGGCCGATTGGCCTTGGCATGATCCTCTGGGCGGTGTACCGGGGGTGCGACGTGATCGCGCTCGATCTGGCGGAGGAGCGGCTGGAACGGGCGCGGGCGCTGGGCGCGCAGACGATCAATCCGGCGCGCGAGGATGCGATCGCGCGGATCAAGGCGATCCATGGCACCGTGATGGTGTTCGGGCGGGAGAAGGCGCTGACCGACGCCTATATAGACGCGGCGGGTGCGCCGTCGATCTTGCGGGACGTGGTGACGCTGGCCAAGACGCATGCGCGACATGTGATTACGGCGGCTTATTTGAAGCCCATCGAACTGCCCGCCGGGCCGATGCTGACCACAGAGATGACGATTACGACGGCCGTCGGCTATCCGACCGAAATGCCCGATGTGATCGCGGCGATGCCGCGTTTGCAGGCCAAGATCGCGGCTTTGATCAGCCATAGATTGCCGTTCGACCGAGTGATCGAGGGGCTGGATATTGCCGCGCAGCCGCAATCGGCCAAGGTTATGATCGAATTTGCGGACGGCGCGGCATGACCGACGCGCCGCAAACACCGCTTGGCGCGCTCGTCATGGGCGGTCAGGGGCAGACCGACGCCGAGCGGGTCGGCGACGGCATCTTCATGGTGAAGGATATTTCCAACGCCTATCTGGTGACGACGAACGATGGGGATTTGCTCGTCAATACCGGTTTTCTGGGCAATGGCGCGCGCAACAAGGGGTTGTTTGCGCCGCATCGCAGCGGGGCCCTCAAGCGCATTATCGTGACGCAGGCCCATGCCGACCATTATGGCGCGCTGCCCGACCAGATGGAGTACGGCACGCAAGTCATTGTCGGGTCGGGCTTTGGCGAGACGGTGGACTATTTCGAGCGGCTGGCCCCTTTTCTGGGCCGCCGGTCGGGCAAGCTGTGGGCGTCAATGACGCGGCGCGACGGGCCGCCGCCCAAGCCGCCGCTGATCGTGCCGGACGTGGAGGTCGCGACCAGCCTTGCCTTCGCGCAGGGCGGGCGCGCGTTCGAGGTGGGCAAGACGCCGGGGGGTGAAAGCCTGGATTCGGTGTTCGTGTGGATGCCGCAGGAAAAGACCATCTTTACCGGCAATCTGTTCGGCCCGGTGTGGCGGGCGATGCCCAATCTGGTGACGATGCGCGGCGACAAGCCCCGGCTGGTGCGCGCTTACTTGCGCTCGGTCGAGCAGGTGCGGGCGCTGGGCGCGGAACTGGTGATTAGCGGCCATGGCGATCCGATCCGAGGGGCGGCGCGCATCCGTGCCGATCTGGATGCGCTGCATGCGGCGGTCAGCTATCTGGAGCACGAGACGATCGCGGGGATGAATGCGGGTCGGACAGTGCAGGAATTGATGCGCGAAATTGCGCTGCCCGATGCGCTGAAGATCGGCGAATTTCATGGCAAGACCAGCTGGGTCGTGCGCGCCATCTGGGAAGAAAATGGCGGCTGGTTCCATTATGCCGATGGCACCACCGCGCTTTATGGCGTGCCGCGATCGGCAGTGAGCGGCGATCTGGTCGAGTTGGCGGGCGGGGCTGGCGCCATTGTTGGCCGGGCGCATGGGCATGTGGCGGCGGGGCGGCCGCTGGAAGCGCTGCATTTGTTGGACATCGCGTTGGAAGCTGTGCCCGATCATGAAGCGGGATTGAGCGTGCGCAAGGCAGCGCTGGCGCAATTGCTGGCGGCGAGCGGCGGCACGAACCTGTCGGAAACCATGTGGCTGAAGGCGGAGATCGCCGAGACGGACAAGCGCCTCGCCAGTCAAACAGAAAAGGGAGAAGGATGATGACGACCACCACCGCAGGGCTGGACGCTGACGCGCTGATTGCCGCCGCGCGCGAACAGACGGGGCTGACCGATCTGGGCGATGAGGCGATGTTGGAAGGGCTGCACGTCCTGATCGATGCGATCAATGGCGAGGCGAAGCTGACCGAGGCGGCACAGGGGCGTTGGGCGCAGCAGATCACCGCCACGCTGGCGAACCGGTTGCAGGTCGAGGATTATCTGGCGCGGCATCCTGCGTTGCTGGATGCGCCGGTCGACAAGCCGCTGTTCGTGTTCGGCCTGCCGCGCACGGGCACGACGCTGACGATCAATTTGCTCAATGCGGACCCGGCGCGGCGGTGCTTCCTGCGCTGGGAAGCATTCAACAGTGTGCCGCCCGCGGCGAAGGGCGCGCTGAGCAGCGATCCGCGCTATGTGGCGGAACAGGCGCGGCTCGACATGATGCTCAAATATGCGCCGCATATCTCGGCGATGCATCATGAGGATGCGGACAGCCCGACCGAGTGCCAATTCTCGATGGCGCCGTCTTTTTGCGCGCAATATTATGACTCGGTCTTGCATATTCCGAGCTATCAGAAATGGTTGTTCGGCACGAGTTACCTGCCTGCTTTCCGCTATCAGAAGCGGCTGTTCCAGATGTTGCAGGAGAATAATAGCGGACAGTGGACGCTCAAAAATCCTTGGCATCCGCTGTTTCTGGATGACATCATGACCGTCTATCCCGATGCGCAATTGGTGATGACGCATCGCGATCCCGCCGATGTCGTCGCGTCGGCGTGCAGCCTCGTTTATCAGGTGCGCAAGATGTTTAGCGACGATGTCGATCCGGTCGAGGTCGGCAAGTCGCAGCTGCGCACCTTCGACCTGATGATCGAACGGATGCTGGCCTATCGGGAGAAGCATGGCTGGGATTCGATCCATGACATTCACTATGACGCGCAGGTGCGCGACCCGATCGGCGAGATGCGGCGGCTCTATGCGCGGTTCGATACGGCGCTGACGGCGGAGGCGGAAGCCGCGATGCAGGCGATGCTGGATGCCAATCCGCAGGGGAAACATGGCAAGCATAGCTATGATCTGGCGGATTATGGGCTGGATCGCGCGGGTGTGCATGCGCATTTCCGCGATTATACGGCGCGGTTTGGGATTGCGTGTAAGGCATAAGTGACCGGCCCCATCTACCCCGTTCGGGCTTAGCCTGTCGAAGCCTTGCCCTTCTGTTCAAGAAGTGCGGCCCTTCGACAAGCTCAGGGCGAACGGAGGAAGGGATTGAGGTGAATCGGCGAACGCCTCCGTAAAGCGAAGATGCGTTTACCCCGCTCGCGCCATGGCGAAACAATAGCGGAGATGGTCCATATGGCCGTCCGGCACTGGCGCGAAGTGGAGGGCGTTGTCGGTGGCGCGGATGGTGTCGAGATTTTCGGCGATCTGTTCGATGGTCCAGTCGGGGCGGAACGCGCCTTTGGTTTCCATCGTGTAGGCGCGGGCGACGCGGCCGGCCATGGCGATGAGCATTTCGCCGGTCACCGCGCACTCTTCATGGGCGAGATAGCCGACGGTGGGCGCGACAAGGTCCGGGTCCATCGGCGGGTAGGCGCTGGTGTCGAGGCCATCGGCCATGCGGGTGACGGCACCGGGCAGGATGATGTTGCTCTTTATGTTGTGCGCTGCGCCTTCGATCGCGGCGACGTTGGACAGGCCGGTCATCGCGGCCTTTGCCATGGAATAATTGACCACGCCTGCATTGCCATAAAGGCCGTTGAGGGAGCCGGTGAGGACGATGCGGCCATAGTTGGCGGCGGTCATGTGCGGGAAGGCGGCGCGCACGACATGGAAGGCGCCGCGCATATGGACGTCGAGGACCGTCTCGAAATCGGCGTAGCTGAGGTCATTGAGCGATCCGCGCCGGACGATGCCCGCATTGTGGATAAGGATGTCGATGCGGCCATAATGGGTGATGGCGGTGTCGATGATCGCCTGGCCGCCCTGCGGCGTTGCGACGCTGTCGGTCGAGGCGATCGCATCTCCCCCGGCGGCGCGGATTTCTTCGACCAGTGCTTGGGCAGGCGCAGCGTCGGTGCCCTCCCCCTGCATCGATACGCCGGGATCATTGACGATAATCTTTGCGCCCCGCGACGCCAGCAGTAGCGCATAGGCGCGGCCCAAGCCCCGGCCTGCCCCGGTGATAACGGCGACCCGGCCGTCGAAGCGCATCTCATCCATTCTGCAGTCCTCTCTTATCGTCTCGGCCGATCCTAGCGATGCGGGCGCAACGCAAAAGGGCCGCCGCCGCATATCGCTGCGGCGGCGGCCCTCGTCTCCTACCCGCTTGCGGGGTTAGGCTGGCTTGCTGGGCAGTTCGGCGATCGAGGTGCCGAAGGCGGAAACTTCGCCGCGATGGGTGGTCGCCTGCTGCTGGATCTCGACGAACTTCTTGCCGTTCTCCTCGAACTTGCGGATCACGCTGCCGTCGATGTAGATCGCATCGCCATCGGGATTGTGGCGGCGGATCTGGCACTTGCTGCGCGTGAGGAAGCCATCGTCACCGATCCAGTTGGTGATGTGATGGGTCAGCCAGCTGCACCGTTCCGGGCCATAATCATAGGCCCCCGGTGCGCCGACTTCGAGCGCGAAGGCTTCGTCCCAGTGAACGCGCTCAGGGCAGTCTGGCACGTTAAAGCGGTTGCGGATGCCGAGGCCCGGATGCGCCTGCTGCATCTGGTTGGCGAGCTTGTTGGCGCGGATGTAGAGGCCGCCCCAGCCCTGCGCGTAGCAGATGAAGCCGGTGACCGTCATCGGCCCCTTCATCATGCGCGGCAGTTCGTCGCCAACCTTCACGTCTTCCCAATAGCGGGGCGTTGACCCACGAATTTCCTCTTCCTGATACAGGCGGGTAAATTCGGCCAGTTCTTCCTCGGTATATTGCTCCACGCGGCCACGTGCTTCGGTATATTTGGTGCCGCGTTCGCGGGCTTCGTCGCGATCGGTGCGGAATACCCAGCTATCGCCTTCGGCCACCTTGTCGCCCGACTGGTTGAAGAAGTCGACATGGTAGATCTGTTGAAAGCTGCGCCCGGCGAACTTGGTGTTATGCTCGACCAAATCCTTGAGATAAGCTTCGGTGCGGATGGTGTCGTTGCGCAGCACCGGCTTGTGCCAGGTCCAGTCGGCACCCGCCCACATGGCATGAACGCCCGACAGGCCACCGCAATAGCCCGAAATGATCCGGCTGGTCGTGAACAGGAAGCTGGGTAGCGCGACGACCGCGCCGTACTTGGTCTTTTCGGCATAGGCCGGATCGCACCACAAGGGATTATCGTCGCCGATGCCGTGGGCATAGTGGCGGATCGCGTCGCGGGTCGCTTCATAATTCCAAGGTTCGACCGTATTCTCGATCTTGACGCCTATGCGCTTGCGCAGGTCGTCCAGGCCTTCTTCGGTGATCTTGGGGAATTTATTGGTGGGGGCTTCCGCCAATGTTGCCATGTCTTTTCTCCTAAAGGTCAGTTGACGAGTTCGGCCGCTTTCGCAGCCTCGCGTTCTCGAAGGATTTTGCGGTGGACCTTGCCGGCCGGGGTTTTGGGCAGGTCGGTTACGAATTCCACGACGCGGGGAAATTCATGCTGGGCGAGCTTTTCGCGGGTGAAGGTCTGGAGTTCCTTTACCAAGGCATCGCTACCGTCGACATTGGCGATGACGAAGGCCTTGACGACTTGTCCCCGTTGCGGGTCGGGCACGCCGATCACGGCGCATTCCAGCACCACGGGATGTTTGAGCAGGGTGTTTTCGATCTCGACCGCGCTCATCGTCCAGCCGGCCGAAATGATGACGTCGTCGGCACGGCCGCAATGATAGAAATAGCCGTCCTCGTCGATTTTCGCGCGGTCCTTGGTAGTTTCCCACTTGTCGCGCCGCCAAAGCATCAGTTCGCCGATCTCGCCGGGGGCGGACGGTGTGCCGTCGGGGCGCTGGACCTGCAATTTCTGTCCTGGCACGGCTTTGCCGAGCGAGCCAGGCTTGACGGTGAAATCGTCTGCGCCCGGATAATTGACCAGCACGACGCCGATTTCGGTCGTGCCGTACATGGAGCAGGCGGGAACCTTGAAATAGGTTTCGATGAAGTCGAGCGTCGCCGGGTCGATCGGTTCGCCGGTGTAGGATAGCTTCTTGAAGTGGAAGGCAAATTCCTCCGCCTTGCCGCTATTCTTCATCATACGGTAATGGGTTGCGGCGGCCGACATGTTGGTGATCTGGTAATCGTCCAGCGCTTGCATGAGGCGGACGGGATCGAAGCGACCAGCAAAGGTGCCGGTGGTCACGCCCAGCCCCAGCGGGGCGAGCGTCCCATGCCACAGGCCATGCCCCCAAGCGGGCGAGGAGGGGCAGAAAAATTCGTCGCCCGGCCGGATGCCGGTGCCGTAGAGCGCGGCGAACATCAGCGTCACCAGCGCGCGGTGGCTGTGCTTGACCGCTTCGGGTAGTTCGCGGGTGGTGCCGGACGTATACTGGAATACGGCCAGGTCATTCGCCCTGGTCTTGGGGGTATAGGTCGCGGGATATTTTTCGATTTCGTCCAGCAGGCCGTCGTCGGCGATGACGACGCGGGGGCCGTTCATGCTGCGGGCGAGGTCGGCCTTTTCCAGATTGGTGATCAGGATGGTCGGCTTGCAGTCATCGACGCGCAAGCGCAGCGCATCGGGACCGAACAGGGTGAAGAGCGGCACCGAGATCGCACCGGTCTGCATCGCGCCGAACAGGCAGACATAAAAGGGCAGCGAGGGTTCGAGCATGAAGGCGATGCGTTCGCCGGGTTGAACGCCCTCTGCATCGAGCCAATAGGCGAAGCGTGCGGCACCGGCGGCGATCGTGTCGAAGCTGAGAATTTCATCGCGGCCATCGGCATGGGCGATGCGGACGGCGGCGCGGTCGCTGCCATCGGCGTGGCGGGTGATGCATTCATGCGCGATGTTGAGATGATCGCGGTCGCCGTCGAACAGACCCCAGGGCGCGTCGGACGTCGCATGCGCCTGCGCATCGGCATAGCTGCTATAGTCGGTGAGTTTGGCCATCCGTCCCGTCCATTCACTCTGTCGAATGGCGGAAGAGCCGCCTTCGTCATGATGACCCCTGCATGTCATGGCGACTCATTCATTGTAAATCGCGAACGATGTTCTATATATTGAACATTTGGCTCCATCGCCGGAGCGATGGAGGCTTGTTGCATGAATGACCCGATCCGCGCGCGTTCCCCCTCCCCCGTCCGCAAGGTCGCGGCGGCGGTGAAGGATAGTAAGGCTCCGGCGATAACCCGCGCGGCGGCGATCCTGCGGCTGCTGGGACGGAGCGACCGGCCTTTGGGCGTTCAGGCAATCGCCAAGGAATTGGGGCTGGTGCCGTCCACCTGCCTCTATGTCCTGCGCGCGCTGGCGGAGGAGGAACTGGTGTCGTTCGACGCGGACACCAAACGCTATGCGCTGGAGGCGGGCGTGCTGACGCTGGCGCGGCATTGGTTGCGGCGTGATCCGTTCAATGATCTGGCGCAACCGCTGCTCGACCGGCTGGCGCAGCGTTTTGGGCTGACCATGTTGGGGGTGCAGGCCGTGGGCCTGGATCATATGATCGTCGTCGCCATGGCGCAGTCGGGCAGCGGGTTTCAGCTCAGCACCCAGGTCGGTAGTCGCTTCCCTGCGCTGATCAGCGCGACGGGGCGCTGCATCGCGGCGTTCGGCGATTATCCTGAGGCGGTGTTGAAGGCGCGGTTCGACCAGTTGCGATGGGACGATCCGCCTGCGTTCGATGATTGGATGGCGCAGTTGCGCCAGACCCGCGCGCAGGGTTTTGCAGTGGATGAGGGGCAATATATCGCGGGCGTGACGGTCGTATCCGCGCCGGTGTGGAAGGGCGCGGGGCGGCCAGTTCATGCGCTGGTGGCGATCGGAATCGGCGCGGCGCTGGGGCGCGACTTGGGAGCGTTGCAGGAAGCGCTGGTGGAGGCGGCGGGGGCTTTGTCGGGGCAATTGGGTGGGGCGTAATATATATCCGTTCGTTTCGAGCGAAGTCGAGAAACGGAGCGCGCAGGTTTCTCGACTTCGCTCGAAACGAACGGAGGTTTATGCAGTCAGCCTTAGGGCCAGGACGCTGCCTTCGGCGTCGCCCGACAGGTAGAGCGTGCCGTCCGGTCCTGCGGTCAGGCCGCAGAAATTGATCATCGGGCCAGCCATGTCGCCGATCGGGCCGAGATAATGCGGCGTGATGCCGATCGGTGCGCCGACTGGCAAGTTGGTGGCCAGCACGTTCCGGTCTCCGCCCGACAGGGTGCAACCGATCAGTGATTTGGTGCCGGTATCCACCACGAACAGGCGGTTGCCGATGATGGCGATGCCTTCGGGTTTTTTCCAGCCCGTCGACAACTGTTTCGATCCGTCCGCCGACCAGCTTGATCACTTTGCCCGTTTGCGAGGCGTAGAGGATGCCGTTGGCGTCGATGGCGACGCCCATCGGCTGGTCCAGGCCTTCGGTGAGCGTTTCAACCGAACCGTTGCTGGCCGATAATAGGCGTCCGCTGCCCTGTTCGGCGAAGACGACTGCGCCGTCCGGGGCGAGCGCGACGCCCATGAGGCGGTCATGGCCGTGGGAGAGGAAGTCGCTGGCCCCCTCGCCCGGCCGATAGCGTGCGACGCCGCCGGTGCCGGTGGTGATGATCCATTCGCCCGATTGCGATCCCGCTGCGACGCCGCGCATATAGCCGGGACAGCCGGGATGGAAGATCATGCCCGCCAGTTGGGGCGCGCCGCCGGGGCGGAGCGTGTAGCCGAACGTGCCGTCCGCGACGAACAGCGCGCCATCCGCACCCATGGCGAGGCCGAGCGGCCATTGCAGCGCGCGGGGGACGACCGGGCGGATATTGCCATCGCCCAGCAATTCGGTGATTTCGCCGGGGATGCTGGAGATGAAGATGCGGTCGCCGATGAAGCTGACATTGTCGAGGCCGGGACCAAGATCGGCAAGGATTTCGCGGGTGCCGCTGACCGGGTCGATGCGCAGCACCTGGCCGCTGGCGACCTGGGTGGTGACGATGCGCCCCTTGCTGTCGAACTTGACCGAGTCCGGCACGCCAAGGTCGCCTGCGACGACGTCATGCGCGCCGGTTTTCAGGTCCACGCGCCAGATTTCATTGGCGCCCATGACGGGGACATAGAGTTTGCCGTCAGGGCCGACCTGAAAGGCGTTGGCCATGGGGATATTGTCGAGGATCAGGCGGGGCGCGCCGCCGTCGCGGTCCAGTTCCATGATCCGCGCGCCCATGCGGCATTCGCCCGCGATCAGGCGGCCCTGATGCCAGGTGATCGGGTTGGCGACGGGCATGTCGCCATAGAGGACGCGCGATTTCCCGTCGGGCGTGAGCATCGACACGCGGCCTTCGGTGATTTCGGTGAGGTAGAGATTGCCAGCATCATCGAACACCAGATCGTCGGGCGCGACGATCGCGCCGCCCATCGGGCTGATGGTCGAGATGGTGCCTGTATCGACGTCGATCGCGCTGACCTGGCTGCCGCCGACCTGGGCGACATAGAGGCGGCCGTCCGGGCCGGTGGCGAGGCCGTTCGCGCCGTAGAGGCGGCTGGGGGGTGTGAGGCGTTCGAGGCTCCACCCTTCCGCCGCCGCCATGCCGCTGGGCGCGATGCGGGCAGAAGCGCCTTGGGCCATGTCAGGCGTAACCGAGCATGGATTTGACTTCGAGATATTCGTGGAAGCCATACTCGCCCCATTCGCGCCCATTGCCGCTGCGCTTGTAACCGCCGAAGGGGGCGTGGAAATCGAAGCCGCCATTCATGCTGACCCAGCCGGTGCGCAGGCGACGGGCCACGGCGTGGACCTGGGCGGTGTCCAAACCGTTGACGTATCCCGCGAGGCCGAAGGGGCTGTCATTGGCGATGGCGACGGCATGGTCGATGTCGTCATAGGGGATGATGACCAGCACGGGGCCGAAAATCTCTTCGCGGGCGATGAGCATGTCGTTGGTGCCGAGGAAGACGGTGGGGCGAACGAACCAGCCCTTCTCGATGCCTTCGGGGCGGCCGGGGCCGCCTGCGACGAGGGTCGCGCCTTCTTCGGCGCCTTTGGCGATATAGTCCTGAATGATATTATATTGCGCCTTCGACACGACCGGCCCCATGGCGACGTCGCCTGCCGGGTCGCCGACGGTGACGGCTTGCGCGGCAGCCTTGGCGGCGGCGAGCGCTTCGTCGAGGCGGGATGCGGGGACGAGCAGGCGCGATCCGGCGCTGCAGGTCTGGCCGCTATTGCCCATCATGCCCGCGGTTGCGCCGGTGACATTGTCGGCCAGCGCCGCGTCGTCCAGCACGATGAAGGCGCTCTTGCCGCCCAGTTCGAGGCCGACGCGTTTGACCGTGGTGGCAGCGTCCTTCTGGATCTGCACGCCGACGGGTTCGGAGCCGGTGAAGCTGATCATGTCGACATCTTCATGGGTCGAGAAGCGCGGTGCCGATGACGCTGCCCTGCCCCTGGATCATGTTGAACACGCCCGCAGGCACGCTCGCCGCGTCGATGATTTCGGCGAGGATCTGCGCGGAGAAAGGCGCGAGCTGCGGCGGTTTGAGGATCATGGTGCAGCCGGTGGCGAGCGCGGGGAAGACCTTGACGCAAGTCTGGTTCATCGGCCAGTTCCAGGGTGTGATGAGGCCGCAGACGCCGATGGGTTCGCGGCGGATCAGCGTGGGTCCGCGCAATTCCTCGAACGCGAAATTCTCCAGCAGTTCGATGGCGGTCTGCAGATGGCCTGCGCCGAGGCCGACATGGAAGCCTTTGGCGAGGCCCGATGGCGCGCCCATTTCCTCGCGGATCGCCTCGCCCAAGTCCGCCATGCGGCGCTGATATTCGGCCTGGATGGCTTTGAGCAGGTCGAGCCGCTGTTCGCGGGTAGTTTCCGACCAAGTGGGGAAGGCGCGGCGGGCGGCGGCGACGGCCTTGTCCACGTCTGCGGCAGAGCCAAGCGCGATATGGCCTGCGACGGTTTCGGTTGCGGGGTTGATGACTTCGGCCGTCTTGGGCGCGACCGGGTCTACCCACTGGCCGTCAATGTAGAAGTGCAGATGGTCGCGCATGGGTGTCTCCGTCATTGATCCTTCCCCGGCGGGGGAGGTGGCAGGCCGAAGGCCTGACGGAGGGGTGTCATGCTCTCGATAGGGTGACACCCCTCCACCACCGCTACGCGGCGGTCCCCCTCCCCTGCAAGGGGAGGAATTTCTTCGGCTTACTGTGTGCCTTCCGCGTACCAGGTGCGGAATTCGGCATATTTGGGCATTTCTTCCGAATTGGCCTTGGGGTCGATGACGACATGAACAACGCCGACCTTGCCGCTGGCATAGGCGCGTTCGATCGCGGGTTTGATGTCCTCGGCGCGGGTCACATATTCGCCGTGGCAGCCAAAGCCTTCGCCGATCTTGTCGAAACGGACGTCCTTGCTCCAATGGGTGCCGGTTTCTTCGGTGCCCTGACCGAAGGTGCGCTTGTAGACGCCCACTTCCAGACCCCAGGCATTGTCGACGCCGACGACGCAGACCAGCGGCAGCTTGCAGCGCGCCGCGACTTCCAGTTCGCCGATATGGAAGAGGAAGCTGCTGTCCGAGGTCAGCAGCATGGCCGGGCGCGAAATGCCGGTTGCCGCCTGGTCCGCCAGCATTGCGCCGGTGGCGTAGGGGATGCCCGTGCCGATATGCCCGAAATTCTGGTTCCAGATCACGTCATGCGGTTTGCACTGCGAATAGGTCCATTGGAAGATGACGCCCGCGCCGCCATCGCGGATCATGATGCCGTCCTTGGGGAAGGCCTGTGTCGCTTCGACCGCGAGGCGCGCGGGATGGATGGCCACGTCGCCAGTGCCGTCGCTCTTGGTCAGCGATTCCGCCGCCAGTTCGTCCAGTTCCGCCTGACCGTCGCGCATGAAGGCTTCCAGCATCGGCGCCGGTGCGCGCGGCGTGTCCTTGAGCGCGGCGACAAGCTGCGGCACGACGCCGCGCAGATCGCCGACCAAGGGCACGTCGATCGGACGATTGACGCCGATGGCCGAGGCATCCTGTTCGACATAGATCCATTTGCGGATCGCTTCATTCTTCTGCCAGTAGCGCCATTTGCCGAAATGGACCGGCTCGCCGAGTTCAGTGCCGAGCGCCAGCACGAGGTCGGACTCGGTGACGGCCTCGATCGACGCCTTGGAAAAGACGTACTGGAAGGTGCGGTCTTCGAGACCCTTGATATAGCTGGTGCCGCCCGATGTCTGGATGACGGGGCAGTTCATCAGGTCGGCCAGTTGCTTGACCGCTGCGCCGATGCGTGACGTGTGGACGCCATGGCCGACGAGGAGGATCGGGTTCTTGGCTTCGCGGATCAGTTTGGCGGCTTCGTGGACGCGGTCGATATCCGCGCCCTGATTGACCAGGCGATAACGCTCCGGCACTAGCGGCGCTGGCAGGTCTAGTTCTTCCAGAATGATGTGGCTGGGATATTCGATATAGACGGGGCCAGGGGTGCCGCCCATCGCCTTGCGGATGCCTTCGCGGATCACTTCGTCGGTCTGATCGGCATATTCGATGGATGCCGCATATTTCACCGAATTTTCGAACAGCGGCATTTGCTTCACGAACTGGATGCGGCCACGGCGGACGCGTTGTTCGGTGACGCGGGCGCGCTGGCCCGACAGGAAGATGACGGGCGAATGTTCGACCAGTGCGCATTGGATGGCGGGTGCCATATTGGCGATGCCCGGCCCCAACGTGCCGACAGCTACAGCCGGCTTGCCGGTGATGCGCGACGCGGCTTCGGCCATGAAGCCGGCAGCGGCTTCATGATGGGGCGCAACCACGGTCCAGCCGCGCCGTTCGGCCTCCAGGAACATATGGACGAAGTTCGGATCGGGGATGCCGAACAGGGTGTTGATGCCTTCGGCCTCGAACAGGTCGAGGACACGCTTATAGACTGGCGTGCCTGACTTGCCCGATGCGGTTGCAGCGGTAGCAGGCTTGGGATCGTCGTAGCTCATTTCAATAGCCTCGGTGCGCCCGTACCCATGTACGCGGCGAGGTTGCGGTGGAAATTAGTGATCTTGCGTTCCTGATGCGGATTGGGGAGCGGCCCGCGAAAGCCGCGCGACTTCATCCCTTTCTGCACCCATTTCATGTTCGAGAAGTCCTGCGCGAGGACGGCGCCCCACCCTTCTGCAGTCGGTTCGGCATGTTCCCATTCAGTCGCCGGTTCCTGGCCTTCAGGGAAACGTTCGATCGCGTAAGATTCGAAGATGCACATGTTGGGATCGTCGCCGAAGGGCCGCGCGCGATAACAAAGCGCGAAGGTGATCCCCTGCAACACCGACATGTTAGGGAAGACGTGCCAGGCGAGGCCTGCTTCGGCCATGACGTCGGGCGGAATGTCCGGCCAGAAAACGCCGCGTGCGGCGTCGTCCGCTCGCGCCGATTTCAGCCAGTGGGCGATGACGTCGGCGGCCGCCGTGCCTTCGGGCAGTTCATCGACCAGACGGCTGGCGGCATCGACCAGCGTTTGCGTGGACGCGGCATAGTTGAGCGTTTCGTAATTTTCGCGGATCAGCTCATAGGTCGAACGGCGCGGATCGTCGCCCTTGCCTGCGCGGGTGACGCTGCTGCTCTGGCTCATGGCGAAGGCGGGGTCGCGCTGGTCGAAACCGCTTACCCCGTGCAAACCATAAGCCGCGCTATAGGCATAATAGTCGCCATAGGCGAGCAGCTGGCTATGCGTGCCCGCGACATGATAGGGTTCCATGAAGGCTTCGAGCGCGGTCTTCCAATTGGATGGATAGACCACCCATTTGCGCCATTTGTAGCGCATCTTGTCCATCTCGAAATAGGACAGGATGCGTCCGGCGTCGCCCAGAAACTCGGTCACGGGTTCGGCGTCTAGATCCATGTGGATCCAGATCCATCCGCCCCACAGGTCGACCTTCACTTCGGAAAGATGCGTACAGTCGGGCGTCAGGGCGCCCTGCCAGTCCTGCGGATCGAGAATATAGCTGTTATTGCCCTCTATATCGAAGGTCCAGCCATGGAAGCCGCAGATGAAGTTGCGGCGCTTGTTGCCCTTGGCCGAGTGCGCGCCTTCGGGCACATCCACTAACTGCCGCCCGCGATGCGGACAGACATTATGATAGGCCTTGAGCCGATCAGGCGCGACGCGGATGACGATGATGCTGTCGTCGCAAATATCGTAGGTCAGCCAGTCGCCGACGTCCGGCAATTCCTCAAACCGCGCCGCGACCTGCCACACTTTGGGCCAGAGATTTTCCTTTTCGGCGAGCGCATAGTCGCGCGACAGGAAAGCCTCGACCGGATAGGTCAGCGGCTTGGCCAGATCATCGACGGAGATGGTGGTCGGGCTGTTCATGCCATGCTCCCGCAGCCTGTTCCCTGTAGTCCGATTATCGCGAACGACGGGGCAATCCCAAGCGAAAGCCGGTGGCAGGACGAGATCATCCCCCCGGCGATCATGACCGCAATTCCATGCCCGCAAGGTCACCGCGCGCGCGCCAATCCTGCAACAATGTCTGGAACGCGCCCCAGCCGGGACCGTAGCTGCGGAACAGAGCCCAGGGTGCTTTGACCTGGCCTTCATTGGTGAAATAGCTTGGCGTACATTCGATCTGGAAGGCGGAAGTGTCATATTCCACGTCGTGGAAATGCTGGACATAGGCGTCCTGCGCGTCCGCCGTGGTTTCGACCGAGGCCGCACCCTTTGCCATTGTCGCCTGGATGATATGGGCGATATGTTCCGCCTGCCGCCCGAATTGTTCGGTGACGCTGGCGTTGAGGCCGCCCTGAATATAGCCGATGAAGAACTGGTTGGGAAAACCATGGGTCATGGTGCCGTGCAGCGTCTTTGGCCCGTTCGCCCAATGATCATAGATGGACAGGCCATTGCGCCCCTCCACCACGTCAATGCCCCAGCGGCGCTTGAGGTCGCTGGTGACTTCAAAGCCGCTGGCGAAGATCATGCAATCGACGGTATAATCGACGCCGTTCGAGACGAAGCCCGTCTCCGTCATCCGCTCCAGCCCCTTGGCATCCGACACGTCGATCAGTTTGACGTTGGGCTGATTGAAGGCGGCGTAGAAGTCGTTGCTGGAGAGCGGGCGCTTACACAAGAAGCGATACCAGGGCTTGAGCGAGGCGGCGGTCGCCTCGTCCTTGACCATGTCATCGACGCGGGCGCGCAGCCGCTCCATGACGCGATAATCCACCACTTCGCGGCGGGCCATGAATTCTTCGGGCGACAGTTCCGGCCAGCCTTCGGCTTCCAGTTCGGCGTGGAGGTTGCGCGCGATTTCGGTCCAGATGTCGCAGATCAGATCCTGCTCACCGGGCAAGAAAAATTCCATCGCGGCGCGGTGGAAATTGGCCTGGCGTTCGGCCTGCCAGCCGGGTTGCAGCGATTCCGCCCAGTCGGGATCGGTCGGCGGATTGGGCCGTTCGTCCACGGTCGATGGCGTGCGCTGAATGACGTAGAGCTGCTTGGCGTAGCGGGCGAGATGCGGGACTGCCTGGATCGCGGTGGCACCCGTGCCCAGGATCGCGACGCGCTTGTCAGCGAGCTTGTCCAGCACCGGGCTTTTATAGCTGCCGCCGGTATAGCCATAGTCCCAGCGGGCGGTGTGGAAGATCTTGCCCTGATAGCGGTCTATCCCCTCGATCCCCGGCAGTTTGGGCATGTTGAGGACGCCGCAGCCCATGATGACGAAGCGGGCGCGGAAATGATCGCCGCGGCTGGTTTCGACATGCCAGCGCTGGAGTGTATCGTCCCATTTCAGCGCGGTGACGAGGGTGTGGAACAGGGCGCGATCGTGGAAGCCGAAGCGCTGGGCGATCTGTTTGATATAGGCTTGAATCTCCGCGCCGTCGGCGAATTTCTTGGACGGCATGAAGCCGGTTTCTTCGAGCAGCGGCAGGTAGCAATAGGCGTCATTATCGCACTGGATGCCGGGATAACGGTTCCAGTACCAGACCCCGCCAAAGTCGCCGGCATGGTCGATATTGCGGAAATCGGTGACGCCTTGCTTGGTCAGATGATAGCCCGCCAACACCCCGGCAAAGCCTCCGCCCAGCACCAACACGTCGAGATCCTCGACCAGCGGGTCGCGCGGGGTGACGGCCATGTGCGGATCGACATCATAGCTGTGGGTCGTGTCGTCGGTGGTCGGCTGATACTGCGCCTGCCCGTCACCGCGCAGGCGCTTGTCGCGCTCCTCGCGATATTTTGCGCGCAGCGTCGGGATATCGAATGTATCGGGCGCTGGCGTCCGGGTGGGAGTGCAGCTCATATCCGCTCCATGGCAGCTTGTTGTTTCCGGCAACTAATCAACAACCCTGTTCATTTGCAATGCGGCCTGCGTGGTTAGCGCCGGAGCGATGTTTCGCTGGGCCCTCTGTTTAGGGCTTGGCCGCGCGGGCTAGGTTGAGCGCGTAAAAAGCGGGATGAGGATGTTGGACATGGCGCAGCAATTGATGGATTTCACCGGCCGGACGATCATCGTCACGGGCGCTGCGGGCGGCGGCATCGGCACCGCGACGACGAAGATGCTGGCGCAGGCGGGCGCGACCGTGATTGCCGCTGGGCGAACCCAGGCCAAGTTCGATGCGCATATCGCGCCGCTGATTGCGCAAGGGTTGGCGATCGTGCCGGTGATCGCCGATGTCGGGACGGACGAGGGCGTGGCGAAGGTGATGGAGGCGGCGGTGGCGGCCCCTGGCACGCTCCATGGCCTGGCCAATGTGGCAGGCGGGGCCGCGCCGCAAACCTGGATGCGCGCCGAGCGGGTGACGCGGGCGGACTGGCGCGCTTTGTTCGAGCAGAATCTGGAGACGATGTTCTTCATGAGCCAGGCGGTGGCGCGGGAATTGCGGGCACGGGGCAATCCGGGGGCGATCGTGGGGGTTTCATCGATCAGCGGGATGAACAGCGCGCCCTATCACATCGCCTATGGCACGGCGAAAGCGGCGATCGTCGCGGCGACCCGCACGTTGGCGACCGAGCTGGCGCTCGACAATATCCGCGTCAATACGGTTGCGCCGGGCATGACGATCACGCCGGGATCGGGCGCCTATATCGACGCGGATGTGGCGCGGGATCAGGCGGCGATCGCCATGGGGCGGCGCGCCCGGCCGGAGGAACAGGCGGGTGCCATCGCCTTCTTATTGTCCGACCTGTCGAGCTATATCACTGGGCAGACGATCTTGGTGGATGGCGGGCTGAACCTCAAATGGACGCATCTGGGCGCGGACAATACGTCGCTGTTCCTGAAGAATGAGGATTTCCGAGCAGCGATAAAGGCGTAACAATGGCTGGCATGAGCGCGATCGAAAGACAGACATTGCGGGGGGCGGACGTAGACCTGGCCGCGGACGTCACCGGGCCGGTGGATGGCCAGCCCATCCTGTTCCTGCATGGCAGCGGGCAGACGCGGCAAAGCTGGGGCAAGGCGCTGGTCGAGGCGGGGCGCCACGGGTTTCGCGCGCTATCCATGGATTTGCGCGGGCATGGCGACAGCGGATGGTCGCCCGATGGACGCTATGACCTGACCGTCTTTGCCGATGATTTGCGCGCGGTGCTGGCGCAATTGGACCGACCCCCGGTGGTGGTGGGGGCGTCGCTGGGTGGGATCGTGGGCATGATCGTGGCCGCCGCCGATCCCGCCGCGATCAGAGCGCTGGTGTTGGTGGATATCACCGCAACGGTGGACATGGAGGGGGCGAATGAGGTGATCGCCTTCATGAACGCCGGGTCGGACGGCTTTGCCTCGATCGAGGAGGCGGCAGCGGCGGTTTCGGCCTATCTGCCGCATCGTGACAAGCCGCAGAGCAGCCGGGGACTGGCGAAGAATTTGCGGCAACGCGGCGCGCGCTGGTATTGGCATTGGGACCCGGCCTTCATGACGATGGGCGTGGATGCCAAGCAGGAGGCGGAAGGACCGACCGTGCTGGAGACGGCGGCGCGGGCGCTGACGATACCGACACTGCTGATACGGGGCGGGCGCAGCCGGATCGTGACCGAGGAAGGGGCGCGGGCTTTCCTAGAGATGGTGCCGCATGCCGACTATGTGCATATCGACGGCGCGCACCATATGGTGGCGGGCGATGCGAATGATGCGTTCAACGATGCGGTGTTCCGCTTTGCCGATCGGCAGGTGGAAGGATCAGCGCAGGCTGACGGGTAACGCGCACAAAAAAGGCGACGCCGGAGCGTCGCCCTTATCTGGTGCGTACTGACACTTGTTAACTGCCAGACCGCGATCTCTGAGGCTTCAAGTTCGCACAGGCACCAACCGCCGTCAATAGTGACAATGATCGACAGACCCATTTCGGCGCAGAATTTGCCTTGACCTTAACCAAGTAACTTGGCCCATTGGATTTTCTCTTCTGGGGGTGGATGGTCATGACAGGCAAAAAGCATATATATTGGCGCTTGGGCGCTGACCTGGGGGCCAATTCGCTGGGTTGGGCGGCAATCGAACTCGATGCGCCGACCGATGGCAAGCCGATCGGCATTCTGGCCGCCGGTTCGCGGATTTTCAGCGATGGCCGTGATCCCAAGTCCGGGGCCTCGCTCGCGGTGGACCGGCGCGATGCGCGGGCGATGCGGCGGCGGCGGGATCGCTTTCAGCAGCGGCAGCGGGCCTTGCTCAAATATCTCGTGGCTGACGGGTTGTTCCCGGAAGATGAAAGTGAGCGCAAGGCGCTGGCGGCGCTCGATCCCTATGCGCTCCGCGCACGGGCGCTGGATGAGGCGCTGTCGCTGCATGAATTGGGCCGGGCGCTCTTTCATCTCAACCAGCGGCGCGGTTTCAAATCCAACCGGAAGGCCGATCGGAAGGCGGATGACGATGCGGGCAAGATCGCCATCGGCGTCGATCGTGCGCGCGAGGCCATGGCCGAGAATGGCGCTCGCACCTATGGCGAGTGGTTGCACCAACGCCGCGCCAGTGCGACGGACGCCAATGCGATTCCCCCAGTGCGGACGCGACTGCGCCCTGAAAGTGGCGAAGACGCCAAGGGCGATGGGTATGATTTTTACCCTGGCCGCGACCTGCTGGAGGAGGAATTTGCGGCCATTTGGGAGGCGCAAGCGGCGCATCATCCCGACGTGCTGACTGACGACGTGTATGAGCGCCTGTTCGAGATCGTCTTTTACCAGCGCCCCTTAAAAGCACCGCAGATCGGCATGTGTACGCTGATCGCGGGTGACCGGCGGCTGCCCAAGGCGCATCCCTTGTTCCAGCGCCGCCGCTTGCTGGAAGAACTTAATGCGCTGATGATCGTGCGACCCGGTGAGGTGGCGCAGCGTCTGACGCGCGAGGAACGCGATACGCTGTTCCTCAAGCTCAAGGATCGCAACAAGGTTAGTTTCGAAAGCCTGCGCAAGACGTTGAAGCTGGACCCCGATGCGCGGTTCAACAAGGAGAGCGAAAACCGTACTGAGTTGAAAGGCGATGAGGTTGCGGCGGTGATAGGAAGCAAGACGCGCTTCGGCAATCGCTGGGTCCATTTGTCGATCGAAGAGCAGTGGGCGGTGATCGAGCGGCTGGGCGATGTCGAAAGCGATGCGCAGGATGACGCTTTTCGCTCTTGGCTGGCCGAGCGTTATGCGTTGACGCCGGAACAGACGCGGGCCGTCACCAATGCGCCGTTGCCGCAGGGCTATGGTCGGTTCGGCGAGACCGCGACACGCAAGCTGATCGACGCGCTGCGCGACGGCGAGAAGGATGGTCGAGTGCTGGTATATAGCGAAGCGGTCACGGCGGCGGGCCTGGGCCATCATAGCGACCGGCGCACGGGCGAGGTCTTCGAGGACGAAGAGGGGCGACCGCAATTGCCCTATTATGGCGTGGCGCTGGAGCGGCACATCATGCCGGGGACGGGAGATCCGTCCGATTCGGATGAAATGCGCGTTGGTCGACTGACCAATCCCACCGTCCATATCGGGCTCAATCAGTTGCGGCGGATCGTCAACCGGCTGATCCGCGCCTATGGCCCGCCCGCCGAAATCGCGATCGAGCTGGCGCGCGAACTGAAGCTGACGGATGAGGACAAGAAGCGGATCAATAAGGAGAATAACAGCAATCGGCTGGACGCGGAGAAAAGGTCAGAAAAGCTGCTGGCGATCGGCAAGCCTGATACCGGTGCGAACCGGGCCTTGCTGAAATTATGGGAAGAACTGAACCCCGCCAATGTACTGGACCGGCGGTGCATCTATAGCGGCGTGCAGATTTCCATCGACATGCTGTTTTCCGCTGCGGTCGAGGTCGATCATATCTTGCCCTTCACCGCGACGTTGGACGACAGCAATGGCAACAAGATCGTCTGCACCCGCGAGGCCAATCGGGAGAAGCGCAAACGGTCCCCCTATGAAGCGTGGGGGCATAGCGCCCGCTGGGAAGAGATTGCCGCGCGCGCCGCGCAATTGCCGCGCAACAAGCGCTGGCGGTTCGAGCCGGACGCGATGGAGAAGTTCAAGGATGACGGCGGTTTTCTGGCGCGCCATCTGGTCGATACCCAATATCTCGCCCGGCTGTCGCGCGAATATCTGGCGACGCTCTATCCCGACAAGGGTGAAGGGACCGGCCATATCTGGGTTTCGCCCGGCCGCCTGACCGAGATGGTGCGGCGCAAGCTCGGCCTCAACGACCTGTTGCCCGACCATAATTTCGGCGGCGGTGCGGATGGCGGCGCGCGGCATCGATAGGGTGACGCCCGAAGCCAAGCGCGCCTTTACCGGGCTGATCGCGCTCGACCTGCCTGGAGCGGACGGCACGACGACGGTGGCAGGCGCAGCCAATCGGGCTGCCCAAAGCCTGGCGCGGGCGTTTCAAAGCGGGCTGGCGACCGACATCATTCTTCCGGTCCCGCCTTCTACGCTGGAACTGGCCGGGCTCGACGCGCTACTCCCGTGAGCGCGAACCAACTAAGCGGATATCGCCTGATGTGGATTTTCGTGATGTTCGACCTGCCCGTGGGCACCAAGGAGCAGGCCCGTGCCGCGACCAAATTTCGCGAGTTCCTGCTGGACGAAGGCTTTGAGAAAAGCCAGTTTTCCGTCTATGCTCGTTTCTGCAACGGCAAGGAGCAGTTTGAAACCTACATGCGGCGAGTCGAAGCGAAGCTCCCCGATAATGGCGATGTCCACATCCTCAGTTTCACGGACCGGCAATATGAGAATATCGTGCGATTTTCAGGGCAACGGCGCAGGCGGCAGCGGAAAAACCCCGATCAGCTGGCTTTATTTTAGCGATTCGGGTCGTTTTGAAGGCGGTCGATCCGTCGTTATCGCTTTGGTTTTCAATGCGATAACGACGGATCTATTATAACCGCTCAGAGATCGCGGTCCAGCGGCAACCGCAATGACCATCGGTGCTTCGGTCGGCGTATTATAACCGCTCAGAGATCGCGGTCCAGCGGCAACGAAAAAGCGCCCGCCCAGCCGCCGATCGTCAATTATAACCGCTCAGAGATCGCGGTCCAGCGGCAACGCTCGCCGAACTGTCAATCAAACATCCGTTATTATAACCGCTCAGAGATCGCGGTCCAGCGGCAACGTCATCAATGTCGTCGTCATCATCTTCAGCATTATAACCGCTCAGAGATCGCGGTCCAGCGGCAACTGTCTGGCTTCGTGCCCGGCGGGGCGTTGTATTATAACCGCTCAGAGATCGCGGTCCAGCGGCAACATAAAGGCCGGGGAGCGCGCAGATATTCGCATTATAACCGCTCAGAGATCGCGGTCCAGCGGCAACTCTGGCTCAGAGTATCAGCCGCATCCTCTAATTATAACCGCTTGTCTTATGACTTTGTGGTCCGTTCGGGTCAGGATGCGATGTCCGGTCCGGGGTGGCCACCCCGGACCGGACGGAAGGGGACGGATCGCAAAACCGCTGGTCGTGAAGGGACCGGGTTAGAGTAGGATCGCCCCTTTCTTTTTCATCAGGCCCGAACGGATACCGGGGCTTTCAAGGCCCGGATGACAAGCATGGGACAGCGAAAAAGATGAGCAACTCTCTACCACAAACCATCGGCATCGACATCTCCAAAGCGACGTTGGACTGCTATGTCCATCCCATCGGGATCGAGCGCCAGTTCCCCAACACCACCAAGGGCCACAAGACCCTGATCGCATGGGCCGGGCAATGGGAGGTCGAGCGGATCGCCTATGAGGCTACCGGCATCTACCACCGCGCGCTGGAGGTCGCGCTCGGCCATATGCCCTGCGTCAAGCTCAACCCGGAACGGGCAAGGCGCTTCGCCCAGGCGACGGGCACGCTCGCCAAGACCGATCGCATCGACGCCAGGCTGCTCGCACGGATGGCGGTGACGCTGAAACCCCCGGTCAGGCCCGCCCGAAGCCCGCAGCAGAACCAGTTGGCCGAACTCGTCAACGCCCGCGATGGTCTGGTGCGTGATCGCACCGCGCTCAAAAACCGCGAAAAGAACCTCACCGTCACGCTGCTTAAGCGCCAGTGCAGCCAACGGCTCGAACAGATCGCTCGCCACATCGCTGCGCTCGACGCTGAAATCGCGGCCGTCATTGCCGCAGATGAAAAGCTCGTCCGGCGCCACCACATTCTCACCAGCATCGCTGGCCTCGGCACACTCACCGCCAACCAGATCATCGCCACCATGCCCGAACTCGGATCGCTCGATAACAAGCAGGCTGCCTCGCTCGCCGGACTTGCCCCGGTCGCGCGCCAGTCCGGCCAATGGAAAGGCAAAAGCTTCATCCGCGGCGGTAGGGCCAATGTCCGACAGGCTCTCTACATGCCTGCTCTGGTCGCCGCCCGATTCAATCCAAACCTCAAGGCCAAATACCAGCAGCTCATCGCTGCCGGAAAACCCGCCAAAATCGCCATCACAGCCATCATGCGAAAGCTCATCGTCACCGCAAATGCGCTACTCAGGGCAGATCGTCTCTGGACCACAGCATGCGCTTGACCATCACGGATACTCAGAGATCGCGGTCCAGCGGCAACATTGCAGATCCACCGCCGATCGACGCTTTGATTATAACCGCTCAGAGATCGCGGTCCAGCGGCAACAGGGCATAGTTGGCGTGCGTGAAGCGCGAGATTATAACCGCTCAGAGATCGCGGTCCAGCGGCAACTCTTCGAATACCATTGACGCCGCGATTGCATTATAACCGCTCAGAGATCGCGGTCCAGCTGTGTCTATGGCTGCTTTGGTTGCATGGCCAATCCTGCCAGACCCGTGGCCGCGTCGGTCATGAATAGATAGGCGTCGGTGCCGGGTTGCCGATCCTTGTTGATCGACTTTGCCGGAACCGCGCCGCTTTTGTCCTGATGGGTGGCCAACCATTTTTGCGCGCGCTTTAGGGCGGTTGCAGTGGACGGATCGCCTGTTTCTCGTAGAATGACGGCGACCGATGCGGTGGCGTAGCCGTCGCTTTCCTGTGGCAAACTCGTTCCATCGATGCGCTGCCATGTCGATAGGCTCGGCAGGTTCCAGCCGCCATCCGGTCGCTGGTTTGCCATCAATTCCGCGAGGATTTTGGTACGTTGCTCTGGCACCAACACCCCATGAAGCTGGCTGTCCGCCCATAGGATGAGAGAGCGAGAATAGAGCGAGCCGCCGCCGATGCCGCCACGCAAATAGGCGCGGAGCGCTTCGACTTGTGGCCCAATGGCCGGGTTTGCGGCATAGCCGTCGGGCGCACGAGCAACAGCGAGTGCCGCCAGGGTCGCGCCCCAATATGTCGCGCTGGTCGATTCAAAGGGTTCGAGGCGGAAATTGAGCCAGGTGAAGCCACCCTTTTGATCCCCCGTCATCATCTGGACGCCCCACATGTTGGCGAAGGCCTGTCGCGTATCCGCGCCAAAATGCCCGCGTGCCTGATCGCGGGTGGCGAGGATCAGAGCGTTCAGGACCGCTTCGACGCCGCGGGATTCGGCAGATTTGGGCACGCCGCGCGTCTGATCAGGGTAGAAAGGCTCGACCGCGTCCCACAGATAAACGCGTTTTACCACATCATCGAACATGGCCATTTCATCGATACTTTGTCGATGTTCGCCAGATCGTGCGCGCAAAGCGGGCATCGCCAGAACATGCGGCAGCGAGGTATGACATGATACGCAGCGCGTGCCATGATCCCGTTCGGATTTGGGCCATTGCCGCCACCAGGTCAGGCGACTTTCAAGATAGCGGGCGGCCGCTGCATTATCCCAACCAGGTGCCTGCGCAGGCGCGGCCTGTCCGCGCGACATCGCTGCCATCGCGAGAAGGGCGGCAGAGGAAAGAAGCAGCCAACGGGTCATGCAGTATCCTATCAAACATGCGAAAGGATAGGTGGAAGGCCTTCGCAGGCTATGGGTTGTATGACGTAGAAGTCCCTGCGGAATGGCGGTGCGCGGCAATCAGGGCAGTTTTGCGATCAGTCTTTTTAAAGAAGCGTTCGGCAAGCGACGGTGGATCGCGGCGCGCTATTGTGCCTGTCCAGTTCGTCCAGGGTTGCCAGCGCCATCGCCTTATAGGGCGGCAGGAGTGTAGGGCATTGTTCGCCCAGCGCTGCGAGATGTTTGGCGATCGTTTCGTCGTCGCCGCGCAGCAGCGGGCCGGAGAGGCCTGCCATGCCGTGATCGAGACTGACGTCCAGCGCGGCGCGTACCAGGGGGCCGAGGAGTGCCGAGGGTTCGGCGACACCGGCGGCGGCGAGTGCCTGGCAGGCACCGGCAATCAGCGTGACCAGATGGTTGGCACCGTGGCATAAAGCGGCGTGATAGAGCGCCCGCTGCGCCTCTTCGATGGGCACCATGATGCCGCCCAGCAAGGCCACGAGCTGGAGCGCTGCTGCGTTGGCTTGCTCAGTCGATCCGGTGACGGCAAAGCGGGCGTCGACCATATGTTTGACTTCGTTCGTCGGATTGCCGGTGAAGGTCATGGCGGGATGGATCGCCGCCGTCATCGACGTGGCGCTGCGCAGTGGGTCCAATATGGTCGCGCCGCTGCGCCCGCTGACGTGGAAGATGAAGCGTGGCCGGTCGGTGGCTTCGGCCTGTGCCAGTGCGGCGACGATGTCTGCGAGGGCATCGTCCGCGACGGCAAGTATGATGAGATCGCAGTCGCGGGTGATCTGGGCCATATCTCCAGCTGCCTGTGCCCGTCCGAGGACTCCGACAGCCTCGGCGCATTTCGTGGGGTTCCGGCCCCAGATCAGGAGCGGGTTGTTGGATTGGGCGGCCAGCGCACAGCCGATGGCGGACGCCACCCGGCCTGTGCCGATGATGCCGATCCGGCGGTAGGGCGATGTGCTGACCATGATTGTCACCCTAGCCCACGAAGCATGGCCCGTCATCGCATGGATGACGGGCCATCGCCATTTGTCAGCCGACCGCGCGGCTCATCAGTCGGTCGAGCCGGTCAGAGAAGGCGCGCGCGTCGGTGGGTTGTTCGCCATCGGCGATGCGGGCCTGGTCGAGCAGCAAATGGGCGAGGTCGGACTTGAGACCATCCGCATCGTCGCTCGACGCCAGTTTCTGGATCAGGGCATGGCGCGGATTAATCTCCAGCACGGGGAGCGCCGCCGTCGGGAGCTGGCCTGCGCTGGCGAGCAGCTTTTCCAATTGCCGGTCCATGCCGCTTTCGGGCGCGACCAGGCATACAGCGCTGGTCGTCAGCCGGTCCGACGCGCGCACATCCGATACGGCATCAGCGAGGGTCGTCTTGGCGAAGGCGAGGAAGTCGGCGACGGCTGCATTTTCCTGCTCGGTCGGCTTGTCCGCGCCTTCGACCAGCGGGATGAGGCCCAGGTCCGCGCCGCCCTGCGTCACCGACTTGAACGGCTTACCTTCATAATCGACGCCCATCGTGGTCCAGAAATTATCGACCTGATCGGGCAGCAGCAGCACTTCGATCCCGCGCGCACGGAAGCCTTCGAGCTGCGGCGAGGTGAACAGCCGGTCAAGGTCACTGCCAGTCGCATAATAGATGGCGGTCTGGTTTTCTTTAAGCTGCGCGACATAGTCTTTGAGCGAACGCCAGCCCTCCCCCGATGTCGTGCTTTTGAACCGAGCGAGGCCAAGCAGCGCCTCGCGCCGTTCGAAATCCTCGTACAGCCCTTCCTTGAGGACGGGGCCGAAATTCTCCCAGATGCGCTGATAGGCTTCCGCGTCATTATCGGCCAACTTCTGCAGGTCGCCGAGCAGACGGCCGGTCACGCCCTTCTGGATGGCGCCCAGCACCGGGCTGTCCTGAATCATCTCGCGCGACATGTTGAGCGGCAAGTCGGCGGAGTCCACCAGCCCGCGTACGAAGCGCAGATAGCGGGGCAGGATCGGTGCTTCATCAGTGATGAAGACGCGACGGACATAGAGTTTGATATGCCCCTTGCGATCCGGATCGAACAGGTCGAACGGCTTGGTTTCGGGGATGAAGGTCAGGACCGAATATTCATAGCGGCCCTCGGCGCGATAATGGACCGTGTGCGCGGGCTTGTCATATTGGCCGGCGACGCTGCGATAGAAGTCGGCATAATCCTCTTCGCTGATCTCGGACTTGGGCTTGAGCCACAGTGCGGCGCCATCGGCGATGTCGACGCCATCGGCATCGGGCTTTTCGAACAGCATGATCGGGACCGGGACATGGCCCGACTGCGCCTTGATGATGCGCTCGACCGTGAAGCGTTCGGCGTAGGATTTGGCGTCTTCCATGAGGTGAAGGACGACGCGGGTGCCACGCGTGGGGGCGTCGGCCAAATCGACCGGGGCGATGGTGTAGGTGCCCTGCCCGTCCGAGGTCCAGCTGGCGGCGTCCTGCGATCCGGCGCGGCGCGAAAACACCTCGACCTGGCTCGCCACCATGAAGGCGGAATAGAAACCGACGCCGAACTGACCGATCAGTTGCGAACCTTCCTTGCCCGCTTCGGCCGCCAGGCGTTCCATGAACGCCTTGGTGCCCGACCGAGCGATCGTGCCCAGCGTCTCGCCCATTTCGGCGGCGGTCATGCCGATGCCATTATCTTCGATCGTTAGGCGGTTCTGGTCGGCGTCCAGCAGAACACGGATGCGCGGTTGCGGGTCATCGCCCAGCAGAGAGGGCATGGCGATGCCTTCATAGCGCAGCTTCTCGCACGCATCGGCGGCGTTGGAAATGAGTTCGCGCAGGAAGACGTCACGGTCGGAATAGACCGAATGCACCATCATGCGCAGCAGCTTCGAAACATCCGCCTCGAAAGCATGGGTTTCGGGCGCGGTAGCAGTTTCAGTCGTCATGGCAGGTTTACCCTTTGAATGCGTCAACGGCGCGGCAAATGGCGGCTCGTCGTGCATTTTGCAAGATCGATGCTTGGCCTTTCATGACGCGAGACGGGGTGGATTGGCCCCTTACTCTATCGATTGCACTTCATCGGTATGGACGTCGAACCGCACCAGATTGGCGGGGCCAAAGGCAGTGGTCAGGGCGACGTCGGTCGCATCGCGTCCGCGCGCCATGAGGATGCGGCCGATGCGGGGGCGATTGTGACGGGCGTCATAGGTGTACCAGTTGCCGTCGATATAGACGTCGAACCAGGCGCTGAAATCCATCGGCGCATCGACCGGCGGGATGCCGATGTCACCCAGATAACCGGTGCAGTAGCGCGCCGGGATATTCATGCAGCGGCACAAGGTGACAGCGAGATGGGCAAAGTCACGACATACGCCGCGCCGTTCCTGATAGCCGTTCCACGCGGTCTTGTCTGAACGGGCATAATGATAGCCGAACTCGATATGGTTGTGGACGAAATCGACGATCGCATCGACCCGATCGCGGGCCGAGGCATAATGGGCGAAATTGCCCCAAGCGACATCCATCAGCCGATCGGTCTCGCAATAGCGGCTGCCGAGCAGGAAGGGCATCACCGCGTCGGGCAGATCCTCGACCGGGATTTGCGGACCATCGGGCGCGCGGACGTCGGGCTCGCCATTATCCTCGATCACGAAATCGCAGGACAGGGTCACGCCGCCGGGCGGGATAGCGAAGCGGGTGGCGACATTGCCGAACCCGTCTTCGAACTGATAAAGCGGAATGTCGGGGCTGGCCATCAGCCGCTGGGGCGTGCGCAGATCCTGATGGCGCGAGGGATGCACGCTCAGCAGCGCGACCATGGCGGTCTTCGCATCGGTATTGAAGGCAATATCATATCCGCAGCGGATCAGCATGGACGGGTACTTTCCTTAAGCGCCGATATGTCGGCTGTTGATGGCACCATGGTTGGTCGAGGGAAACAGGCTAGGGTCCGCACGCAACACATCAACCGATACATCCATGTTCAGGAAGCTGCCGGGCGGGCCGAACCATGTGCCCGACAGGGGCAGCGCCTGATAGGGATCGCGCGCGACGGCGACGCGGATGAGGCCGCGATTGCCGATGATGCCGTTGGTGGGATCAAATTCGACCCAGCCTGAACCGGGCAGGAAGATGCGGACCCAGGCATGGGTGTTGCCGCCGCCCACCACATCTTCGGATCGCGAGGGATTATACACATAACCCGAAACGAACCGCGCGGCGAAACCCAGAGCGCGCACCGCCTCGATCATCAACACGGCAAAGTCGCGGCAGGTGCCCTGGCGCAGCTTGAGCGTTTCTATGGGCGATTGGGTGCCCTTTTCATGGCGGGGGACATAGGTGAATTCGCGCTGGATGCCCGTGGCGATCTCCGTCAACAGCGCGATCGTGCTGGTATTGCCATGATTGCTGACGAAGCTGCGCGCCCAATTATCGACGATGCGTTCGGGATCATGATATTCCCGTTCGATCGACCGAAGCAGGTCGGGCATGTCTTCCGACGAATAAGTGAAAGGAAAGAGGCGCGCATAGGGTTCGACGTCCACCTGCTTTTGCGCGAGCGGGGCATGATCCAATGTGGCTTCGCTATTGACGACCAATTGCGCGGCGCGCGCCTTGAACGTGGCGATGGCGACCGAATTGCCGAAAACGTCGTGCAGCCAGCGCAATTCGCTGGGCGCTGGATCGATGTCGAGGCGCGCGGACAGCAAGCGCTGGTCAAATGCCTCGCGAGGGCGCATCATGATGCGATGTTCACCCAGGGATACCGGCTGCTGATAGTGATAGATGGTGCTGTGTCGGATGGTGAGCAACGGCATAGGGTCATGTCCTGATGGCCGGGCGCACGGCAGAAAATCTATTGGGTCCGGGCGATCCGTTGCCGTTCGGGCTGTTCAACGCAGAAGGCGGCTCCCCGTTCCTGCTGATCGGCGATCATGCGGGAGCGGCTATTCCGGGGGCGCTGGGGGATATGGGATTGAGTGCGGCCGATCGGGGGCGGCACATCGCGATCGATATCGGGGTTTACGGCCTTGGTCGTGCTTTGGCGCGGCGGCTGGATGCGCCTTTTCTGCATCAGAGCTATTCGCGTCTGGTTATCGATTGCAATCGTGACCCGGCGCACGCCGAGGCGATACCCGCTTTATCCGATGGCACCGTGATTGGCGGCAATGCCGACTTGGACATGGCGGAGAAGGCAGAGCGGGTGAGAGCGATCCACCGACCCTATCATCAGGCGATGGCGGACCTGATCGCGGCCCGAACGGCCGCCGGGCGCGAGACGATCCTGTTGTCGTTGCATAGTTTTACCCCGGTGCTGAACGGTGATGTCCGTCCCTGGGATATCGGCATATTGCATTGGCAGGGGCGGACGGATTTCGCGCTGTCGATGCTTGATCAGTTGCAGTCGATTGCGGGTGTCGTCGTTGGCGACAATGAGCCCTATGCGATGGATGCCACCGACTATACGGTGCCCTTTCATGCTTTCCCCAACGGGTTGCGCTATGCGGAAATCGAGGTGCGGCAAGACCTGATCCAGGACGCCGGGGGGCAGGCGCTATGGGCTGAGCGTATTACCAGCGCGGCACAAGGGGCCATCGCTTAGCGTTCCGCCTGACAGACCCAGCCATGGAAAAAGATTCCAAGGGAACGTCCGCACTTACCGCGCATTAGCCTCCCCGACAGGAGGCCTCATGACTTATAGTGACCGTATGACCCTATTCGCGCGCATCGGCTTTGCGGCGCGCGGGCTCGTCTATATCCTGATCGGCTGGTTTGCGCTGGACGTCGCGTCGACGGGTGGCGAGGTGAAGGATAATCAAGGTGCGCTGGGCAGCATGGTCGATGCGCCGCTGGGCCATGTGCTGCTGGCCATCTGCGCGCTGGGGTTTGCCGGCTATGCGATATGGCGATTGACCGAAGCGGCGATGGACCCGGAAAATTGCAGCCGGACGCTCAAAGGTAAATTCAAGCGGGTGGGCTATGCCATGAGCGGCATTTCCCATGTCATCCTGGCGGTCGCCGCCGCGCGCCTGGCCTTGCGTCAGACATCGGCGCAGGAGGGCAGTCCCGGCGACGCGAGCGCCGAAAGCTGGTCCGCTTGGCTTTTGTCACAGCCGGGCGGCGTGGTCCTTCTAGTACTGGTTGGCCTGGTTCTCTTTGCGGTTGCCGCGACGCAAGCGATCAAAGCCTATAAGGCGGAGTTTCGCGAACTGGATGGCGATACCCCCGCCCCCGACTATGTGCGCTGGATCGGACGCTGTGGTTATGCCGCACGCGCATTGATATTCGCGCTGATCGGCTGGTTCATAATTTCGGCCGCACTGAACCATGATCCTGATCAGGCGGGTGGTCTGGGCGAAGCCCTCAAACAGTTGCGGGCGCAGGAGGAAGGCACCATCATTTTGAGCGTCGTGGCCTTTGGCCTGGGGCTGTTCGGGGTCTTTAGCCTCATCGAAGCGCGCTATCGCCGGATGCGGGTCGCCAAGCCGGATTTCCTGCGATGAACCGCCCGATTTTGGCCCATGTCCGGCCGTATGAACAGCGATTCATGGACCAAAATCACGGTCAAATCGTTTCTGAAACAACCGGCTCCCTGTGAGCGCAAGAGTTTGAGGACGATATGACGGACCTGGCAAGCGAAGACCGCAAGGTGACTATTTCGACCGGCATTGCGGACCTGGACAATATTTTGGGCGGCGGCCTCACCGCCAATCGTGCCTATCTGCTGGAAGGAACGCCTGGCAGCGGCAAGACGACGATCGCGCTGCAATTCCTGCTGGAAGGCGCGCGCCAGGGAGAGCGCGGTCTTTACATCACCTTGTCGGAAACGTCGGCGGAGTTGAAGGAAGTCGCGCGCAGCCATAATTGGGTGCTGGACGATATCGACCTGTTCGAACTGGTCAGCGGCGAAGGGCTGGACCCCGACGCGGAGCAATCCATATTGGAGCCGTCCGAAGTGGAATTGGGCGAGACGATCCAGGGCGTGATGGAGTGCGTCGATCGCATCCGGCCGGTCCGAGTAGTGTTCGATAGCCTGTCGGAAATGCGGCTGCTGGCGCAAAATTCGCTGCGTTATCGCCGCCAGATATTGGCGCTGAAGCAATATTTCTCGCAGCGCCATTGCACGGTCCTGATGCTTGATGATCGCAGTTCCGATCCCAACGACCTGCAATTGCACAGTATCGCCCATGGCGTCATCACGCTGGAACAAGCGGCGCAGGATTATGGCACCGAACGCCGCCGCCTGCGCGTCGTGAAGATGCGCGGCGTGAAATATCGCGGCGGTTATCATGATTTCGTGATCGAAACCGGTGGCGTGGCCGTCTTCCCCCGTCTGGTCGCGAATGAACATCATGGTCAATATGTCCAGCAGTTGGTTTCCACCGGGCTGGAGCGCATGGACCAGATGCTGGGTGGCGGCATTTCGGTGGGCACCAATTTGCTGTTCAACGGACCTTCGGGCGTGGGTAAGACGACGACGGCGGTGCAGTTTGGCCTGAGCGCCATCGCGCGCGGCGAAAAGGCGGCCTATTTCCTGTTCGATGAAGGGCGGCCGACGATGATTACCCGTGCCCGCGCCATGGGCATGGATTTGCAGCCGCATCTCGACAGCGGCGCGCTGACCGTCACGCAGATCGACCCCGCGGAAATGTCGCCGGGCGAATTTGCCAGTTGGGTTCGTCGCGCGGTGGAAGAGGATGGCGTGCGCTTCGTGGTGATCGATAGCCTGAACGCCTTTTTGCAGGCCATGCCGGGCGAGAAATATCTGGTGCTGCAGATGCACGAGATGTTGAGCTATCTGAACCAGCAGGGCGTCATCACTGTCCTCATATTGGGGCAGCATGGTATCATCGGTGAGGTCCGGTCCGACGTTGATCTGAGCTATCTGTCCGACACGATCATCCTCTTTCGCTATTTCGAGGCGAAGGGGGAAATGCTGAAGGCGGTATCGGTCGTGAAGAGCCGTACCACGCCGCATGAGGCGACCATCAGGGAGTATCGCCTGGGCCGCAACGGCATTACCGTAGGCGAGCCGCTCAAGGATTTCGACGGCGTTCTGACGGGCGTGCCGACCTATAGCGGCAAGACGCCCTTGCTGGCAGCAGAGCCGGCTGCGAGCGAGACATAAGGATGGAAGATCGCATCCTTGTTCTGGCGCTGAGGGGTAGAGACGCGGCAGTGATGGAAACGCTGTTGGCGAAGCAGGATTATGCCTGCACGACCTGCGCCGATGCGCGCGCGCTGAGCGACGAACTGACGCGAGGCGCGGCTACGGCCATAATTACCGAGGAGTCGCTGGCCGGGGCTGATCGTAGCGCGCTGGACGCTTGGGTCGCGCAACAGCCGCCATGGTCGGATTTTCCTTTCATCCTGCTCGCTACGCGGCGGGCTGGGCATCGGCCGCGCCACGCGATGCTGGTGCTGGAGCGGTTGGGCAATGTCATCGTGCTGGAGCGGCCGATCCATAGCGAGACGCTGGGCAGCGCGGTGCGGTCGGCGATGCGGGTGCGGCGACGACAATATGAGGCGCGCGAGCGGCTGGCCGCGCTGCAACTCGCCGAAGAGCGGCTGACGCATCTCAACGCCAATCTCGAAACACGGATTGCCGAGCGCACGAGCGAATTGTCGCGCGCCAACAACATGTTGATGGAGGAAGTAGCGGAGCGCGAGCGCGCGCAGACGGCGCTTGTCCAGTCACAGAAGATGGAAGCGGTCGGCCAGTTGACCGGCGGCATCGCGCATGACTTCAACAATCTGCTGACCGTCGTATCCGGTAACCTCGAAATGATCGAGCGGCGGAGCGACGACGAGAGGATATTGCGCCACGCCCGTTTCGCAGCAGAGGCGACCGATCGCGCGGCGAAGCTGACGCGCCAGCTTCTGGCCTTTTCGCGCACCCAGCAATTGGCGCTCGCGCCGCTCAGCCTCAATGCGCTGGTGGAGGGCATGGGCGACCTGCTGGCGCGGACGATCGGCCCGCGCATCGACCAGCGGCGCGTCCTGGCGGACAGCCAGCCCTGGGTGATGGCGGATGTGCATCAACTCGAACTGGCGGTGCTGAACCTGGCGATCAATGCGCGCGACGCGATGCCGGACGGTGGCATATTGACGATCGAAACGGATGCCGGGCGCTCTGCGCCGGAGGGCGTGAGGCCCGGACGCTATGGCGTGGTGCGGGTGCGCGACAATGGTGTGGGCATTCCCCGACCGATCCTGTCCAAAGTGTTCGACCCCTTTTACACGACCAAGCCGTTGGGCAAGGGTACCGGCCTTGGCCTGAGTCAGGTGTTCGGGATCGCCCGGCAGTCCGGCGGTATCGCGCAGATCGACAGTGTGCAGCATGAGGGCACCACCGTCAGCATATGGCTGCCGCTCGCCGAGCAACCAGTGGTCGATACGGAGTTGGTTGCGCAGATTTCGCCGTCGGACCGGGTCCGTGCGAAGCTCAACATCCTGGTCGTGGACGATGACGAAGGTGTGCGCCGGTTCGTTGCCGAAGGACTTGAGAGCTTTGGCTATCATATCACGCAGGCGGCGTCGGGCGCGGAGGCGGTAACGATGCTGGACGCGGCCCTTCCCGACGTGATGATCGTGGATTTTGCGATGCCCGGTATGACCGGGATCGAACTGGCCGAGGACGCACGACGCCGGGCACCCGATCTGCCGATCATCATGGTGACGGGCTATGCCGAAGAAGGCGTGTCGGCGGACACGAGCCTGATCACCCATATAGTGCGCAAGCCCTTCAAGATCGATGCGCTTGTGGGCGTGCTGGACATGACGACGGGCATATTGGCCAGCGCGCCGGATTGAAGGTTTGGGCCGGGGGCGGCCGATTGCGCGCCCTCAGGCGACGCTGTCCAACGGTCGAGCCACAAGCAGCCCCTGCATCGCGGCAAGCAATTCGTCGATACGGAACGGCTTGCGCAGCATTACGGCATTACCGCCCATGACGGAATCAATGGCGTCGGTATCGGCAAATCCGCTGGCGAACATGACGGGCAGCGACGGGCATTGCTGTGCGATCCGAGCGGCGAGTTCGGCGCCATTCATACCCGGCATGGCAAAGTCGATAATGGCGATGTCGAAGTCCTGCGCGTCGAGCTTGATCAGGGCGCTGGCGCCATCAATCGCTTCGACCACATGATGCCCATGGCTTTCCAATGCGCCCGCAACGATGGTCCGCACGCTGTCATCGTCATCCACGAGCAGGATGCGCACCGCGTCCCTCTCCGCAGCAGGCGCAAGCGCGGCCGCGGGCGACGCGGCGAGGGGTTGCCACGTCGTGCAGGGGAGCAATACGCGAACGGTGGTGCCTTCGCCCAGGATGCTTTCGAGGCGGACGGTCCCGCCCGCCTGTCGCGTGCTGCCATAGATTTGCGCGAGGCCAAGGCCCGTGCCCTTGCCCACCGCCTTGGTCGTGAAGAAGGGTTCCATGGCGCGGCGGCAGGTAACTTCGTCCATGCCCGTGCCGGTATCGCGCACGGCGATTTCGACATAGTCATTGTCGGCGATTTCGCTGTCGCCGCTGATGGTGCGGACGTGGGTGGAGATGGCAAGCGTGCCGCCATTGGGCATGGCATCCCGCGCATTGATCGCCAGGTTCAGCACCATCATTTCCAGTTGGGTGGCGTCCGCCAAAACCGGGACTGGGTTCGGATTGAGCTGAAAATCGAGCGTGATCATCGGCCCCAGGGTACGCGCAAGCAGATCATGCAACGGCCGGATCACATCGCAGACCAGGAGCGGTTGAAGCTGGATGCGTTGCGCGCGGGCGAAGGCAAGCAGTTGCGCGGTTAGCTTGGCACCGCGTTCGGCCGCGTCGAGACCACCCTGGGCATAGCGGCGCACCCGGTCGAGATCGTCGGGGCGGCGCAGGATCAGGTCATAGGCCCCGACGATCGCCGCCAGCACATTGTTGAAGTCATGCGCCATGCCGGACACGAGTTGGCCAATGGCTTCGAGTTTCTGGCTGTGCAGCAAGGCTTCCTGCGCATCGCGCAATTCCCGCGTGCGCGCTTCGACCCGTCCTTCGAGCGTCGCATTGAGTTCGCGCAACTGTTCCTCGACCGCAGCGCGTTCGATGACCAGCCGAGTGCGTTCGGCGATCTCCTCCATGAAGGCGGTATCGTCCCGCTGCCAGGCGCGCGCGTGGCGGTCATTCAGATAGACGATGGTTTGCAGGCGGCCATCGCGGATGAAGGGGACGACGAGGATCGCGCGGGTATCGACCGATTTGGCGTCCGCGTGGAGCCGGATGTCATCGCTGAGGTCCGAATGGAGCAGATCGTCGATGACAACCGTCTGCCCAGCCTTGAGCGCGGTGACGATTTTCGGGCCGAAGGTCTTGGTGGGATAGCGACCCAGCAAGGGCGGTGCCGATCCATCGGTCCAGCAAATATCATAATGGAAGATATCCTCGACCGGGTCGAGTTGGCCATAGCCGGTACGGGCAACGCCGAAATGCGCGCCCATGAGCGCCGCGACCTCCTGCAAGGCTTCCTCGGTATTGCGGCCACGCAGCACGTCGGCAATCTTGAGGCGCAACGCGATGCGCGCCTCCCGCCGGGTGATATTGCGGAACAGCCGTTCCAGCCCGGCAGCCCCCAATGCCAGCAGCAGGATCAGGACCGTCACCGCGCTGATCAACATGGCGAGATAGGTTTGTCCCAGATTCCCGCCACCGCCGGTCATAGTCATACCCGTCTTCGCGGTGAAGATCGCCGCGCGCATGCCCGCATAATGCATGCCCGCTATCGCTACCCCCATGATGGCGGCCGCGACCAGCCGATGCGACAATTGATGATCGCGGGCGGCGAGCCACATGGCAGCTGTCGCAGCCCCGACTGCGATCAGAACGGACAGCAGCAGCCAAAATGGATCATAGCGGAGCGTTGCCGCCATGTGCATGGCCGCCATGCCGAGATAATGCATGCCGAGCACGCCCGCGCTGATCAACAGCCCCGCCACCGCCAAGCGCAGCGGTGCCATGGCCGACCGGCTCAACATCCAGAACCCGGCCCAGGTGAAGCCCAAGGCCAGCGCCAGCGACAAGAGGGTGAGCGCGAGGTCATAGCGCATCACCATGCCCGGCATGGTGAAGGCGAGCATGGCGACGAAATGCATCGACCAGATGCCGCCGCCCAGGGCAATGGCGGCGGCCGTCACCCACATAAACCGCATCCAGCCGGTGGACGCCCGCATGCGCGTCGCGAGGCTGAGCGCCGTGAACGATGCGAACATGGCGATCAGGATCGACAGGATAACCAGAGACATGTCGTGGGTGCCGCGCATCATCATGGGAGTGCTAGTCTCACAGGCCGACAAACAGCGCAATAACATGGATTTTCATGCCGACCCAAAAGGTCCGGTCGCTGCCATTCGTATAGTCCGTCAAATTTCTGCCGACAGCGCGTGAATGGGCAACAGCGCCGCGCCCAAGGTGATGGGCGAACTGCCGAGATTCGAGACCTGCACCGGCGGCCTGCGATGGTCGAACATGGTGACCAGATGGGCGCTGCGCAGGCGATCGGCCAGGCCATCGAGAATGGCACGCGGCAATGCCCCCGCCAGCATGATCGCGCCCGGATCGAACCAGGCAAAGGCGGAATTGCAGACGATTTCCAACTGCCGTGCGGCGCGATCGAGCCAGGTTTCGATGATGGGCGCCTGGTCTGTGGCATCGAAATCGATTTCGGCGACAGAGGAAATGTCACACCCGCCCGCGCGCAGGACGGCGAGCAGGTCGAGCGGGCTGGGACGTGGCCGGTCACCGGGAAACAAGGCCCCGATCTCGCCCGCCGCGCCAAATTGCCCGCGCACGAGGCGGCCGTCGACGATGACGCCAGCGCCGATGCCAAACCCAAGCAGCAATATGACCATGGAGGAAAAATCGCGGATCAGGCCGCCGAGATAATATTCGGCGATGGCGGCGGCGTTGGCGTCATTTTCGATCCACAAAGGCCAGCCCATTTCGGCTGAGAATATGTCGTGCAAGGGCGCGTCCCGCCAGTCGGGAAGGACATCGACCACTGCCCAACGGTCGCCCGCCAAGGACAGCGCCGGGCCAGGAACGGCAATACCGATGCCCAGCATCCGTTGCCCCAGCAGGCCATGGCGATCGACCAGCATATGGGTGATGCGACGGATTTTGTGCGCGAATGCCCTGGGGTCGATCGGCTCGGTCGCTTCATGATGGATCGCGATCGTGGTGCCGGTGAAGTCCACCAGCGCGATCTCGATCAGACCCTTATGCGCGGTCGCGCCGACCGCATAGCCGCCGCGCGGAGCGAGGCGGAGGGGGATGGCGGGCCTGCCCCGCCGCTGCACATCGACGTCGGGCATTTCCTCGACCAGGCCGAGCGCAAGCAGATCGCGGGACAGCCGGGTCAGTGCCGTGCCGCTGATTTCCAGCGCCGCCGACAGCGCGGATCGCGACAGCGGGCCGGACTTGCGCAGCCTTTGCAGGATGCGGCGCTGGTCCTTGTCGATGGAGGGAAATTGCATGGCCTTGGCCCTCTTCATACCGGCTCTGTCGCACGATGAGCGCCGCGCTAGGCGGATTTATTTATTTTCACAACAATAATTAAAAATGTCATGTTCATCGACCACGGGCCGCTCGACCACCACAGAGGGGCTGTTCATGATCAAGACCGTTTTTGCCACCGGCACCGCCCTTGCGGCGCTGTGTTCCACCTTCCTTACGCCCGCCTTTGCGCAGGATGCAGCCCCCGCCGAGCAGGCGGCCGAACTGGGCGGCGAGCAGAGCGATATCATCGTCACCGGCTCGACCCGCGCCCAGCGTCGCTTCGACGTGTCCTATGCGATCAACACCATCTCGGCCGAAGATGTCGAGAAGATCGCCCCCGTCAACTTCGCCGATCTGATCGGCCAGCTGCCCGGTTTCCAGACCGAAATCACCGGCGGCGAAGTGCAGAATATCTATCGTATTCGCGGCCTGCCCAATGATGGCGGCTTTGTCAGCTTCCAGCAGGACGGCCTGCCGCTGTTCCACGAAAATGACGGCGTCTTTTTCCGGGGCGACGCGATCTTGAGGCAAGACCTGATGACCGACCATGTCGAGGTCGTGCGCGGCGGCCCTGCCCCGGTCTATGCCAGCTATTCGGGCGCGATCATCAACGCGATCACCGTGACGGGCAGCGATACGCCGCGCGGCAAGGCGCAGGTGACGCTAGGCGACACCGGCCTTTATCGGCTGGATGCCTATCAGGCCGGACCGCTGGGCGAGAATACCTATTATGCGATCGGCGGCTTCCTGCGTCAGCATGACGGCTATCGCGACAATGGCTTCCCCAACGATAAGGGCGGCCAGATCCGCGCCAACATCAAACATGATCTGGACAATGGTTCGATCAAGCTGAGCCTGAACTATGTCAACGATCACAACGTCTTCTACCTGCCGATCCCGACGGCGGACCCGCGTGAACCCAGCATTTCGCTGAACAAATATATCGACTTTTTCGAAGGGACGATGAATTCGCCCGCACTGCGCAACGTCAATCTGAAATATCGCGATGGCGCAGGCGTGATCCAGAGCGGCACCAGCGACCTGGCCGACGGCCGCCACATGCAGATGATCAATATCGGCGCGCAATATGAAGCCGAGTTCGGCGGCTGGCTGGTGTCGGCCAAGGCCGGTTATACCCAGGGGCAACTGGATTTCACCGCTTTCTATTCGACCACCAACCCCACGACGCTGACCGCCTTCCTCGATGCCGGTGGCGCCAACAGCATCCGCAACCGGGCGAACAGCGCGTTCGGCACGGCCAGCCGCTTTGGCCTGACGCTGGCGGGGACCAATAGCGTCTATGACCCCGAAACCGCCTCTGGCCTCATCATGCAGGGGCAATATCGCGACATTCATTCCAAATATTATTCGGCGCAGGGCAATTTCTCGGTCGCGAAGAAGTTCGAGACCGGCATCGGCAGCCACGATATCAAGCTCGGCCTCTACACCAGTGCCTATGGCGAAAGCAGCCGCACCACGTTTCAGAACTACCTGATCGAAGTGGCGGGCCAGCCGCGCACGCTCGACTTGGTTGCCTATAATGCGGCGGGTACGGAGATCGGCCGGGTCACCGACAATGGCGTGCTGAACTATGCCGCGACGCTGAGCCAAGGCGATTCGGACGCGACGATGTTCGCGCTTTATGCCAACGACACCTGGGAGATCATTCCCGGCCTGCGCATCGACGCGGGCGTCCGTCATGAACGCTACAGCTATAAGGGCTGGGCCGCGCTGACCGAGCAGGTCAATCTGGGCGATGCCACGACATTGGCCGACGACACCACGCGCGGTTTCACCGGCGTCATCGTCAATTCCAAGGGGAAGCCCAACGTTACCAACTGGACGGTCGGCGCCAATTACGACTTCAGCCAGAATGTCGGCGTCTATGGCCGCGCGTCGCACCTCGAAACGCCGCCCAATGTGCAGACCGTTATGAGCATCAATCCCACGATCATCACCACCGTCGCCGACCAGTTCGAGGTCGGGCTGAAGCTCGCTTCGGGTCGTTCCTACCTCTATGTCACGGGCTTCTACACCAATTTCGATCCGCTCAACGCCTCGTTCCTCGCCTTTGACCCGACGACGGGCCGCAACGATGTGAACATCCCCTTCATCGGCGAAGCCCAGGTGAAGGGCGTGGAGTTCGACGCCTCGGTCGCGGTCACGCCGTGGTTCTCGCTCAACGGGGCGCTGACGATCAGCGATCCCAAATATAAGAATTTCCAGAGCGCGACCGGGGCCGACCCGGAACAGGCCGAGGGCAACCAGATCGTCCGCCAGCCGAAAATCTATGGCAATATCCGTCCGAGCTTCGACTTCCAGACGGGCGAGACGGATATCTCGGTCTATGGTCGCTACACCTATATGGGCAAGCGCTTCGTCGATCTGTACAACAATACTGCCCTGCCTGCCTATGGCACGATCGGCGCGGGCGTCACGGCGCGCCACGGCAGCTGGCAGATGCAGATTGTAGGCGACAATCTGTTCAACGCCCATGGCCTGACCGAAGGCAATACCCGCACCGACTCGCTGAGCGGCCAGGGCAGCGCGGAAGCCATTTACGGTCGGCCGATCTTTGGCCGTAACTTCCGCCTCGTCATCAGCAAGTCCTGGTAATGATGCGCACCGTGGCACGGATGGCGACCCTGTTCGCCACTATGGCTGCGGTTGCGATCGCGACGGTCCCGGCACAAGCCGGGGCCGTTCGCGATGTCGTGACCGAACGGCTTTCGCAGCGGCTCTTTCCGCTTTTCGACGGGATGGCGCGCGACCCGACCGCTGTTCGGACACTTGTTTCCAAGGCGGACATCGCTGCCCTGTTGGACAGTCGGCAGCGGCGCGTCGCTGGCTGCGCGCAGGATATGTTCTGCGTGGCGCAGGCGCTGATCTGGACGGAAACGGACATCGACGCCGTGGCCAAGTCGGTGGCTGCGCCTGCTGGCCTGACCGCCCCCGATGATGGGGTGGCCGCGCAGGCCAAGCGCGAGATGGAAGGCATCAACATCATCTTGCGCACCTATGGCCTGGGCGCGCCAGCCGCCTATGCGCAGATCGACGGGGCCGGCATGATCGATCCGCAAGAGCGCCAGGCGCGGCTTCAGGCCGCTTATTGGCTGTCACGCACCCCACGCGACACATCGGCGCAGGCGCTGGACCCCAGCATCGACTATGCGCTGGCGCTGCTGGACGGTAGCGATCGCGCCGATGCGATCGGTTTCGAACCGCTGACCGGTGGCGCGAATGCGGCCGCCATGGCGCGCGCGACAGGTCTCGATTGGAGCCGCTATCGCTATTCCGCATTGATCGTCACGGGCGTCGGGCCGGAAGTGCCGGACATGGCGATCAGCCCCTTTGGCAAATATCATCTTCGGCTGGCCGCCAGCCGCTTCGCGCAGGGCGACGCGCCCTTTATCATCGTGACCGGAGGCAAGGCACATCCCCGCGCGACCCGCTTTGCTGAGGCCGAGCAGATGCGCAACGCGCTGATCGACCGCTATGGTATTCCGGCTGACGCGATCCTGATCGAACCCTATGCCCGGCATACGACCACCAATTTGCGCAATGCGACCCGCCTGCTGATGGCGATGGACGCGCCGATGGACCGCGATGCCGTGATCGTCTGCAACCCCGGCCAGAGCGCTTCGATCGAAAGCCCGCAGTTCGTTACGCGTAACCAGCGGGAGCTTGGCTATCAGCCAGGGCAAGTCGGTCGCCGCCTGTCGCCAACCGAATTGCTGTTCCGCCCCTCCCGCGTATCGGCGCGGATCGATCCGCGCGACCCCCTCGACCCCTGATTTCGGAGTTCAGACGATGCGAACCCTCCTGCTTGCCTTCACCACGATCAGCGCACTGGCGTTGCATCCGACCGCCGCCCATGCCTGGGGCCAGACCGCCCATGCCGTGATTGATCAGGCGGCAATAGAGGCCATCCCGGAGGATGGGCCGGTCTTCCTGCGCAAGCATGTCGATTATATTGCAGCCTCGGCCTCGCTGCCCGACAGTTGGCGGGGGGATGCGGAGAATTTCTCCAAGATGGAGGAAGACCCCAATCATGGCTGGTTTCGGGAACAGTTCACCTTCGTAAAACCCATCCCGCGGTCGCGCCATGAATTCGTCCTGGCACTCTACAAACGGTATGAGACCATTAAGGATAGCGATCCGCAGACGGCGCAGCGGACCAATATACGCTGGACCGGCACCCTGCCCTATGCGGCGATGGAAGCCTATGAACGGCTGATCACCTGCATGCGCTACGTCCGCAAGGCCCAGGCGGAGGGCGGCGATGCGTCGATCCCGGAACAACATTGCGCTTTTCAGGTCATACGGCTGGGCCATTATATCGGCGATGGGGCGCAGCCGCACCATGACTCCATCCATTCCGACGGATGGCGCGGCGACAATCCCAAGGGCTATACCACCGACCGGTCCGTTCATGGCCGGTTCGAAAGCCGGTTCGTCGACGGCATGGGCCTGACGGTAGCGGACATCGCGCCGCGCATCGGGACGCCGCGCCGCCAGAATGGCGACATGTTCGACGCGGTACTGGGCTTTATGAACGAAGCGGGCGACCTCGTGGAAAATCTGTACAAGCTCGAAAAGCGCAACGGCTTTGCCGATTTTGCCGACAAGGATGTGCGCGCGTTCGTCTATGACCGGACGACAGCAGGCGCCGCAATGCTGCGTGACATGCTGTGCCGCGCCTGGGCCGAAAGCGCGACGCCGCCCGCCAAAATCACGCCCTCGCCGCTCGACGCCAACAATCCGCGCTTCAACCCGGAAACCGGATCGGCACCGAGCTGAGCGGATTTCACATTCATATCGAACGCGGTATCATCAATTATAGTTGAAGCGTGATGTCAGCAACGCGATTTTGCCATATTCGATCTATTCGTTAACTAATTTGGCGCATCATTCCGACAACGTAATAATATGTCTTCGGATATGGGGTTAGATATGAGGGGGTGGGATTTTTTCTACTTTTCGCGCCGCAGCCGAAAGCAGCGATCAATGGCTATCATCGCTCATTCTCCAGAATGCGAGGTGACATATTCTCTTTTAGCGGAAGAATATGCGGACCAGGCCTCGCTAGCGATGGTTTGCGAAAAGGCGATCGCGGCACCGCCGTATAGCGCCATCCTCGCAGGTCGACTTGAACGGTTCCGCAAATTGATGAAAAAAAGCCTCGTCTAGCGCGGACCGTCCTTGATCATGGAAACGGCACCATGCCAATCCGACTTGCTTGGACGCATCGATTACAGCGCTGATAAATGCCATCCTACTCGAACAACAGCCGATTTGCTGGAGATAGCTACGCTATAACGCAAACATCGGATGATCCAAGTCAAGCTGTTGGCTGGCATAGCCTCTCGGAGTTATCAGGTCAGAAGATGCACATAGCGCGCAACTTCGCCGCTGTCGGTCGAATGACCGATGTGGATAGAATTCCGCAAATCGAGATGTTCGACGACAGCAGACGCATCCGCAGCATAATGGTCCATGTCGTGCCCCGTGGCGACCCGTGCCGAACGGCCAGGACCGCGACGATCATGCGCGACGACGCGATAGTTATTGGCCAAGAAACACAACATCTGCGCATCCCAATCATCCGACGATAAAGGCCAGCCGTGATGGAGCATAACCGGCTGCGCGTCCTTTGAACCCCAGTTGCAGTCATTTGCCGGTTACCGACCGAACGACCCGACCTGGTCGGTTGGAGCGCCTGCACTTGGGGAACGAAAAGCTGGCTTTGAGTGACCGGCTGGGAGTGAAGATGGGCCTAGACTTTCACCGATAGCTTTGGACCGGAGCCGCCGATACCCCGCCGGCTCCGGTCCCGCTGGTTTCAGGCCAGGATGTCCGCGCCACCAAAAACGATCTGGTTGCGTGTTTGCGGTTGAAACAGCCCATAGAGAAATTTCCCTCCTTCTGCGCTGACTGCATCGAGCGCCGCAACATGCTTGTCTGACAAGTGAAGCTGCAGCGCTGAGACATTGTCTGTCACCTGTTCGGCACGACTGACGCCTATCAGGGTCGAGGCGACTCCGGGGCGACCGACAACCCAGGCGATGGCGACCCGCGCTGACGTCTCGCCCAGTTCTGCCGCCACCCGCTTGACCTCGTCGACGATCCGCCAGTTACGTTCGGTGAACAACCTGTCTCCAAAGGGATTATCCCCATCAAGCCGCTTGTCATCGTCCGCGCGCGATATGTGTCCGTCATCGCCCGCATTGGGGACGCCTCCTTCACGCGCTGGACCGGCTTCAACAATGACCCGGTCATATTTGCCGGTCAGGAGGCCATAAGCGAGGGGACTCCAGGGGACGAGGCCCATGCCGAACGCGCGGCCAAGCGGCACATGCTCGTCCTCCACACCGCGCTCCACCAAGGAGTAGAAATATTGAAGACCGATGGGCGCAGGCAGTCCCTGTGCCCGCGCCAGCGTGGCGAGTTGCGCCACATACCAGGCGGGGCTGTTGGACAGGCCCCAATAGCGGATCTTGCCGGACTGGATGAGGCCGCTCATCGTCTGGAGCAGTTCCGCCGCCGGGGTGATGCCGTCCCAGATGTGAATCCAGTATAGGTCAATGAAATCGGTCTTCAGCCGCCTGAGCGAACCCTCGACGGCGGCATGGATATGGCGCGCGCCGTTTCCGCCCTGATGGAAGCCCTTGCCCGTATTGAAGCCCGACTTAGTCGCGATCACCATGCGCTCGCGCAGGCCAGCCTCGGCGATGAATGTGCCGACCATTTCCTCCGACGTGCCGCCCGAATAGACATCGGCCGTGTCGATGAAATTACCGCCGAGATCGGCATAGCGGTCAAACACCGCGCGGCTGGCATTTCCGTCCATGCCCCAGCGCGGCGTTCCAAATGTCATCGTGCCGAGCGCAAGAGGGCTGACGAGCAGGCCGGACGAGCCAAGAGGGCGAAGGGATTGAAGGTTCACGGGCAGTCTCCATCGGCGGTTGCTAAAGGGTATATGGATTGTGCGACCCGATAGGATTAGACGATCGAACTTGCATGGGTTGCTGAAGGATTTTCATATATGGATCGCGATCTCTGGTCAGGCCTCGCGATATTCGGGGAAATCGTGGAGGCGGGCAGCTTCGCCAAGGCAGCGACGCGGCTTGGCCTTTCTGCCTCTGCGCTCAGCCATGCGATGCGCGTGCTGGAAAGGAAGCTGGATCTGCGATTGCTCGATCGCACGACCCGTTCGCTGGCACCGACCAGCGCCGGCGAAGCGCTGCTCCTGCGATTGCGACCCGCCATGGCGTCGGTCTAGGAAGTGCTGGGTTTGCTTGATGGGGCACGCGAGCATCCTGCGGGGCGAGTGCGGGTCAATGCCCATCGCCCCGCTGCCGTCCACCTCATCATGCCGCGACTGCCTGCGCTGGCGCGCGACTGTCCCGATGTCCTGGTCGAGTTGGTGGTCAATGACGGCTTCGTTGATATCGTCGCCGAACGTTTCGACTGCGGCGTCCGGCATGCACAAGGGCTTCAAGGGGACATGATCTCGGTACGGATTAGCGATCCGGTGCCGCTGATCTTCGTTGCGTCGCCGCACTATCTCGCTGATCATGGTCGGCCGGAGCATCCCGATGACCTCGCTCAGCACCGCTGCGTCAGCTATCGCCACGCCAGTTCGGGCGCTTTGCACCGCTGGGAGTTCGATCAGAACGGCATAACATCAGAGCGTGCCGTGCCCCACAATTTCGTCACCAACGATGTCGATGTGATGCGCGACGCCGCGCTGGCGGGTCTCGGCGTTGCTTGCCTGATCAAGGCGCAGGCGTCGCACCATCTTATGGCAGGTGATCTCATCGAGGTTCTAAGCGGCTGGGCGCCAACGCTTCCGCCCAACCATCTCTACTATCCAAACCGGCGCCAACCCACGGCCGCATTTCGCGCCTTCCTGGCTGCCATGCGCCTTTAATGTCCGCAGCCTGTCAGACAGGCTCGATACTGGTGTGGTGCCGCTAGGAATGTATCCGTTGGATCATCGCAAGTTCCAGCCAGTTCAGCAACATTGTGCCCGCATTGGTCGCGACATCAGCAGCGTCGAAATACTTCATCAGCGCGGCGCAGACTTCGCCGAATGTGTCGCCTTGCTGAAGGTTCGCCAATGCGAGCGCTTCTGCTTCGGCCAAAAGGCCGAAAACCGGTTGCTCGCCTTCGCGCCACAGCAGCACCCACTTGGGTTCGCGCAGCCTTTCCAGCGCCGGCGCCTGTTGTGAATCGGCCAATGTTTCCCACAGGCGGACAAGATCATATGTGACCGGTCGCAAGGCTGTGCCGGGAATGAGTTCGAGGCGAAGTTCGTCCCATTGCCGGGCATCGAAGTCCGCCGTCGTGGCAGCAAAATCGGTCGGCGTCATTGGCGCACCGTCGGCGGCGGTGAATGCGCAGTGCATTTCCCATTCCAGCCACGCCACCTCGCCCACGTCGGGATCATTGGCGAACAGTTCGGCGCAGGTTTCGGCAAATCCCGCACCGGCCAGGTCAATGGTCCAGCTCGTAGGCGGATGCGTGATCAGATGATGCGCGGCCGCCTGGCTGAAGGCATGGTCGCCCACCAGCCTTGCGGTGCGTTCGAACGTGTTCCGCAAGACATCGATAAGCCGCGTTCGATAGGCATTGCGATAGACGGCCATGCCCGCGGCGCGGCGCGCATCCCATCCCATTGGCAAGGGCGCGCCGTCATCAAGCAGACAGGCCAAAAATTCGTCCTGCGCGCCCAAAAGCTGGGTCATAGTGCCATCTCTACGCGCGTGGTGGCGGCAATCGTGCGGGCACGGTCAAGTTCTGCCAACAGGTCCGGCAGCGGCGGGATCGCATCATCCCGCTCGATCATCACGGCCACCTCGCCAAGCTGGCCAACGGCTGAACCATAGAGGTTCCAAACAGCATCGCAAACGGGCCGGTCGTGCGTGTCGATGACGATCTCGCCCGGCGTGTGCCCGGCCAGATGCACCTGCCGCACCCTGTCGGCGGGTATGCCTGAAAGGTAGGCCTCAGGATCGAAACCATGGTTGCAGGCGCTGACGTAGATATTGTTGATGTCGAGCAGCAGGTAACAGCCCGTCTTGCGGCTCATCTCGGCCAGGAACTCCCACTCCGTCATCTCGTCGTCCGGGAACGTCAGATAGCTTGAAGGATTTTCGAACAGCATTGCCCGTCCGAGCGCATCCTGCGCGCGGTCGATGTTGGCGCATACGACATTCATCGCCGCGCGGGTCAGCGGCTTCGGGAGCAGATCATGGCTGTTGTGCGCGCTGGTCCGCGTCCAGCACAGATGATCGGACACCCACAGAGGCTCGATCCGGTCTACCAGCGCCTTGAGCCGGACCAGATGATCGCTGTCCAGCCCGTTTGCCGAGCCAACCGACAGCGATACGCCATGCAGGATGACCGGAAGTTTGGCGCGCACCTGTTCCAGCACGCGCAGCGGCCGCCCGCCATCGACCATGAAGTTTTCGGCTATGACCTCGACAAAATCGACGGCGACATCGCCCGCGAGAAAATCACGGTAGTGATCGCGGCGCAGGCCAAGGCCGAACCCACTGAATGTGGCTATATCTGTCATGGCGAAAGTCCTCATGTGTCAAAAGCGGTCCGGCGGGCCGTGGGGGCAAAGGCCCGCCGGACCAGGGTCGGATCAGCCGAGGTCGCCGATCGTTCCGCCCTTCGTGAGACACTCACCTGCCTTCATTGCCTTGAAGCCGTGGCCCTTGCAGGCATTCTGACCCTTGCATTCGTGCTCAGCCGTGGCGCAGTCGGAATTGCCCTTGCAGCTATGCAGGCCATAGCAATGCACCGTGTCGCTGGTGCCGAGGGCGCGGCCTTTGCTTCCGGTCGGCGCGTCGGCCGCGAAGGCCGAGAATGAGCTGAGCGCGATGGCGGCTGCGGCAGCGGCGATGGATGCATTGCGTGTCTTGGTGGTCATGTCAGCGGCTCCTTGAAAAGGATGGTGCGGGATCGCACGCCATGATGTTCGCCCTCGCGCGCTGGCCGGTTACAGCGACAATTATTATTCTCTGCCTGTAACGGTCCCGGCTCGCCCGGCGAAAGAGGGGGCATGCGACGCCTGGACAACCGTCTGGCGCTGCCCCCAAAGACGGAGAGTATATCATGAAGACCGCCACTATCGCCCGCATTGCCGGACTTGCCACAACCGCCGCTCTGGCAGCCGGCGTCGCCACCACCCCCGTCGCCGCGCAGAAGGTGCCGATGGAAAAATGCTATGGCATCGCTAAGGCTGGGCAGAATGATTGCTCCGCTGGCGCTGGCACGAGCTGCGCCGGAACCTCGACCCGCGACTATCAGGGCAACGCCTGGAAGCTGGTCAAGCAGGGCATGTGCGTGAAGACCAAGACGCCGATGGGCAATGGCTCGCTGACGCCGATCAATCGCTGATACGTAGCCATCAGAGGGGCCAGCACATGCAGCACATCGCCACATTGTACGATCGGATCGTAGCCATCGCCGCATCGCGCCTGGCCGAGGGCATTGCGCTGCTGCAGGCCCGGATCGCGCTCGCCGGGATATTCTGGCGATCGGGCCGGAGCAAAGTGACGGAGGACAGTCTTTTCGAGATCAGCGATTCAACCCGCTATCTGTTCGAAAATGACTATGCCGCCGTCCCGCTACCACCTGAAATCGCTGCGCCACTGGCAACGCTGGGCGAGCATCTGTTCCCCGTGCTGCTGGTGATCGGGCTGGCAACCCGGCTCTCGGCCGGCGCGCTGCTCACAATGACACTCGTTATCCAGATTTTCGTGTATCCGCAAGCCTGGTGGACGACGCATATCCTGTGGGCCGCGCTGGCTGCGGTGCTGATCGTGCGCGGCGGCGGCGTGCTGTCGCTCGACGCGCTGATCGGCCAATGGCGACAACGGCGCGCGTGAACGGGTGCGGGGAGGAGGAACGACCATGATCGCGGACGAACCTACCTTCGCCCGGCTCATGATTGCGAGCCAGGGCGGCGACCGGCGTGCCTACACCGTGCTGCTGACCGAGGCGCAGTTCTGGCTTGAACGCTTCTTCCGCCGCCGCGTGCCCCCAGCCCAGATCGACGATCTGGTGCAGGAGGTGCTGCTCGCCATTCATGCCAAGCGCGCGACCTGGGATGAATCGCGGGCGTTCCTGCCTTGGCTCGCGGCCATCGCCCGTTATCGCTGGGTCGATCATTTGCGCCGGGTTTACCGCTCCAGCGAAAGTGAACTTGGCGATCAAGATGCGCCTGCGGACAGCGAGGAGGAAGCCGTGCTGGCCCGGATGAGCCTTGACCGGCTTTTCGTGCAACTCTCCCCGGCACAGTGCAATGCAATCGAACTGGTGAAAATCGAAGGACTTTCGGTTACCGAGGCGGCCATGCGCACCGGCCAGAGCGAAAGTCTGATCAAAGTGAACATTCATCGCGGCCTCAGGAAACTGTCCGCGCTCGTCGAAGAGGCTGACTGACCATGCCCCCCCGTCCCAATCCCCTCATCGCACAACTCGCAGGCGAGCTTGAGCCAGTGCGCCCCTTGCGCATGCGTCATGGTCTGGCGCTGGTAGCGATTGCAACCGTGCTGACGATCGCCGCCATTGCGTTATGGCAGGGCTTGTGGAGCGGCCCTGCAAATGGGCAGGCGGCCGCCATCTTCTTCATCGCCAACGGGCTTATCGCGCTGGTCGGGCTTGCCGCGGCGCGGGCGGTGGTTCGCATGGCGGCTCCGCGTGTCGGTGCCCGACAGGATGGCTTGCGTTGGCTGCTGGCAGCGCTTGCAATCTTGCCCGTCACCGCCCTGCTGCTGATGGCGCTGGAGGGGACAGTCGGCAGACACGACCAAGCGACGGATGGGCTGAACTGCTTCATCGCCGGAACCGTCAGCGGCATTGGCGTGGCGGCAGCGCTGATCCTTTGGCTGCGCCGTGGTGCCCCCGTTGCTCCCAATCTAGCCGGGTTCTACACCGGCATAGCGGCGGGGGCGCTGGGCAGTTTTGCGCACGGCATGTCATGTCCATTCGACACCATCGGGCACCTGGGCATCTGGCACGTTACGCCCGTGGCCATGTCAGCCGCGCTGGGGCGCATCGCCGTACCAGCCTTGATACGTTGGTAAAATCTTGCAGCTTGCTAGCATGATTTGAAGTCCAAGGCCGGTTCTAGGCCTGTAGATCGGCGGGCAGAATCTGAAATGTCAGGTCGGCGGTGCGTTCACGCCCATGGCAGGCATTCGGCGTTCACTCCGTCCGCGTCACTGCACATCATGTCGCGAACAACTCTATCGAATCCAGATAATCCAGCAACGCTCGTATCCGCGTCGCCGCGCGATCCTCCGCCGCATAGAGGGCGTGAATGTCCTCGCCATCGCCAGGATTGAACTCTTTCAACACCTCGACCAGCCGCCCGGCCTTGATATCCGCTGCGACGTGAAAGGCTCCATGCCGGGCAATGCCGCAGCCCGCGACCGCCATCTGCCGGACCACCTCGCCCGAATTGCCGAAGAAGCGTCCTTCCACTGGCTTTTGCACGATGCGCCCTTCGACCTGGAAAGGCCAGCTATCGATCGAACGGCGAAAGCTGAACCGCAGGCAGTCATGTTGGTCGAGATCGTCAGGAATCTGAGGGACGCCGCGACGCGCGAGATAGTCCAGGCTGGCGACCAGTGCCATGCGGCTATGCCCCAGCTTTTTTGCGCGCAGCCGCGTGTCGCGCAACGGACCGATGCGGATTGCGATGTCCGCTCGCTTCTCCACCAGATCAACGATGCTGTCGGTAAGCGTCAGTTCGACCTTCACGGCCGGATGGCGTTCAGCAAAGCCGGGAAGGGCCGGGATCAGGCATTGGACCCCGAAGGATGGCGAGGCGTTGACGCGCAGCAGCCCCCGCGCGACCTGATTGGCCTGACCCAGGCTCTTCTCAACTTCCGCCATTTCCGCAATCAGGGTGCTTATCCGATCGCGATAGGCCACGCCCTCTGTCGTCAAGGCCAGCGCGCGCGTGGTGCGCCGCAGAAGCGTAACGGCGAGCCGCTTCTCCAGGCGAGCGACGGATCGACTGACGGCCGAGGGGGTAAGACGCAGCATGCGTGCGGCATTTGCAAAGCTACCCTCCGCCGAAACGGTCAGAAATATCTCAATGTCGCCAAAACGATTATCCATGATTTGAATTCACTTCTGAAGTGATGAGACGCATTCTAGGCATCAATGATGAAGATGTCTATTTCCCGTCCAGTTGATCGCCACTGTCAGGAGTAAATCATGGACCTCAAACTCAACGGCAAAACCGCCATCGTCACCGGATCGACCGCCGGGATCGGCCTTGCGATAGCCAAACGCCTCTCTGCCGAGGGTGTCGCGGTTACCATCACCGGTCGCAACCAGGTGAAGCTGGAGGCAGCCGCTACGGAGATCGGCGGCAGCGTTAATCCCGTCCTTGCCGATCCTGCAACCGCCGAAGGTGCCGCCGCCCTCATCGCCGCCGTTCCCGACACCGACATCCTCGTCAATAATCTTGGTATCTATGAAGCCAAGGACTTTGCCGACATCACGGACGAGGACTGGCATCATATATTTGAGGTCAACGTCGTCAGCAGCGCTCGCCTCGCCCGGCATTATTTCCCTTTGATGTTGCAGAGAAATTGGGGTCGCGTGCTTTTCATCGCTAGCGAAAGCGGCCTTCTGCCGCCCGCCGAGATGATCCATTACGGCATGACAAAGTCAGCACAGCTTTCCATCTCGCGTGGTCTTGCCGAACAAACACGGGGAACGGGCGTCACGGTCAACAGTATACTGCCCGGACCGACCCGTTCGGAGGGGATTGTCGATTTCATCCGCTCTGTTGTCGAACATAAGGATGCATCGGAAGCCGAACGGGAGGTCGAATTCTTCACCAAGCTGCGCCCCTTGTCGCTCATCAAGAGACTGATCGAGGCAGACGAAGTCGGTGCGATGGTCGCCTATCTCGCAAGTCCGCTCGCCGCTGCAACCAATGGCGCGGCTCTCCGGGTCGAGGGTGGGATCATACCCACTATCGCCTGATTGGGCGGCGGGTTCAAATTGCTAAACGGTCCCGTCTCTGGTTTTCTTGGCCATTCAATATCGAGGGATGAGCGGTCGATCATGCCCCCGTTGGTGCGTCCGATACGTCGGGGTACAGCTCCTTTTTGAATAGGCTGGCAGCGGGGCGGTGCGCTTTGAGGCGGGTGGCATCACTCAGCCGTTGATCCAGCTTGCCGCCCTTCGCGGCCAAGGCGGGTCACGAAGATGATACCGGTGATAATCCGCCAGTCCTCAACCTTAGGCCACAGCGTGCGACAACGAAAAATACAGCTCAACCCAACGCATATGCGCCTCGTCCTGAGCCTAACTATATCAAAGAACGGTAACAGCTTACGCCGCCGCCCCGGCGTGGTGTTCAAGCCTGACAATTAGCCCATTGTGCATAGGCAGGCCGCGTCAACTGGAACAGATCGGTCGATCGCGTGTACCATCCCGCGCCGTGCATCCGCGCGACAAGGCCCATGGCCTGCGTATCGACATGCAACCTGTCTGGATCGATCAGCGCATCGGCGATATGGAATCGCAACACTTCTCCCAAGATTGTCAATCGGCGTCCAAACGGGACCCCTTATCAGCGCGCAAAAGGGACCCCCTGTCAGGATGGCGGAACATTGATGTGACGCTCTTCCTTGCGCTGCGCGCGGCGTAGGGAGGGCGTAGCCCGACCGGAGGCGCGCGCAGCGCAAAGCATCTTTTAATTGATTGCCGCTGGGGCGGATCAGCTGCGGTTTTTGAAGCGCCAGCTGTCATTGCCGGTCTCGACAATGTCGCAATGATGGGTGACGCGATCCAGGAGCGCGGTTGTCATCTTGGGATCGCCGAACACGGTGGGCCACTCGCCAAAGGCGAGGTTGGTGGTGATGATGACACTGGTCTGCTCATAGAGTTTGCTGATCAGGTGGAACAGCAACTGGCCGCCCGATCGGGCGAACGGCAGATAGCCCAGTTCGTCGAGTACGATCAGATCGAGACGGGATAGCTGGGCGGCGAGAGCGCCACTCTTGCCGATCCTGGCCTCCTCTTCGAGGCGGGTCACCAATTATGGCGACCATCCCAACCATGAAACCTATGTGGCCGCGCTCCAGGCGCAGCATGGACGCAAGCGCGGTTTTTGGGAGGGCTGATCGCAGCCCATTCCTATTTAAGCGACCAGCGCCACAATATATTCCTGAGATCTGGGCGCACGACTGGTCGTGCGAAAGGGCTGCAGAGGGTTCGCCGTGCGAAGGATGAACTGGCTGACGCCGGTCTGCCGCTGGCGTTGCAAGGCGACAGCGTAAGAATTTTCGAACGAGGACAGTCGCTGGCGGCGCGGCGACAGCGATGCCGAAGGATCAGCGTTGGACATTGGGACTTCTCCATCAGGGGCTTTTTGCGCCGATGACTAACCAGCCAGCATCATCAATGCTGGATGACGGGTCGATTCCTGACAGGAAGGAAGCCGGTCCAGCTGATGCGCGAGCACCGGCCGCCACGACCGGGCGATGCCATCTCAGTCTTACGACAGGATAGTGCTCACATCCCGGGCACCGTGGAGAATGCGTTCAATGCGGACACTGCCCGGCACAAGCGTGTAGAAAATCACATAACTGCCATATACTCTGGACCGCAGATCGGGGCGGAGCTCGGAACGGACCGTGCCAGAGCAAGGAAAATCGAGAAGCTTTGTGCAAGCCGCTTGGAGTTCATCGATGAATGTCAACGCCCGATCAACATTATCCCGGGCAATGAAACTGGCAATATCTGTCAGATCAGCGTCGGCTGCCGGCGAAAACGAAAGATGCATCACTGCTCTTTGTTGGCAGCGGCGATGTCAGCAATGCGTGCCCTTGCATTTGCGAAGGCTTGCTCCGCAGGTATGCCAGTCCCGCTGCTCGCACCCAGATCGATCTCGGCGCGTAGCGCCTCAAGCCGCGCCTGTCGCATGGCGTCCTGCTCCTCTAGCAGACGCAGGCTGTCGCGAATGACCTCACTGGCCGATGCATAACGACCGGTGTTCACTTGTTGCTTGATGAAGCCCTCGAAATGGGTTCCCAAGGTGAAGCTGGAAGGCATAGTTAAACTCCTTTTCCGACCCAAATATCACTTTATGATATAATTCTGCAAGAGCCGGGCTCGACAGAATGCTGACAAGCAGGTGACGAGAGGCGAAGTGCTCCCTCAACCTGCATCGAACGTCGGCCAGCAAGAGGATGGTGGTTCATCCCGGTCGAACAGCAGCCAGGACGCCCCGTCCGCATTGGCTGCCGAAAGCAACGCCCAGAGTTGAGGCGAGATGTCCGGCGGATCGGCGGCCTGGCAGGCGGCGATGCCGCAATGAACGAAGAAGCCGTAGAGATGGGATTCGATGACCAGATCATCACGCGCGACATGCAATCGGCCATCATCGCCGCGCGGCGCTGCCCTGATCAGCATGTCGATCTTCTGTCGCTCGGCGACCGGAATATGCACGGTGGACAGGGTGAACATCGCGGATCGTCGCATATCAGGCCTCCCCCAGAGCAGGACTTTTTGGACGGTCTAAAAGCGTCATGGCGCCGGTTCCAATGTCAGTTCGACGGCCGTACGGGTCGCTGTAACCGTGAGAGTGCGGTCCGTGGGTATCAACCATTGCACCTTGTCGGTAAGCCTGTCGCGGATTTGCTGCAGCAGAGCCTCCTCCTCGCTCAGCAGCAACGCATAGGCGTAGTTACGCGCGCTTCGTTGAAAATTGTCCTGCTGGGTTTCCCAACTGTCGCAATCGCTGTCATCCGATGCCCTAAAAAGGCTCAGCTCCATTTGCCAGGCCAGATCATCGGGTGAAACGACGGCGTTGCTTCCAATAAGGATGATCGCACCATCGAGATCATAGCCTTCATTGCGACACACCAGCATTTCAAGCGGGAAGCATCGCTTCGTAAGCGTCGCGCCAGGCAAGGCGCAATCGGCGATCCCCAGTTCGAGCGTGATTGCGTCGGCCCGTCCCGATGTGCAGGAAGGATCCAGTTCGGTGTCGGCCTCATACATATGTTCGAGGCCATTTTGCTCTATCACAAAGGCAAGAGTCTGCAGGCGGGGCAGTCTGTCATACCAGTCATAGCCAGAAAATTCCGGCGCGATACGTACCGTGCACATGCCGAGCTTTTCCGGCGAATTCAGTATCGGCGCAGCGCCTTGCTGAAGATCTATCTCCATTGCGGGCACAACCAGCATATCAGGAGACGATATGGGTTCGCCCTGATCGCACCCCATGCTGTCGGCGGTCATTGGTGCCCAGCATGGAAGCCAGGGCGCTGCATGCGGCAGCATGATGCCCAATGCCCTGGCGCGCGTCCATTCCGTAAAGCCCAGTCGATGGTCGCCATTGTCGCAGATCATCCGATAAATAGCGGCTTCTGCAGCGATCTTGAGGGCATCGAGCCCCGCATTGCGGACCAGTTCCTTGCGCGCAGGCAGAACCAATTGCAGATCGGGCGCGTCGATAATGTCGACCTTCACGCACCATTTGTCGATTTTGCCCACCTCCGACACGAACGGCAAATCGCAAGGCACGGTAAGCCCATGAAAATTAATACGGGCCATGTCGACCGGCTGGTAGCCGCGCCAGCTGAAAATGCCGATGCGGCAGCCCTGCCAGTTTTCGACCCGAGCAGCTTCGGCGAGGAAATCCTCGCGTGGCAGAGACGTGCCCGACAAAGTTACCGGCAGCGGAAAATAGCGGGCGGCGTTGCGGGCGGCGGCTAGCAAATTCTTGGCCCATGCGTCCGGCAAAGCGATGCGCAACTGCGTACCGCCGGTTATGGCGCAGGGCTGGATCGCGAGTGGCTCTGGGCTCTGCCAGCCTTGTTCGGGGATCTCGACCATCCAGCCCCTGCCCGCGCTGCGCGACCAGGATCGTATTTCGACTTGACGTCCTGCAAGGCTGAACATGCCCATGCCGGCCGGATCTTCGCGGTGGGCAACCGTATCATTCCAGCATGAATAGCCAAGAGTCAGCAGCGCAGCCGGGTCATCGATGCCCGAACCGTCATCACTTACAACAAGGATGGGGGCACCATCGGAGCCTTCAAGATCCAGATTTACAGCGCTGGCGCCAGCGCGGCGGCTATTTTGCAGAAGTTCGTTCAGCACATCGTGGATCGTGCCATTGAACAGACGCGTGACGCGCGTGATGAGGGACGCGCCCACCTGTGGGGTGATCGTGAGAGGTAAAGCCATTATATGTGTCTCCTTGGACAGGCGGTCATTTTCCACCCCTTCTCAAAGTCCCCCTCCCCTCCGATCGCAAATGCGCCGCTGCCAGGCCGATCCACGCGAAAGCGATTTTCCGCCGGCGTGCTTCATGTTCACCAGTCATGCACCAGCAATTGCGGCAGCGTTGGACCATCGCAGTCGAAATGCAGCAGATCGATGCCGCGCCGCCGCGCAAAGAGGATGGCAGCCATCAGATCGCCAGGCAGGGCGCGCTCGCAATCGGCTGACATAGAGCGGGTCGATAAAAACCAGCCATGGGCGTTGCGCGCCACGGTGGTTGGCGCTTCATGGGCGTGGCCATTGCACCAGCTATCGAGCAGCAGCCCCGTGTTCATTGAGAGATGCGCGGTGGAAAGCAGCTGATATTTGCCGATCACGCCAATTGCGGGCGTGGGCGACTGTTCGGCGGGCCGGCTGCGCAATTCAGGATGGGTGCGTGCGGGCATGGACGATCCCACCAGTAGCGAGGCAAGGCCGCGCTTTGCAGAGGAAGGCATAGGAAAACTCCTGAAATATATGGTGTAGGAGGTGTGTCTGCGCGGCGACATGGCGCGCTAGACACACGGTCAGGCCAGCGATGATGTCGCCGTGCGCCGAAGATCCGGCACCCGACTATTGTCGTAAGCGCTCTCGCCCGACAATTGCAGCGCCTGCTGCTCGGCACGATACCAGTCTGGCGCATCGATCCGGTAGGTTTCACAGGCATAGAGGTCGTTTCCGCTGTAGAACTGAATATCGACGCGAAAGCTCTGGAGCGAATGCTGGGACGAGGTCCGCATGATGGCGTCCTTTCAAGGGCGAGCGTGACGATCGCCTTCCAACGACCGTCACTGGTGGGGGAATGGGAGATTGGGCGACGCGGTGCCGGGCTCAGCCGGGGTTAATGCGCCCGTTCGAGTAAGCGGCGTCCCTTCGCCTCAACGTCGAGACGGCTGTCCTGGTTGGATTTGGATCGGGCATGGGCGGTGATGCCCTGGACAAAGTCGAAAATGCTCGCAGGCGGATGGCCTTCTTCGGCCAGCACGGTGGCGATGATCTTGCCGGTTTCGGCCTTGGAAAAACCCTGGCCTCGCAGGAATGTCTGGCGATCTTCGTCAGTGCGGGCAACGATGCGCTCGCGCGCGGCGCGAATGCCCTGGATGAAGCCGCTGGCGGAGGAATCAGCGAAGTTTTCAAGTGCAGGCGCGGCTTCATGGGCGAAGCGATTGGGGGCAAACTTTGAGTGGCGGATCGAGATTTCCTCGAAATTCTCCACACCCCACAGATTGCGATTCATGCAGACGGCGCGCAGGTAGAAAGTGGCAATGCCCAGCGTCTTTGACCCGACTTCCGAATTCCAACAGTAAAATCCGCGGAAAAACAGGTCGGGATCGCCATTGGCAAGGCGTCCGGCCTCAATCGGGTGGGTATCATCCACGAGAAAGAGGAATACATCGCGATCGGACGCATAGAGCGTCGTCGTATCGCGGGTTACATCGACAAAGGGGTTATAGTGCATCGAAGACCAGTCGAGGACGCCGGGCACTTTCCAGCGCGTATCGCCCACGCCGTCGCCCGCGATCTTCATGACCGCGGCGACCAGCTCATGATCCCAGATGCGTCCATAATCAGGACCTGTTACCGCGCGTAATTCAGCGCGGCCATCCTGCGTCTGAAGCAGCTTCACCTGTTCGCCTCGATGCGCCAGCAGGCCATGCTGGAGATTGATACCGGCAAGCGCTGCGGGCAGCGAGCGCAGATAGGAAGCGGGTGCACCGACCAGGCTGGAGAGCTGGCCAAAGGACCAGTTGGTAGGCGCGATGGGCATATCCTCGCCCGGCGCGAACAGGGTCAGGCGTTCCGGATTATCGGCACGCGCTTCCACCCGGAGTGATCGGCTTTCCACGATCCGTGTCGTCGCCCGCTCGGCCCGCGCGCGAACATTGTCGTAAAGGTCCGTCAGCGAGAGGAATTTCTCGTCATCGGGCCGCGAAAACCATTCTGACGAGACACGGCTGACATTGTGGCCGCGGGAAATATCGACGCGATAGGCACCGGTTATGCGCGTGAAGCGCTTGGGCAATGGTATCGGCTGCTTTTCGCAGGCAAGCTTTCCAGCGTGACGATGGGCGACTTCGTCACACTGACTGGTCTCAAGCTCGTCGATGAGGGCGGTAACCTGCTTGAAACCCTCCCGCCCATCCAGCGCTGGCTTAATCGCATCCTGGCGCTGCGGATCGCGATCCAGAATGCAATCTTTGAGGAATATATACGCGCCGGCGCGGCGAGCGGCGTGGCGGACAAAGTGCGAAACAGCGATGCCGCCTCATCCTTTGCCTTTGGGCGCGGGGGAAGCAATGCCACGGCACGACTTGGTGGCTGTGGCAACGGCGGGGGTGACAACAAGGCAGGTGGATCGAGCCGGTCAGGCAGTGCCAGGACGAGATCAAGCGCTGCGTCCAGATTATCGACGACATAACTTTGCCCCTGACCATGCCATCCCTTGTCGAATAACAGCAATCGCACAGCGATACCGGTGCCATGTTTGGCAAAGGGGCTGCCCAGAATGGTGATTTCAGCGCGGGGCGGGATCAATTGCGCGATCGTCGCATAGGCGTTTGCGCCGCTGCCATCAGCAGCAAAGCCAGGTGGCATGATGGCGACACAGCGACCGTGCTGGCGCAGCCGGAGCAGGGCCGAGCGCAAATGCCGCGCCCCGGCCTGCCGGTCATTGCCGCGTCCCTCGCTGCGACCGAAGGGCGGATTGATCAGGACCACAGAAGGGTCATCGCCCAGAGGCAACAGGTCATGGAGATATTCTGCGTCATGGCGGGTGACAGCCTGCCCGATGGCAAGCGTGAGCAGCGCCGCGCGGTCGGGATCGCGTTCATTGAGCGTGAAAGTGCAGCGCCCAGGCGGGATGGATCCAAGCAACATTCCCGTGCCTGCCGACGGTTCGAGAATATGATCCTCTGCCCCAAGGCGTGCGGCCTGGACCGCCAGCCAGGCGAGGGTCAGCGGCGTGCTGAACTGCTGCATCGCGATCTGCTGTTCGCTGCGATAGCTATGCGTGGGCAGGCTGGTTTCAAGACAGCGCAAGGCGGCGTAACAGGCAGCCGGATCTCCGGAACTGGCGATGCCACTTTTCCCCCGCCGCAGGAACAGTATCAGGGCGATTTCAAGCACGTCATAGGCCTGGCGCATCGACCATGCGCCTTGTGCATCGCTCGCGCCAAACCTGGCGGTCATCAGCTTTCGTAGGGCATGTCGGGTCGGTATCTGCGATTGCGCCATACTGTCGGCGAGCATTGTCGCGACATCGAATAGGCGTTGCGCACATGCACACGTTGCGACGGGAGCAGGCTGCTGCGTAGCGAACAAAGGAAGAGTCATAAAAATCTCCAGGCCTCGGACCCGATCGGTCCACGCCTCGTCCGCTCCCCTTACCTCCCAGGACGGCGGACAGAAAAAGGGACCATGACGACACATCATGGTCCCCAGCATTATACCGCAGGCTCAGGCCGCCTGCGCGACGCGGTTCTCTCCAGAATCTTCGTCAGGCGCCTCAGCGAGCGCTTCCGCCGCAGCATCTCCATCGACACTGACCCGCCCGACGCCACAATCGGCATCGCCATCTCCGGTGAGACTGGCTTCAGCTTCACCAACCGGCACAAAGCGCATGGCGTCCGGCAACCATTGCAGCGCGCGTTCCTTGACCTCTGCCTCGACGATGAGATCGCCGCTGAAGAGGCGCTCGGCCGAGAGCGCAAGATCATGCTTCTTCGACGCCGCGTAGCGGGAACTCAGTTCCAGGCCGCCGACCGTTTCGAACGCCTGGAGGATCATCGCCTTGCTGACCCGGTCGAAATAGTTGCGCGCGGTCGGTCGCCACCAGGCCGTAACATCGATCCCGAACTTGACCCCCAGATGGTCGAGAAACACGCTGCCGGTCCGCCCGGCAGGCACCGCCTGGACCGTCCGGGCAATTGCCCAGCTGAACCAGGCAGCCCGTGCCTCCTCGCTCAAAGCGCAAAAGGCGTCATAGCGTGTCCGCACATCGGCATGATTGATCCAGCATCGATCAAGATCTTTTTCCAGCTTGAGCCACTGGCCGGCGGCAGGCGTATCGCTCTCATAGCCATGAAGCGGCGATGCGGGGGCATTGGCGCGCAGGTCGGTGGCCCGTTCCGCGCTGCCATAGGTGCGCGTTGCCGCGTCAGCCATGAAGAAGGTGGCGAGATCGAGCGCGAACCGCGGATCGCTGGCGATATGGACGCGCAGAAGTTCAGCCTTCATTTCAGCGAGCTCATCGGCAAGGCGCTGGCTGATCTTGGGCGGGGCCGGCGCCACCTGTGCTGGCGCGCAATCCGCATCCGCATCGACTTCATCATCATCACCGGTAGAATCCTGCGCATCGTCGGCCTGTTCAGCCGAAACATGATAAAGCTGTTCGTGGACGCGCGGCTGACCGTCGGAACCGATGACCACATAGGCCAGTGCGGACGCCTTTTGCTCCTCGGTCAGGATCGGCGCCCGTTGCCGGATTGCCTCATATTCAGCATTCAGCCGATCATAGCGCGCTTCGACCTCCTCCTCGGTCTCGTCGGTTTCAACCGGGTTCTCGAACGCTTCCAGTTCCACTTCGATATCAGCAAGCCGCTGTTCCTGCTCTGGCGTCAGCGGTGGCTGTTCGCCCTCAATGGGCTTGAGATCCCAGGTTGCGCTATAGGCAATATGGGTGGTCGGCACGATGCGGACATCGCCAAAGCCTTCCCGTTCCCGGATCGCTTGCGCCGCCTGCGCCAGCCTGTCGGTCGCCAGTTGATCGAGCAGGTCGCCATCGATCCACATCTCGCTCGCATCGTCGGTGAACAGGTCGCTGTCGATCCGGCCACCGGCGGCCACATAGGCCTCGCGGCCGACAAGCAGGGCTTTAGGGTCATTTCCACTATAGCTGCCTTGGGCAAGCTGGCGCCTGATCTCGTTCAGATTATTGCGGTAATAGCTCTGCCCAAGAGTTTCGAATATCTGCGCCTGGCGGACGGCATCGGGACTACTGGCATAAGCCGTGGCGATCTCAAGGCTGATCTCACCGTCGCGCAGGGCATCAAAAATGCAGGGCGCCAAATCTGCGAGGCGCAGCCGTCCCAGTACGAAGCGCTCGGTCAGGCCAAAACGTTTGGCGATCTCGGCCGGGGTCTTGCCTTCGGTTTCGACAATATCCTGGAAAGCCCGGCAGGTGTCGGCAGGGTTCATGCTGAGCTTGAAGAAATTTTCCTCCAGGCTGGTGGCGATCGCATCTTTCGCGTCGCGCAGGACCAGCACCGGCACCTGATAGTCTGGCGCGAAGACGCCCTTTTCGATGAGACGATGCACCGCATCGAGGCGCCGTCCGCCCGCGGCGATACGATAATGGCCTTTCTTGCGCGCGACCGGTACGCCGATCAGATTCTGCCTTATACCCTTGGCGGCGATATTGGCCTCGAGCTGGGCGTCGGCGACAGCATCGCTGGACTTGCGGACATTGGATGGCGACTTGCTGAGGTTCGCCGCGGCAACGAGAATGGGAAGCTGGTTCATCGACTGGGATCTCCAGGCGCCAAAGACCCGCCCATCGGGTCTTCCTGCGCCACATCACCCAATCCCCCTCCCTCCCTTGCATGCTGGACATCGTTCCAGTCATTATAGCCTGATGGCGGCCGGATATGCGTGACCGTCCTGCCGGCGCCGCGATACGCCGCCAGCGCACGCATTGCGGCGATTTTGCCCGCACGATCGTTGTCGGGAAGCAGAATAAGTCGGTTAACTGACGCGGGAATGGCAATGCTGTGCAGGCGCTCACTACCGAGCGTGGCCCAGACCGGAATGTCGAGAAAGGACATGGCCGACAGGGCCGTCTCGATGCCTTCGGCAAGACCAACAATATTGGTAGCGGGAGCCAGCTTGACGGCGCCATGACCGGGTCGGCCCAGCAAGCGACGGGCCGGTTGTACGTCGTCGGCGAGACGGGAATAGCGACGATCAAGAAATGTCCGGTGGATGGCGACAATTTCTTCTCTGTCGCGCACGGCAGCAATCATGGCAGGGCGAAACTCAAGCCCCGTGTCGGATCGCAAGGGCGTTCGCGGATGGAAACGCAGCCATTCTCCCAGATTGGTGATGGAACGCGACTGCAGATAGGCCTGGGCCGGCGTATCAGCGATCGGTCGGCTCGCATGCCAGATGTCCCTCGCCTGGCTGCGGAAACCGGATTGAAAATCGCGCGTCGAATGACCAGGCTCATGACAAGCTGTCAGCGCCTGATGGTCGATCCGTGCGATTGCGCGCAGCACATCGCGGGCATGGCAGCCTGCAAAGCATTTGAAGAGCAGAGCTGTCTTGCCCAGTCGGACAGAAAGGCTGGGATGATGATCGTCATGGGCCGGGCAAAGGCACAGGCCGCCAGACGAGGCCCAGCGGCCGCCCAGACGTTTGACCAGCAGCTTTGCGCGCGCTTCCAGGACAAGCCGGTCGAGGGGAACCGTCATTTCGTCAAAGCCTGTCGCGCGCAAGTATCGCTACGGCTCGCCGCAAATGGCGACGAACCCGGCGTGGGCGGATCTCGAAGGTTCGCGCAATGTCGTCAATCTGCATTGCATAACGTACGCGCAGCAAGAGAAAGAGCCGGGTCGGAGTTGGCATATGTTCAGCGCAGCGTGCGGTCATATCGGTTTTGCCGGAAGACAAGGCCGATTGATCGTAATACCATGCGGATCGGTCCTGCGACCGTTGTTTGGTCAGAAGATCATCCTGATCCGCTTGTTCCTGGTCGTCGAGCCAGACAAATATAGTGCCTATGAGAGCCTCATCCCTGCGGTAACGCAGGCAGGCGAATATATGGCGCGCGAGGCGGACGATAAGTGCGTTCATGGTGGATATCCGTTGGGACGTTCTGGCCGAAACCTGCCCGATCATCCCCTGTCCATCCCCTCCCCTCCATGCCCGGAGGTCTGGATGGCTGCATCCCGCCCCCGGCTGGACGGGATATAGCTGTGCAAATTTACTTCAATTCGTCTCAAAATACGGGGCTGAATGGTTGCGTTTGCGTTGCAATTTCATGACATTGTGAGCGGGGCCGCAGAGGAAATATTATTTGCGACTGATCTGCCATGGTTGCGTCGCAAGGCTGGAGACAGTGCGCGATGATGACCAAACCACCCGTTCCGCCGGACATTGCGGCCTTTGAGACGAGGCTCGCGAGCCTGACGGGTCGGCAACGACAATGCCTTGCCCTGGTGGCGCGGGGCTATTCGAGCAAGGAGATCGCTACGCATCTGGGTAATAGTCATGGTCGTGTCGACAAACATATATTGGCAGCGCGTGGCAAGTTGGGCGGTATTGCCCGGCAGGAGGCGGCACGGCTAGTGGCTGCCTATGAAGAGAGTCTCGTCGAGACGTCTCAGAGGGCCCAAAAAATGGGCGCCCAATCTTTGGGCCTGCCATTCCCGGCTGCGTCTGGCCAATTTGATTCCACTGACGATCAAGTGGACGCAGATATTGCCGATGCTGGTTTATTGGCCGCACAGCAGGAGGGCTACTATGGTTCGGTACGCTTTCCCCTGATGGGTAATTTTCTGCCATTCCGCACAAGCGGGAGGCCCGACAATGACCTGAATTCGAACATGACGTTGATTGCTCTGGCGATCATGGCGGCGCTTGCTCTTGTGATGGCAGGATCGGCCGCGTCTCTGCTCTCGGCGCTCGACGCCCTGGCACGCCACTAAAACCAACATTTTTTCTGTTGCCCCTTATGCACCCGCCTTTGCGGGAAGGAGATCCTATGCGCGCTAAACGACAGACCATCGCCAAATCGGTTGCCGAACGGCTATTTGCCGCCGAAGCGGCGCTCGATATTGCTGCTGCCCGGATTGCCGAACTCAATGCCTCGCTACCCCTGGCCCGTCTCGATGCCCGTTTCGCGGCCGCGATCGGCCAGGAGGCTATCGCGACATCTGCCGCAGCGGTCATGCTGATTGCGCAGACACGCGAGCAGATGGTGATAACACACGCCCATCTCAAACGGGCCAGCGATGATGTTGGCCTCGGGCAAACCGCCTATGGCGATCTTTTCAAAGTTGTCTCGCATGATCAGCCTGCCCATCTGCGCGTCGTCTGACGCGCACGAGACGATTGACGCAATGCGGCCACCTGGGTTCAATCATGGTCATGACCCGGCAAATCGCGTTCCTGACCCTGCTCATTGTCAGCACCCTCTATGCCGCATGGCGGGGCGGCACGCCCGAAAGGATCGGCGCTGCAGCCCTGCTGGGCGCTGCCTGTCTGTCCGTAGGGCTTGTCGACCCGTTCGGCGACAGGTTCCACCATATCGAGATCGCGATTCTCCTGGTCGATTTCGCTTTATTGAGTGTGTTTATATGGCTTTCTCTACAAAGCACACGGTTCTGGCCGCTCTGGGTCACGGCGATGCTAGGCGCAGAGGTAAGCTTCCCTCACCTCTGGCGCGAAGAGCGCATCGTCCCGCCACCGCTCGGGCGAATACCCCAGCGCCAGCCTCATGATGCGGACCCACGCGACAGAGCCGGAACCACATCCTTGGTCCAAGCGTCCATGGACCATGGCATCTCCGACTGTAATTGACATTCCCCACACTCTTGGTCGCGACGAGGCCATACGGCGCATGGAGAGGGGCGTTGGCAAACTGGCCTCGCACATCCCGGGCGGCGCAGCCACTGTGACCCATTCATGGCCCAGCGCTGAGCGTCTTGCATTGACGGTCGCAACCATGGGCGTCGAAGTGCCCTGCACCGTTGATGCGGAAGACAATCGGCTGCGGGTGACGCTCCATCTTCCTGGCATGCTGAGCCTGATGTCAGGGCCGATCGCCGCCATAGTAGAGAAGCAGGGCGAACGGCTGATGCTGGACGATAGGGCCGACAGGACGATCTAGGTTCGCGCCACGCGGAGAGAAACGCCATCTACAGCAAACCATCTTTCCCTGGAGAGGAAATGCCGCCAAGGAACAGCCATGCGCATATACTCCCTTCTCGCCATCCCATTGCTTTTGACCACGCCCGCTCAGGCGTGGGGTCCTGTCGGTCACCGCATAACCGGTGCCATTGCCGATGAGAATTTGAGCGGCGTCGCGCGCGCCCATGTCCATCTTCTGCTAGGTACGCAGGATCTCGCCGAGGCAGCGACCTGGCCCGACGACATGAAATCCGACCCTGCCGAATATTGGCAGAAGAAGGCTGGCCCCTGGCACTATGTGACGGTCAGGCAAGGGAACAGCTATCAAAGTAAGGACGTGCCGCCAGAGGGCGATGCCATGAGCGCGCTGGATGGTTTTACGGCGACGTTGCGCAATCCCAAATCGTCCATCGAGGACAAGCGGCTGGCCCTCCGCTTCATCGTGCACATCATCGGCGATCTGCATCAGCCATTGCACGCGGGCGGTGGCGATGACCGGGGTGGCAATGATGTCAAGGTTACCTGGTTCGGCCGCGCGACCAACCTTCATTCGGTGTGGGATTCGGCCATGATCGAACAACGCGCCTTGTCCTATTCCGAATATGCGCAATGGCTGTCGCGCTCGATTTCGCCCGAGCAGGTAATCGACTGGAGCGATCCTACGCCTTCGGTCTGGATTGCCGAGAGCATCGCGCTGCGCAAGACGATCTACCCCGCCGACGCCAGCATATCCTGGGACTATGCCTACAGGCATCGATCGGAGATCGACGATCGACTGAAGCGTGGAGGCGTAAGGATCGCGGCCTACCTGAACTGGGTGTTCGAGCCTGGAACCGGCACCCTTCCGGCCAAGCAAACTAAATAACACACCTCGACACATAATGTGAATGTATCGACGCATCCAGCCAACGACGATGTCATTTCCGACTTCGCCAGGTCCATGGCCGAGCTTGCTCCTGTCCGGCGGCAGTTAACTAATCCAAGTCATCCTACATTGAGCGGGCGCAAGTCCGTTACGTTGTTCGAACATGTCCATGCGCGCGGAGCCCTGCGTCTCCGCCTCTGGTAGCGATCGCTAACGCGGACTTGAGGCGTCGTACAGAAGTGTATTGAAGGTTTCCACACGACTTCATACTAGCGCCGGATTGGTTTCTTCAATCGCTTCGCGCTCGGCAACTGTTGTTGCCCCCTAAAGGCCGGACAGTTCCTCACGGGTTGAACGTTCGATAAACTCTCTTGGCGATCTGTAGCCGAGAGCGCGATGCGGATGCACGCGATTATAGTGGTCGAGCCATTTTGGCAGCTGGTCGATGACGGCCTGTGCGTTGGGTCGCGGGCTGACGCGGGCGTAGTCTCGTTTGAGGGTCCGGACGAAAGCCTCGGCCATTCCGTTGCTCTGCGGACTTTCGACCGGCGTGGTGCGTGGTGCCAGGCCGATGTCGCGCGCGAAGCGCCTTGTATCTTGGGCAGTGTAGCAGCTGCCGTTATCAGTCAGCCATTCGATGGTGTGGGGCAGCTTGTTCACCTGGCCGAAGCGATGCTCGACGGTGGCAACCATGAGGTCGCGCACGTCCTCGGCGGTGATGCCGCCGGTAGTGGCCACATATCCCATCGCCTCCCGGTCGCAGCAGTCGAGGGCGAAGGCGACGCGGACCTTCTCGCCATTGTCGCAGCCGATCTCGAGGCCGTCCGAACACCAGCGTGTATTGCGGGTGACGACGGCGATCTTGCCGTCATGCCGGCGTTCCTCGCGGCGTCCGGCGTGGCGCTGGAGCAGTAAGCCATGCAGCTTCATGACGCGGTAGACGCGCTTTGGATTGGGCGCTGCGCGCCCGTTTTTTTCCGCCTCGCGGCGCAGCAGGGCATGCACGCGCCGATAGCCATAGGTTGGCAGGTCGGCGATCAGCCTGCGGATATCGGCGGCGAGTTCGGCGTCGGGCAAGGGGGGACGCCCGCGACGCCGTCGTTCTGCTGGTCGTTGCATTGCGGAGAGATGCGGTCGTGACATGCCGACGGCATTTGCAACCGCGCTCACCGTCCACCCTCGGGCCACGAGGTCGAGCGCAACAGCTGTTTTTTTGGGCCTGCGGCCCGGGAGACAGCCTCGCGCAGCAGTTCGTTCTCCATCGTCTTCTTGCCGAGCAGGCGCTGCAGTTCGCGGACTTGCGCCTCAAGCGCGCGGTAGTCGGATGCGGCCACAACTTCCTCGCCGGCCGCAGCGGCTGTGAGTGCACCCTGAGCCATCAGCCGTCGCCAGGTGAATAGCTGGTTGCCCGCGATGCCATGGCGGCGGGCGACCAGCGACACCGAGTTCCCCGGCAAATAGGTCTCCTCAACGATGCGAATCTTCTCCTCGGGCGTCCAGCGCCGACGGCGCTGCACCGAGGTAATGACCTCTACGCGGTCATATGTTCCAGTCATACGGTCAGGCATATGCATCACACTTCCATAAGTGTGAGGGCCTGTCAGGCGTTTTTGGGGGCTACTTCAGCAACCGTGCCCGGCCTCAAATATAAATGTAGATCGTCAAGCATTCGGGTCGCAATGAATTATCGTCATTCCTTCCATGCCGGCAATAGCGCCGATGTCGTCAAGCACAGCCTGCTAATTGCCCTCGTGCGGGCCTTGCAGCAAAAACAGAGCGCGCTGACCCTGATCGACACCCATGCAGGCTGCGGGCTGTACGACCTTGACGGAGAGGATGCCCAACGCACCGGCGAGTCCACGCAGGGCGTGCAGCGGGCTTTTGCCGACTCGAACGCCTTGCTGAACGACTACCGCGCCGTCGTACAAGCGGTAAATGTCGGGACCGAGGCACATTTTTACCCGGGCTCGCCGCGGATTCTGGCGCAGCTTCTTCGGCCGCAGGATTTCCTGATCCTGAACGAAAAACATCCCGAGGATGCCTATACCCTGCGCGGCATGATGCGCGGCACGACCGCTGCCGTACATGAGCGCGACGCTTACGAGCTTTGGCTGGCGATGGTGCCACCCCGCACCGCGCGCGGCGTGGTGCTGGTCGATCCGCCTTATGAGCAGGCAGACGAACGCGAACGCATCACAGCCACACTTGCCGCCGCTCACCGCAAATGGGCGCATGGCGTGACGGTGATCTGGTATCCGCTGAAAGACCGCGCCACGCATGGGCGGTGGAGGGAGCAATTACGCAAACTCGGCATTCCCAAATTGCTGCGGGTGGAGCATTGGTTATACGATGGCGACCAGTCCGGCTTATACAACGGCGCGGGCCTTTATATCGTCAATCCGCCCTACGCCTTCACGCAGGTGCTGCCGCCTCTGCTGGAAGCCTTGCGCGCCGCGCTGGCGCCGAAAGGGCATAGGGGCGAGATCACAACTGATTGGTTGGGCTAGTGGCCTGGCCTGTCCTTTCGAGCTTTTCCGAACCAGTTCGACAATGCGCCAGGCATCTGAACATAGGTTGGGACGAGCCTGTAGATTGCAAGGTCGAACAGCGCCCGATCCCTGAGGCGGCGGCGCTGATTAAGGCAAAAGCGGATCTCCCAGATTTGCTTTGGCTTCAGCGCCCGCTTGGCGCCGACCGCGCGCCCAGCGTTCCAGACCGGGCGCTTGGGGGATGCATTAAAGGTTTCAGACATTTTCCTGATCATTCTGCAATTGGCCAAAATTGGCCATTCTGAAGAACGGCTGCAGACCTCCGGGGGAGATTAGCGCGGCTTGGAGCAAGCCGCGCTTGGGGAATCGTAGAAGGCGTCGGCTGCACAATGGCCACTCTTCGCGGGGGCAGGTCAGGCGAGAATTGACAACCTTTGCCAATCTTTGCTATTTTCTTGCCCTTGGAGGTTGCCATGGCTACGATGAACATCTCACTGCCCGATCCGATGAAGCAATGGGTCGAAGCGCAAGCTGACACTGGTCGGTATAGCAATGCCAGTGACTATGTGCGCGATCTCATCCGCCGGGACCAAGAACGCGCCGACAAAGTCGCGGTCGTGCAGCGCCTTGTCGATGAGGCCCGCGCCAGCGGTTTGAGCGACGAGACGATGGCGGACATCCGGACGCGAGCGATCAGCCAGGCTGGCTTGCAAGCCTGACCGTGCCTCGCTTTCGCTTAACGCGCGCCGCAGCCGACGATCTGACAACCATCTTTCTCGAAGGCATCAAGCAGTTCGGACTACCTCAAGCCGATACCTATCTTGAAGGGCTGAGCGCGATATTCGCGTTTCTTGCCGAGTATCCCCAGGCTGCTCGATTGCGGGAGGAAATATCGCCTCCCGTCCGCGTACATCCCTACAAGGCACATCTGGTGATTTATGACGTGGGAGATGAGGACCAAGTCATCATTCTGCGTGTCCGGCATGGCAGGGAGGATTGGATGTCTTCGAACTACGACGGCTAGCCGTGCAAGGTACGTGCTTGCGAACAATCCGCAGAGATCCCCACCCTACTTGGCATTTCTCCTGCCGACCAACATCCGCTATTCGGCGGTAGGGTGCCGAACGTCGGCTTGCTCCGACACCTGCCATTCGGCAGAGATGGACCCGCCCTGCGGCTTGCGCCCATTCAAGACCGCGGCAACCTCGTTGGAGAAGAAAAGGCCGCTCTCTTCCAGAGGCTGGATGCCAATTAGCTGACGGTCATTTATGGTTGGCGCTTCAGCTTTCGGAGGCCTCTCGTCGCATGAAGGTCCAGTCGATCAGAGCTTCTATGGAGGGTCCGAGCGCCAGACCCATTGCACTGAGTGCATATTCAACCCTGGGCGGCACCTGAGGATAGATCGTACGCGTGACGATACCGTCCTTCTCCAGCTCCTTAAGTTGCTGGATCAGCATCTTCTGGTTCACGCCTGCGACACGACGCTCCAACTCCGAGAACCGAAGAGGCTCCTTGGCCGCGAACAGTTGAAAGATGATCACGATCTTCCATTTGCCTTCGAGCACCCGCAGCGCCTCGCTGGTCGCGGCAGCCCACACCAGCTGCTGCTCGGGACTCTCGCACTGCCAATCACGATCTGCCATGCACTTACCTTTTGGTGTCATACCCACTTTTTGGTGGGTTCTTGCCGTTTTGGCCATCTACTCATAACTTTGGGCGTGAAGCAACAACGCACAAGGACAAGCAGATGAAGATCGGAATCCTGGGTACTGGCCATATCGGCAAGACATTGGTCATGCGACTGAGCGCGGCAGGACATGAGGTCAAGGTGGCCAATTCTCGTGGACCCGACACCATTGAAGCCGAGCTTCTTTCGACCGGTGCGCGGGCCGTGACGACCGAAGTTGCGCTTACCGATGTAGAGGCGGTCATCTTGTCGATTCCGCTGAACCGCATTCGCGATATTGCGCCATTAATCGCCGCATTGTCGGAGGATGTGACAGTGATTGACACCTCCAATTACTACCCGTTCCGTGACGACAAGATCGAGCCGATCGAAAGCGGCCAGGTCGAAAGCCTGTGGGTGGCGGAGCAACTCGGCCGTCCGATCGCTAAAGCGTGGAACGCGATCGGCTCTGCTTCCCTTGCAAGCAAATACAAACCGGCAGGTGCGCCGGACAGGATCGCTATTCCTGTTGCTGCCGACCGTGAGCAAGACCGGCGAGTTGTGATGACGCTGGTCAATGATACCGGGCTGGATGCGTTCGACGCTGGCTCCCTAGCCAATTCATGGCGCCAACAGCCTGGCGCGCCGGTCTACTGCACGGACCTAACTTATGCCGAGATCGCCTCCGCTCTGGAAGCGGCGGAGCGGGACAGGTTGCCCAAGCGACGGGATCTTGGCGTTGCCGTAATGCAGGAGCGTCTGGGTGACGGCACCACCAATCCTGATGAGGATTGGGGCGTTCGTCTGGTTCGCGCCATCAATATGTAGTGGCTTGTCAGTGGCTTGTTCTTCTTTCCTGGATTGAAGGACTAGCCGCTTGGCGCACCCGCGGCGACCCTGAACAAGCGGCAGGTCTTGAATTCGAGAACGATCGCGACAGAGGCCGAGACGGGGCAGCCGTGGAGCGGCAGCTGTCCGGAGGACGAAGCCGGTCAGGCAAAATGCGGTCCATTCATGGTCGCAATTCTTTCCCTGTGGATGGTCCGCTGGGCGTCGGGTTTAGGCAATGAACCTGCCGCTGAACTACTGGGCGGGAATGGCGGGTAAGCGCGAGGCGCAGTTGCGGGACTATGCGCAGACCAGCGGCCGGCTCGACCTCAGCCCGCAGCGCTTCGCATCCCATCTGCTGCTCAAACGACGCGCCTTCAAACATGAAGGTGAAGCTCGGCTGCTCTATTTCGGCGACGCGAAAGACTATGGCGCGGCAGGCCTTTACCGATACGCCGTCGACCCGCATGCCATGATCGCCCAGATCATGGCCGACCCCAATCGAGATCGCGTGTCATGGACGGGCGACAAGGCGGCCCTGCAACTGGCGACCGGGTTCACCGGCAGCATCAAACGGTCGAAAATTCACGATCCGCCCGAATGGACCGCGCCCGACTTCACGAGCTAGCATCACAGGCGATTATTCGCATCGGCTGCGCGAACGGACGGCGGCCGCGGAGAGTCGCCTCTTATGACCTCCGTCGCGCCGTCCCGCGAGCGCCGGATGCACGTCCGGTTCTGACGAGCGCTGCCGTTGGCAGAAGCCATCAGGAGCGACGGCTTCGCCCCACGAATCCGCGCCTCGCTTCCGGAGCAGTCGACCAGAGTCAGTCGTTCGCCTGGAGGGTTTTGAACGGCAGCTTCGGCTGTCACCTGCCACCAGTGCGGCGCGAAACCGTCCTGCAGCAAAGCTTATAAAATCGAACGTTGAGCCTACATTTCCAACCGAGCGAAACCGGTCGGGCACCTATCGCGATTATGTTTACTCAGTCGCGATACCGCACGGCAGCGACGAAAGCGGCAAGCGCCGGCGACTGCTGTCGGCGACTTGGATAAACTCAAAGGCGGCGAGGCCCAGTTCCTGGTGGACTATCATGACTATTACAAGACGCCGCGGGGCTTCCATCCGAGGTCGGTGAATTCGAACGGATCATGGACGATAACCACGCCGCTTTCGTTCATGAACATGCCGATCCTGAGCTACATCCGGGAAATCTCCCCGCGGCCAACCCTGTTCGTCCACGGCGAGAAGGCCCATTCGCGATACTTTAGCGAGACGGCTTATGCAGCGGCGGCCGAACCCAAAGAACTCGTCATCGTTTCCAGAGCCAGCCACACGGACCTGTATGACCGCGTGGACGTAATTCCTTTTGACAAGTTCACAAGCTTCTTCCGCCAGCACCTCACGGGAGATCAGTGATGACGTTTTTTGCCAGATTGCCGATCGCACTCGCAGCGGTCGTGATTGCGACCGGTGCCGCAGCTCAGGAAGAAACAACGATGGATATCAACCGCAAGGCAGACATGAAGACCGTGGACGGCCCAGCCGAGTATTTTACAGGCAAGGTCACCATCACCGGCCAGTTACAGCGGCCTGATCCTTCGAGGGTTGGTGGCGCGATCGTCCACTTTGAGCCAGGCGCTCGGACGGCATGGCACAAGCATCCCGCGGGCCAGACGTTGATCGTCACCGAGGGCATCGGCTGGACCCAGATCGAGGGCGGCCCAAAGCTCGAATTCAACGCAGGCGACATTCTATGGTGCCCGGCAGAACACAAGCATTGGCATGGGGCGACGTTGCATCACGCCATGACTCATATCGCGATCCAGGAGTCAGTGAACGGTACACCAGTAGCCTGGATGGAGAAGGTCACCGACGAGCAGTATCTCGCTCCGCTCGGGAAGGACTGATCGGCTGCCGCATGTAATCGTGAAGCCTTGAATTGGAAAAGCGCTCAGCCCGCTTGCGACCATTTGCTGCCACCTGCGTCGCCACGAACGCTGAATGTCGGCTCCGGACAAACTCGGCCGTTCAACGTACCGCTCGTCGACTGCACCACAGTCCCACAACTCAGCGTTCGCTTCCGGTAGCAGTCGACCCTTCCCTGCCACTCAGCCCCACAATTTCGCTCCCAGGTGCGGACCGGCAGCTATTCCGGCAGAACGCGACCAAATACGTCCTTTAGCGGAGCGGCGCGAACGACGGCTGATGCCCGAACCCGTCGTTCCGCGGGCGGGGACCTGCCCGGCAGCAACGCCCCCCAATTGTCGCCGTCCCGGCGCGACTCTCGCAAACCCAATAGCGGTCGTTGGTTGATGTTGAGGCATCGGCTCAACCTGCCGCCCACCGGCGGGACCGCGCGGTATCGTTGTATGTTGGGCTGGATGTGTCTGCCCTTGGCGCGATGCCAGAAAGCGGACACTGGCCCAGGGCAATGTCAGTGCTTTTCAACATGCGGCGCGGGCACGACGAGCGGCTTGCCCTTTTCGACGATGTACGTCGCCAATTCGGCGCCGTTCGTGGTGCCGGGGTTGTGAGCTTTGTGCGCAACGCCAGAAGGAACGAACAGCACTTGACCTGCCTTTAGGGTCACCGGGTTCTTGCCCTCGAGCTGATACTCCAGGACGCCCTCAATGACGTAGATCACCTCCTCGCCGGGATGGCGGTGCCATGGTGCAGTAACCCCCGGCGCGATGTCGATCCGCGCCTGAACCGTCTCGCGGCCCTCCATCGACAAGTCGTGGCGCTGCAGGTCGGTGCGCGTGACCCCCTGTGTGGCCTGCGTTGTTGCTGCGACGGTGCCGGACGCGACGAACGCGGCTGCGATCGCGGTTGCGAGCTTCATATACAATTCCGTTTCCTTCTGATTTGGTAGCTGTGACCCGAAAGCTTCTTGCTTGAGAAGGTATAGGGTGCACGCCGCTTAGTGGCGCTAGCCGAAACCGACAGTATGCGAGACAGAAGTGACATGAGCACAAAGACCCGCCTGGTCGCGGAAATAGGGCTGCTGCTATATCCAGACTGCCAGCTTTCCGCGATTTACGGCCTGACGGACCTGTTCCGCATCGCCAACGACATTGCGCGATCGGCCGATTCCCCGAATGCGATCCGCGTCAGCCATTGGCGGCAGGAAGACGCGGACATCGTCTGCATCTTCGATACCGACCCGAAAGCACCGCATTCGCTCACGCATGTCGTCACGCCCCCCAGCCTGGTGGTCCCGGAACAGATGCAAAAGATGACTGCTTTCGCCGACTGGATGTCTGGCCTGCACCGAGGCGGAGCCACGCTGTGCTCGGTGTGCGCTGGCGCTTTTGTGCTTGCCGAGACGGGGCTGCTGAGTGGCCGACCGGCAACCACTCACTGGGCGTTCGCCAAGACATTGGGCTCTCGGTTTCCAACCGTACGGGTCGACGCCGATCGGATGTTGATCGACGATGGCGACATCATCACTGCGGGCGGGATTCTCGCCTGGACCGATCTGGGCCTTACCCTGGTGGAGCGTCTGCTGGGACCCAGCGTCATGCTCAGCACATCGCGTTTCCTGCTGGTCGATCCGCCCGGGCGCGCGCAGCGTCCCTATGCACAGTTTGTGCCGATGCTCCGTCATGGAGATGCCAGCATCCTCGCCATTCAGCATTGGATGCAGGCGACCGGTGCGCGGGAGATTTCCGTCGCTGCGCTCGCGCAACGCGCGGGCCTGGAAGAACGCACGTTCATGCGCCGTTTCAAACTCGCCACGGGCCTTAGGCCTACCGAATATGCCCAACAAATCCGTGTCGAGAAGGCGCGTGAACTGCTTGAGCACACGCGCACATCCGTCGACCAAATCGCCTGGACTGTCGGCTATAGCGATTCCTCGGCCTTTCGCAGGATTTTCCAGCGGGTTACCGGGTTGGCACCTGCCGAATATCGCCGGCGCTTCGGGGTCGCGTCGGACGAACTGACTGCGCCGGCCGGAGCCCTCGCGCATAGTCTCACGGAGAAGAGCAAAAAGAGGGCGGACCTTGGCCCGCCCCCGTCGACAGGGTGATCAGCTGCGCACGAAGGCGAGCATATCGGCGTTGATCACGCCCGGGTGCGTCGCTGCCATGCCGTGCGAAAGCCCCTCATAGGTCTTCAGCGTTCCGTTCTTGAGCAGCTCGATCGCGCGCGGGGCGTGGTTCGCGAACGGCACAAGTTGGTCGTCGGTGCCGTGCATCACCAACACCGGCAAGTCGATCGCCCTGAGATCTTCGGTGAAATCGGTCGCGGAAAATGCAGCGATGCAATCATACTGCGCCTTTGCACCGCCCATCAGGCCCTGGCGCGACCAATTGTCGATCAGCCCCTGGCTGACCTTGGTACCTTCCCGATTGAAGCCGTAAAATGGTCCCGCTGCGATCTCACGATAGAATTCGGCCCGGTTGGCCATCAGCGACGTGCGAAAGCCGTCGAACAGCTCAGGCGGCAGTCCCGCCGGGTTGCTGTCGGATCGCATCATCATCGGGGGCACTGCACCCAGCAGGACCGCCTTGGCCACGCGGCCGGGTTCGGCCCGCGCCACGTAGCGGGCGACTTCGCCACCGCCGGTCGAATGACCGATATGGACAGCGTTCTTCAGATCCAGCGCCCCGGCGAGCGCAATCACGTCCGCAGCATAGGTGTCCATCTCGTTGCCGGTGTCCGTCTGGCTCGACCGGCCGTGACCGCGACGGTCATGCGCGATCACCCGATGGCCTTGGGCGAGGAAGAACAGCATCTGATTGTCCCAGTCGTCGCTGGAAAGCGGCCAGCCATGGTGGAACACGATCGGCTGCGCATCCTTGCTGCCCCAATCCTTGTAGTAAATCTGGGTGCCGTCCTGGGTGGTGATCGTCGACATATCGGGTCTCCTCTGTTCAGCTCGGCGGAGCGCCGCTGCTGTGGACGATGTAGAGGAGCTGTGACGCAGGAGCGCTCGGCAGAACCGACAGAGTGCGTGCCGAAACTGACATGTGTTGCCCCACCGGATTTGGTCCAGCAATTCGGCGGGTAGCCTCGCTGATCACAAGGCATGAGATCAAGGTATGAGATCCAAGCCCTTCCAGGCGAATTACGTCGAATGACACATGGTGCCCATGCGCCTCTTCGCTATCACTGTCCACTTATCGTCAGGAATGCTGAATGACACGTTGGCCGCTCATTTCTTCCGCCATTCTTCTAGCAATGGCGATGATCACGCGTGGCGATGCCGTGCCAACAAAAAAGTCGGCGTGGGATGGGACTGCGGCTGCAGCTTATCTGGACAATCGACACAATTGGTGGCGTCAATGGCCTAAGGCGGAACGGGATCACGGCACACGCTGTGTATCCTGCCACACCTCCTTGCCGCATGACCGGCCCGATCGGCAGGTCTTTGCCGTCTGGACCGACCAGATGGAAAGGCGCGTCGCGCATCGCGACTTCGGGCAGGAAGGCGTCTTCGGCAAAGGCCGACTGGACGGTGATATGGTCACCTTTGCCCACATCGAACAGGGTTGGCAGCACATAGGGCATATGCGCCTGCGTGGTGGAAGCCCCGAAGAGGGTTAGCAGCAGGGCGATGGAACGGATTGGCGGTGTCTTCATGATGTCCCCTTTCTGCATCAGCCGTTAATCCTAATGCGACTCACTTGCAATATCATATTAAGCTGATAGGTGCGTCGTCGTTCGGGGCGATCCACGCCCGATCCAATGTACCGACAATGGGGGCCGCACATAAGATGAAGACCAAACTGCCGATGCTGTTGGGAACCGCGCTGATGGTTACGCCGACACAGGCCTTGGCGCAGGATGATGCCGACGCGCCGGAAACCACGCGATTGGCGCTCGACCGCATGGTCATCTCCGCCGGCACCGAAAAGGTCGCGATCGACACGCCGCAGGCGGTCAGCACGCTGGACCAGGACGATATCGACCAGGTCCAGGCAACCACCATCGGCGACCTGTTGGAAGGGATGCCGGGCGTCAACGTCCAGGGCGGCGTGGGCCAGCTTGGCCAGGGCTTCAACATTCGTGGCATGGGCACGGCGATCGGCGATAGCGACAATCGCATCCTGCTGACGGTCGATGGCGTCACCAAATTCTACGAACAATATCGCATGGGCGCGCTGTTCACCGAGCCTGAACTCTACAAGCGGATCGAAGTGCTGCGCGGCCCGGCCTCCTCGACGCTCTATGGCGCTGGCGCGCTGGCGGGCGTGGTCAATTTCACAACCAAGGATGCATCCGATTTTCTGGACGATGGCGATCCACTGGCGGTGCGGTTGAAAGCGGCGACTGAGACCAATGCGCAGGCGCACACCCTATCGGGTATCGTCGCGGTGCAGCCGACCGAGGGTGTCGAGCTGCTGGGCAGCTACAACTACCGGCGCACCGACGATTATAAGAGCGGCAATGGCGATACCGTTGCGGCCTCCGCCACCTTGTCCGACAGCTGGCTGGTCAAGGGCCGGGTCGCGATCGGTGGCAATAAGAAGCACGCGATCGGGGCCAGCTATCAGGACTGGATCAGCGACGCGCCGCAGGTTTATGACCAGATTTCCGCCGCCACTGGCGCCGCACTGATGCGCCGCCGCGTTCACGACAAGACCGCCGTGCTGGGCTATGTGAACGATTTCGACGGCAGCAAGATCTTCAATGTCGAGGCGCAGGTCGCCTACTCGCTGTCGAAGGTGCATCAGACCGAGACGACCTTCCTCGGCCCGCTCGCCTATTCCGACTTCTCCTATGAAAGCTGGCAGGCCAAGGTCCAGAACACCAGCGAGTTCGCCATGGGTGGCGACTGGACGACCTTCCTGATCCTGGGCGGCCAGTGGAGCGAGCAGAAGCGGCGCAACCCGCGCGTGGCGCTGAACGGCACGGTGACGCCGGGCGCGGGCACCCATCCCGAAGGTGATATGAGCCGCTATGGCCTGTTCGGCCAGTTGGAGATCGTCTGGTCCGACAAGCTGACAATCACGCCCGGCGTCCGCGTCGATTGGACCGATCTGACCCCCGGCGACACGGTGGTCGGCGGCACGACGCTGACCGACAAGGTCAAGGATAGCGGCGTATCGCCCAAGCTGGCGGCGCTGTATAATTTTACGCCCTGGTTCGGCCTGTTCGGTTCGGTCGCGCGCACCGTGCGGATGCCCAATATCGATGAAATCTTCACCCGTTCGGCCACTCGTCCCAACAATCCTGACCTACGGCCTGAGAAATCCGACAATGTCGAAGTCGGCTTCACCTTCTCCTTCGACGATATGCTGGGCAAGGGCGATCACTTCCGCGCCAAGACCACCCTGTTCCAGAATGACGTCAAGGACCTGATCGTCAATGTCACCGCCGCGGCGGGCACGCCCTATTTCCAGAATATCAACCGATCGCGCTTCAAGGGGCTGGAGGTCGAGGCCGAATATGGCATGGGCGGCTTCTTCGCGCGCGGCAATGCGTCCTTCATCGATGGCAAGAACCGGCTGACGGGGGATTATCTCAATACCGTTCCGGCCAACGACTATCGCCTGACATTGGGCTATGCCGATGCGGCGAGCGGCCTGTCGGGCGGCTGGACTGGCGAGTTTGCGGAGCGGCAGGACAAGGTGACGACCGGTGCCTTCGCCTCAGCCGGATCTGGCCTGCCGACACCGGGCTACACCGTCCATAATTTGTTCTTCGCCTTCAAGCCGCAGAGCGGCGCGGCCAGGGGATTCGAATTCCGCATCGCCATGGATAACGTCTTCGATAAACATTATCGCCGCCATCTTTCCTCGCTCGCCGCGGAAGGACAGAGCTTCAAGTTCACCGTGGCGAACACATTCTGACGCCATGGCACAGGCAGCGCATCCTTTCCGCATCGGCGGGCCGGCGGCGGCGTCGTTGCTGGTCAACGGGCTGTTGATCGCAGCGCTGCTTAACCTTGGCATGGGGCATGTCAGCCGCCGGAGCGAATCTCCGGCGCTGACGGTCCTGTCGCTCGCCCAACTCAAGGGCGTGGAGCAGGGCGAGGAAGACGCGGAAACAGCGACGCCCAGCACGCCTGCCGCTGTTCAGCCCCCCACGACCAAACAACCGCCCGCACTGCAACCGCCCGCGGTGACCACTATCACGCCTCCGGTCATGACGGTGCCATCGCGTCTTTCCCTTTCCATGCCAATGCCGGTTGCCGCACCGGCAGCTAATTCCTCCGCAGCGCCATCGCCGCCCGCTTTGCAAACCACGACCGCCGCCACCTCGGCTGCGCCCCTGCCCCGCCGCGGCGCCGCGGATGGCCTGGACGTGAAAGCGCCACCCGGGACCAGCCGCAGCTATGCCGCCAAGGTCCGATCCTGGCTCTACGCCCATAAAATCTATCCCCGCCGGGCCCGGATGCGACGGGAGGAGGGGCGGGTGCAGGTTCGCTTCGTCCTCGACCGCACCGGCATGTTGCTGGAGGGTGCGATCGTCCAGGGATCGGGCAATACCGTGCTGGACGATGAGGCCGAAGCGATGTTGCGTCGCGCCTCCCCCTATCCTGGCGCACCGGCCGAACTACCGGGCGAGCGCATCGAGTTTACGGCGCCGATCATATTCACCCTGCCAGCATAGCGATGTCATTGATCTTGTCCTGCACGATCGGCGTAGCGTGCATATCCGCTCCATCTTGGGCCTGCGGGCCGCCTTAGCACCTCCAGTCCTTGGACGATCGACAGTCTTTGGGCAGGCAAGAACGACCCTTCTGAGACATTCACGACAGAATTTCTCGCTCCCGATTCCAGTCAGTCCGCTTCTTCACATTGGCACGGGTTTGAGGTGCTGCCTGGCTACATTCTTCACGGCGTTGGTCATGACCTGAATGGCCCGTGCATGGAGATGGGATACCGACCATAATAGCGGGACGTCCATTATGTCTTGTCACTGGTGATCGTCCTTAACACACCCAGGAAGGCGAGGCGCGCGGCGGCTATCTGATCGCCCTGCCGCAGCGCGTCTTCCAGATGGGCGGCGGCTATGCCCAATTCTTTCAGGCCGACCGTTCCTGCCATTCCGGCGGCGCGATGCGCCATATGCTGCAGATCCTGATCCAAGATCTCGTTTGCCTCGATCATTGCCAGTTCGGCGCGGCATCGCGCGATGAAGCGCGCGCGCAGATGCGCCACGCGATCATCCATTTCAGTCACAGGAATTGCCGCGCTTCGGCTGCCAGCGTCATCGGGTCGAATGGCTTTGCCAGTACGCCCGCCGCACCCAGCGCCAAAAGGGTGGCAATGTCACGCTGGGAACTGCGCGCGGTGATAAAGACGATCGGAATATTGCGTGTCTCGGCCTGGTTCCGTAAAGCGTGCAATGTCGCTGGGCCATCCATACCCGGCATCATGAAGTCCAGCAGGATGAGCGCCGGTTGCCATGCTGCTGCAATCGCGACCGCATCTTTGCCTGATGCGCATAGGCGCACCTCCAGCTCGGGGTCCAGGCTCAGCGCGATGTCGGCAATCTCGCGAATATCGTCGTCATCATCGACATAGAGGATGGATATCATCGTTCCGCCTCTTCATCGGTCTGCTGCCACAGATGCTGGACCGTTCCTACCAAACGCTCAATGGGCGTGCGTGACTTGGTCAGATAGGCCTGCACCGAGGCTGCGACATCTGGGTCGGCATCTTGGGCGGAGAAGATAATGACCGGGATTGGGATGCCGCCGGAGACTCTTAGGTTAGGCAACAGGTCAAGCCCGGATCCGTCGGCCAGGCCTAGGTCCAATATGGCCAAATCGAACGCACGGTCGGACAAGGCGACTCGCGCGGCCTGGACGCTGGTCACAGACGTTAGGTTAACCTGCCCTTCCAAAGCTGTCGCAACCACCCGCAGCACATCTGGATCATCGTCAACATGCAGGACATCTGGCTGGCCGGCACGTTCCCGGTGGGTTATCGTTTGACGGACAGCAGTGATAAGCTGGTCCAGCGGCACGGGCTTTTGAAGCCAATCGACGATACGCAATGCTTCCGCCTCAATCCCACCGTGACGGCTATCAGCCGAAATCATCAGTATAGGTATGTTCTCCATCCCCGGCTGTCTGCGCAGATTGCGAACCAGTCCGATGCCCCCCCCGCTGGGCAGGTTGGAATCCACCAGAACTACTCTGTAACGGCGGGTCCGTGCCTGTTCCATCGCATCAGTCGTGCTATGAACGATATCGCAGGCCAAGCCAGAAGCCTCTAACGCCTTTGACATCTGTGTAGCCAGTTCCAGGTCACGTTCGCAGATCAATAGCCGGTCGACCGGACCTTTTGCTTCTTCCGGCCGCGCTGCAGGTAGGTCAATGTGAAACTGCGACCCCTTGCCTAATTCGGAGTCGAAACTGATTTCGCCGCCCAGTTTGGTAACGATTTCCCGGACGATACTAAGCCCCAGACCGGTGCCGCCTTTTTGTCGTGTGTCAGATGAATCGGCCTGTGCGAACCGATTGAAGATGCGCGACCGAAACGCCTCGTCAATACCGGCCCCCCGGTCACAGATGCTGATCCTGTGCCGGTTGTTGTCTGACCAGGTTATGATATCGACCGTCTCGCCCGGCGGCGAAAATTTGGCGGCGTTGGAAATGAGGTTGGCTAACACCTGCATTAGCCGGTCGGCATCGGCCCACAAATAGGCATTGATCGGCACTGGTCCAAGATTGAGCGACACCTTGAACCGATCCGCATAACCCCGATTCTGCTCGACTGCCTGCTGCAGGATCGCACCCAGATCAACATAGCTGTTATTGAATGTCATCTGGTCCGAATCGATCTTTTCGATATCCAGAATGTCGTTGATCAGGCGAACCAGCCGCTCGGCGTTATCATGAGCTATTGTGATCAGCCGCTGCGCGCGATCGGGCATCACACCGCCAGCACCGCCGACGAGCAGTCCGAGCGACCCCGCGATAGACGTCAACGGCGTCCGCAATTCATGGCTGACACTGGCGACGAATTCCGCCTTCAGCCGTTCAACGCGCTTTCGTTCGCTGATGTCGCGCGCCACCACCACATAATGGATACCATCGGCCAGCAAGACAGCTGTGACCGCAACATCACACGGGAAAACGGTACCATCTTCGCGGCGGCCCGGTATTTCCTGAAGATAGCCAGGCTCGCCTTCCACCAGCCGCATATTACGCAGATAGGTGGCGACTTGGCCGCGGGGCGGTGGATCGGCGAACAACATGCCGACATCGCGCCGCAGCAATTCATCGGCCGTGTAGCCATATATCCGGCTCGCTGCCTTGTTGACCCCTTCTATACTTCCGCTGGGGTTAAGGATCAAAATAGCGTCCATGGCACCGTCGAGAATGGCCTCGCGTCGCCGCGAAAGATCGTCCAGCCGCGCGAGCGCGGCGGCGCGGGCGCGAAAGGCTCGGAAAATGATCAGTCCACTAATGCACAGTAAGGTGGTCAGCAGGCCCAGCAGCAGGAAACTGTGCAGGCGTAATTTGGATTGGGCTTCATCGGATTCTTTCGAGAGAATAGCCAGGCGCCCCTCCTCCGCCCGTCGCAGCTGTCCAATTTCAGCGCGGATGCCATCCATCAATCGTTTGCCGTCGCCACCGATCACCATTGCTTGCGCGCCGGCGAAATCATTATTTTGACGTAGGGCGATCGTGCGGGCGGAAAAGGCCAGTTTCTGCCGGGTTAGATCGCGCAGCCGCGTCATGTCGCTTCCAACTGCCGCTGGTGTCTGTAACTTCTCCACCTGCGCCAGCGTTGAGTCCATCTGTTGGCGGGCCTTCAGATAGGGATCGAGAAAGCTGGGATCGCCGGAGAGGAGATAGCCACGCTGCCCGGTTTCGATATCCTGATGTTCTGACAAAATGATCTGCAACATGGCGCGGCGCTGATAAGATAGGTCAACAACGCGCCTTAATTCCTTGGCATCATTCGCCTGCACCATCATCATGGCCGCTACAAAAAAGATGATAATCGGAATGCTGATCGCCGCAATAATCGCGACAAGGCGACGCCACTGAAGGAAACGTATCATTATGGCATTCCTTGATAGACCCGGACATAGTCGATTTCCAACTTAGCAGGCAGGGCAGTTTCGTCGATGCCCTGCGCACCGCCCCATGGCCCGCCGATGGCCAGATTAAGGATCAGGAACATCGGCCGATCGAATTGCATGCCCAGTTCGGCCGGATGGAAGGTAAGCGTAGGCCTGTCATCCACCCCGAACCGGATGAGATCATGGGTCCAGTGTAATTGGTAGCGGTGAAATTGCGTGCAGGCGTCCGCGATTGCGGTGGTGGCTGTGGGATGATCGCCGCGCCGGAAATTGCGTTCCCCAGTCTGGATGGAATGATGCACTGCCCCGGCATCGCTCCCGACATGCTCGGCAATGTCGATTTCGCCACCATGCCAGCGGCCACTTTCCTGCACGGGCAGAAGCCAGATGGCTGGCCATGTACCGCGTCCGCATGGCATGCGCGCACGTATTTCAAAAAAGCCGTAAGTCCAGCCTTGCTTCCCGCGCGTGATCAGTCGACCAGAAGTATAGGCCTGACCGCCCCAGTCGGAAAAAGCCGCGCGATCCAACGTCTCGGCATGGGCTTCGATGATCAGCGAACCCTTCGTTACCCGCACATTGCGGGGACGACGGCGCGCATAATATTGCGCTTCGCCATTATACCAGCCCTTGCGATTGCGGTGCGTGTCATAGGCCCAACGACGCGGATCGGGTTCGACACCGCTATCGAACTCGTCGGCCCATGTCAGTTGATAGTGGGGCGGCACGGTCAAAGCCGCCGATGGCGCAGGCGATGGTCCGTCACGCATGGCTACGGAAGGCGCGGGAACGCAGCCCGTCAGGAGCAATGGCCCGACCCAGCGCGCAGCGCTCCCATGACGGTGCAGCGCCACGCCACCAGCGGCCTAAAAGACGCGGCTGACGCCTAGCGACGCATAGGGTCTCGCGTTCCGTCCCGCCTGTTCGCTCGCGCCTGCGGAAACCTGCCCTTCCCATCCGCCACCCAACGGCGTGGCGACATGGGCACCCAGACTGGCGCGCGTGTAGGTCGGATCGCCCTGTACTATGCTCTCTACACCGACACGCGTTCCGCTGCTGGCGCTGACAAGGCGGGTCAGTCGCAACTGCGCGATGTATGATTCGTTGCGGACGCCCCACGAACCGAACCATCCCATCCGCCATTGATTGCCCAGCGCACCGTCTGTCTGCAATCCTGCGTCGAACCGGGTGCCGCGCAGTTTGTTACCCCGATCATTCGGATCCAGGTTGGTATCTGTAATGCGCGGCCCGGCGGATATATTTGCCCAGCCCCAATCGCCCGACATTTGATAGACCAGAGCGATCTCTGCACCGATGTAGGTGGCTTCGATCCGCTCGCTCGTGCGATAGCGATAGGTACCACCATTGACGCCTGCCCGAACCGCCAGCCCGTTACCCAAGGAGTCGCCGGGTAGGGCTATCAGCCCACCCACATAGCCGCCTGCGCCATCCCCCGCGGCGCCACCGGCATATAGTACGCCACGATCCTGGGCGTTGGCGGGGGCCATGCACGACAGCAGTGCCAGGCCGCATAAAAAGGATCGCGTCATTAAATAAAGGCTCCGAATGCGCACAGGACATCTGGCTTTCATCGATGATCATAACGACAAGGCGTGAACGCGCGACAGCTTATTTTTGCTTAAGCATCGATTAGGCGTGTTTCTCACAAGATCAAGCGATTAAAGGCTTTTTTCCTGTTATGGTTTGCCAGCTAAGGTAAGGGTGGCCACCGTTGCAGACAGGGAGGCGACAAGGATGATATCGTCGGGATCCCGGCATAGCGAACGACCGCTCAACGTGCTGCTGGTCGATGATGATGACCTGTTTCTGGAATATTTGACCTGGGAATTGGAAACGCTCAACTGCACCGCGCAGTGCGCGATGGATGCGGAAAAGGCGCTAACCCTACTCCAGGACAATGTTTTCGACATGGTCGTCACCGACTGGCAGATGCCAGGGATGGATGGCATAGCGCTGGTAGAGCGTATCCGCGCGCTGCATGGCCGTGATCGCTTCCTGCACGTGGTCATGACCACCGCCAGGGGTGATAGCCATACTATCCGCCACGCCCTGAATGCGGGCGTTGACGATTTTCTGTTCAAGCCCCTCGACCGCATCCAGTTGGAACTGGCGATGGCATCGGCCCGGCGCAACGTTGCACTACATTACCGCTTGCAGCGTCGTAATCACCATCTGGCAGCGGCCAACGCCCGCACGCGGGAAGCCTATCGACGGGTCCAGGCAGATCTTGATGCCGCGGCAGCCCTCCACCGGCGGCTTTTGCCCGACCAGGACAGCCATGGCCCCTTGCAGGTGGCATGGACCTATCGGCCAGCCCAGCATATCAGCGGGGATACGATCGGCCTCATCCCCTTACGCAACGGAGCGCATCTTTTCTTCCTGGCTGATGTCCAGGGCCATGGCGTGCCCGCCGCACTGGCATCCTTTCATATCCATCACCGGCTCTCGCAACTCGCCCCCGATACGCCAGCCGCATTGTCGCAAGCGATCAGTGACCTCAATCGGGAAATTGAAGGGCAGCAATCGGAAAGCTATGCCACACTGATATGTGGTCTGCTCTTTCCGCAAAGCGGCGAGGGCTGGATCATCTGTGCAGGCCATCCACCTCCATTCATCATGCATCGGGAGGACGTTGCGCCGTTGGTGCTCGAAGGGGCTTTTCCGCTTGGCTGGTTCCCTGCAGCTACGTTCGATACCACGCCCTTCGAGCTTCTGCCTGGTGACCGGCTCATTCTGTATTCCGATGGCGTGACCGAATGTTGCGACACACAAGGCACGATGTTGGAACAGTCAGGCTTGCGTGTCCTGCTCGCCGCCGCCAAATCCTATCCGATCGACCAGATGGTGCAGCAGATCGATGCAGCATTGCGGACCAGGCACGGTTCAGCGGGACTGGAAGACGATATCTCGCTACTCGCGCTGGAAATATCCACGAAACAAATGCAGGGAACGGCATGACCATCATCACACTCGACGGCGACCTGGCAATCATCAAGGTGACAGCCGCCCGACTGGACGCTGCCGCCGGCCCCGCCTTCAAGGCGGATATCCAGGCGCAGCTGAATGGGCGGGCCAAAAGGGTGTTACTGGACATGGGCGACGTCAGCTTCATGGACAGTACAGGACTCGGCGTGCTGGTCTCACTACTCAAGATGCTGGGAAAGGATGGCGCGCTGGCGGTGGCAGGGGCTCAGCCATCGGTGCGGCGTCTGTTCGAACTAACCCGGCTGGACACCGTATTCAGCCTGACGGACAACGTGGACTCTGCCAGGGCCGTGCTCGGTGACTGACCCTGATATCGTCGAAATTCCGGCGCGGCTGGACGCGGTGGCGCAGCTTGCTGATCATCTCAACGCCAGTTGCGCCAATGCCGGGGTGGCGCCACAGGCAGCGATAGACCTGGAACTGGCGCTCGTGGAAGCGGCCAATAACATCATCCTTCACGGCTATGCCGGGCGGAGCGACGGAACGATCCGCCTAGCGGTACGCCAAGGGCATGGTGTCGTGGAACTGGACCTGACCGACCTTGGCATTCCTATGCAGGATGGGCAGATGACGATGTGTCGCCCCTTTTCGCTGGAGGCAGAAAGCGGGCGCGGTATCCAGATCATCCAGTCCTGTATCGACGTGATCGACTATCATCGCAATGCGGGCGTCAACTGCCTGTCTTTGAAGAAGTTTTTTGATCCCTCCACACCAACTGGCAATCCCGTTCCTGGCTGACCAGTCGCTGGCAAAGCGGCGCTGCATCTGGCACCGCCAATGGCCCCAGTTGCAGGCGATAGAGCGAGCGGAACGGTTCAATCCGCACGCCAATGTCGGCCGGGTCACCCAGTTCGCGCAGAACCTGCCGCCCCTCGCGCGCTGCGCGGGCCTCGCTTTGGTAGGCGCCGATCTGAACATAAGCGCGCTTTTTATCGGAAGCTCGCGGCGCAGCGCGGGATGCCAGCTGGCTCACCGAAGGTAATGGAGCCGGGGGTGTTGGGGTGCTGGGCGCAACGGTTGATATGGCAGGGGATGAACCGGACCGGGGCGTGCCGCCTGTTTCCTGTTCCAGCGTATCATCTTCGATGTTGACCACCAGCAGGCCACCGGCCGCCAGCACAAATGCAGAAAGCAGATGACTTCGTCCTTTGCGCAGGCCGTCTCGCCAACTCATGCTTGATGCTCCGGTTGCCACAGCGCTGCGCGGACCATTATCGACATAGCTAGGATATTGTTCAGGCCCCATAGGCCATTGGCGATCAGGCCGCCCGGCGTGTAGCTGCCGATTTCCAGCCGCCAAGCCAACGTTGCCCAAGCCAAGCCCAGAACGGTCAGGGTCATGATCGTGATTTGCGGCCAGACCAAGTGCAGGAAATTACCATCCTGTCGTTCCTTGGGCGTTACCGGAAATTTGATCTGTTGGTTGCGTAGCACCGCCCACAAGGCACGCAGGGAAATAGGGAATGAAGCCAGATAGCTGACCTTCCCCTTATAGCCGGACATGCCCCATGTTCCTGCGAGAAACGCCAGTTCGTTGGCAATCAGGAAAGGCAGGGCGTGGCTGAAGAAGTCGCCGGTATAGGCGCTCACCGGAGCGACACCTAGGAACAGATAGACCAACGGCGCGAGCAGAAAAATGCAGTTCCACACCGCCCCCAGATATGACCAGAAAGTGGTCAGATACATCAGCCTCTGTCCCAGCGACATGCCCGGTGCAACGACGGGATTGTCATGGAAGAATATGTCGAGGCTGCCGCCGGCATATTTGAACCGTTGGATGGTCCAGGTCAGCAAGTCCTGCGGAGAGAGCATCTTCGATTCTACCTGCGGATGCAGCACGGATTTCCAGCGACGATGTTGGTCCTGATGCAGGACGATGGACGTATAAATGTCCTCCGACACATGGAATTTATATGGCGTGAGTTCCTCGGCTTGCGCCGCCTGCCAGCGCGCCAACGCCTGGGATTGGGCATTGTCGCAGCGCCGTGTCAGGCGTGCCAGGCGCGAACGGGTCTCGCCGCTTGTCTTGGCGACCGCATCGCCATAGGCCTTTAGCGCCACGAACATTATGGCCTCGCGCCGGTGCAGCGATGCCGCGCCACAGCAGAAGGCGGCGTTAAACGCATTGCGCCGCCGCTGGATAATATCGTAAAATAAGGCTGGGTCATTGGCAAAGGGGTCCTCGCCTACTCGAATTTCGCCAAAGATCCATTCGGTGGCGCTGCCAAGCCATCGTCCAGGGCGTCCCATGCGTCGCGTCAGCCAGTGGGTCAGGGTCTCGCCCTCGGGCAGGTCATAGAACCATTGCGGCGTCTGAACGAACGCTACGTCGGGGTCGCGGAAATAGCCCAGCGTCCGTTCCAGCAACGTGGGGAACGGCCGGGTATCCGCGTCGCAGATCAGGATGAAGTCACCGCTGGTATGTTCCATGGCGTTGCGCAGATTTCCGGCCTTGAAGCCGACATTATTGTCGCGTGTTATATAGCCCACCGCCTCTTCCTCCGCGATGGCCCGCATGGTCGGGCGGCGTCCATCGTCAAGGACATGGACATGCAGATCGATCGGGTGGGGGTAGCGCATCGCCTTGGCATCGCGGATGCTGAGGCGAACCAGTTCTTCGTCTTCATTATAGGTCGCGATGAAGACATCGACGGCCACGGGTCGATCTAGTCCATCGGGATCCGCGACGCACTGGTTGATCCCTTCAGGCGGCGTCAGGATAGGGAAATCTTTCACTTTCCAAAGATTGAGCGTGAACAGGATCAGCCCTAAATAGGCGCAGCTTTCCGCCAGCAGCAACGGGATGGCGAACCACAAGGCATCCCAGTTGAGTGATTGCGTCCAGCGCCAGTGGATATACCAGGCCCCCAGCGCCAAGCTGGTAACTCCTAATATTTGCCAGATTTTCTCCCGCACAAGCGAATTGGGCAGCGGAGGAGGAGGGCGGCGATGCTCGAACTGGGTGAAGTAAAAGGTCAAATTCGCCCTCTTCTGAAGGCCTTCGACGAGAATGTGTCCAAACTGGAATCGAGAACTGCCATCTTGGCATCCTAGATTTTTGTTCCTCGGAAACAAGGATTGAACAAGGTTAATGAAATTATCATTATTTTTCCGGGCTTTGATTCGCAACACGAGTGCTGAACGTCAACGGCGGGAACATTTAAAAGCAGGGAGGATCGAATATCAAGAACGGCTTTCAGTCCCATTCACAGACGAAGCAGCGGTAGGCCGAAGGCTCTTTTCGTCTTACCTCCGCAATCTTTGGGGTTTGTGGGCAGATACCCGTCGTTCGATCATTCAGCCATGGTCGGCGAATGAATTAACGGAGTGAGGAACTCGATTTAGCGTTGACGTTAAGCGGCGAGCTTGCGCTGTTGCAAGCGGCAATATTCAAGTGCGTCGGGATAAATGTATCGGTGGCAGAGTTTGCGCGAGAAGTATCAACTGCCATCCAAACAAGGTCTTAGCTGATTTTGATGCAATGGTGGTGTTTGTTATACCGGACCGGCAGGACGCAATGTGACGGATATGTGATACAAGCCGCCGATAGCAAATCGCTTAGACTGACGGCGAAGTGCCAGTGTCGCTTATTCCCTTTCTAACCAGGGTAAACAGGGCCAGGTCGCGAGTCGCCCCTCAAACGCCAATCGATAACCAAATTTGCTCGCAGGAGCGGACCGCTTGGTCTCCATGAGATGTGGGCGATAACCAATCGCTCACTCAACGCTTAGAAAAGCTCACTGTTGGAAGTTCGCTCCCTAAGGTGACCGGCGTTGGCCAAGCCTGTCAGGATTTTCTGTGAAGCGTAATCCGGGTGAGTTCGGCGGGACGGCCCAGACGCATTGCAAATCCAGGCCATATACCAGTCCCATTGTTCACATAGAGCGTCATTCCGTCGACCATATAGCGTCCGGACACGAAGCCCTTATTGCCCATCGCCACGAGGCGATCCAGTCCAGGGATCATGCCGCCATGGGTATGGCCGGACAGCTGAAGCGAAACACCGCACGCCGCCGCCGTGTGTGCTGGACCGGGTTGGTGGTCGAGCAGGAGAATGGGAGCGCCTGCCGGCGCACCAGCCAAGGCGGCTGCCAAGTCCGGAGGCGGCATTCCGGTTGCCGGGGCCGTCCTGTCCGTCACGCCGACGAGTATGAGGTTGCCGCCCTGACGGCGGAGAACCACCTGGTCATTGGCCAGTATGTGCATGCCCATTTCAGCGAAATGCCGCATCCATTCCTGATAGCCGAGGAAATATTCATGGTTGCCCGGACTCATGAACACGCCATCGCGCGCGCGCAGGTCGCGCAAAGGCTCGACATCCGCCCGGCGCATCGCGAGGCTGCCGTCGATGACATCGCCTGTTATCACGATCAGATCGACATCGAGCGCTTTTGTACGATCGACAACAGCCCGCGTCCATCCGGCCGGAAACAGGCGGCTGATGTGGAGGTCGGTCAGTTGCACCAGGGTGTAGCCGTCGAACTGTGGCGGGAGCCCGGCAATATCGATCCTGACATCCTTGAGGGAGGGAACCCGCGTCGCATTATACACACCGACCCAAGCGAGGAGCATGGCTGCGGCAGCCATAACATAGCGAATTTCGAGGGCCATCGCTGCGTTTCGTCCCGACGCCAACCACAGGGCGAGCAAAGCCACATCGGCGAGCAACTGCATCAGGGCGAGGCGCCCGCCCAGTTGAACAGAATGACGATGGCGCGCGGGAACTCGGGCGCGAAGATCGATCCGGACGACAGCTTGCTCCAATATTGGAACTGCGAAGCGACCAGCATCAGCACCGCGAGGGCGATCTTCACCGCCAGCGGCCATGGCAGTAGCCACAGGAAGCGCGTGATGACGAGCATAGAGGGCAGCGCGAAGATCAGGTGGAAAATGGGATATGCTCCGGTGACATTAACGAGGGTCGGCGCATGAAACGCCGCCCGCACCATCAGGGTCGATATATCGGGATGAGGCAGACGCAGATACCGCTTCAATCCGGCAACAGCTTGTCCAATGTTATTGGAAGGTCGCGCACCCGCTTGCCGGTCGCGTTGAACACCGCGTTCGCCACGGCGGCACCGACTCCGGTTATGCCAATCTCCCCGATACCCCGCGCCCCCAGCGGCGAGCGGGGATCAGGAATGTCTGTCCACATCACATCGATCTGTGGCACGTCCAGATGGGTCGGGATATGATAGTCGGCGAGCGACGCATTCATGATCCGGCCACTGCGCTCATCGAACAAGCTTTCCTCGGTGAGGGCAAGGCCAAGACCCATGATCATGCCGCCCCGGAACTGACTCGCCGCGGTCTTGGGATTAAGGATCGTGCCGCAATCGAAGGAACCCAATAGCCGATCGACGCGCACTTCCCCGGTCACGTCGCTGACGCGCAGTTCACAGAAGACGGCGGACGTGGTGTGCATGGCGAATTTGAACATTTCGAGCGGCATGCTGCCCGCCGCCGTCACAGTCATGTCATCGCGCGCAGCCCGTGCAAGGATCGATTTGAAACTGTCATGCCGAGATGGATCGGCGATGCTGGCGATGCCGCCATCGGTGAGTTGAACCTCGCTCGCGCGCAGGCCAGCGACGGGGCTGGCATTGCCCGCCAGACGCAGCATTTCGCCCGTCAGCTTTTCTGCAGCGGCAATGATCGCTCCAGCGACGGAGGCTGTCTGCGACGATCCCCCCGCCATGGGCGATGCGGGCAGGTCGGAATCGCCCAGTTCGAAACGGATCGCCGCCAGCGGCAGCCCGAGCCGGTCGGCCGCGTGCTGCGCCTGCACCGTCGCCGTGCCCATTCCCATTTCCTGTGCGGAGCAGGCAATGGTCGCCGACCCATCGCCATGCAGCGTAATGCGGACATTGGCGCCCGGCATGCGCGCATAAGGAAAGCTGCCCGCAGCGCAGCCCATGCCGATCCGCCATTCGCCCTCGCGTCGCGAACCTGGCTCCAAAGCCCTACGGCTCCAGCCGAACCGGTCCGCGCCGTCTTTAAAAGCCTGTTTCAGCGCATGCTGGGAGAAGGGGGTGCCGGAGACGGGATGCCGCTCGGCGATGTTGGTCATGCGCAGGTCGACCGGATCGACGCCCATGGCATGCGCCAGCTCATCGACCGCGCTCTCGACCGCGAAAGTGCCGATCGCCTCGCCAGGCGCGCGCATGAAGGTATTGGGCACAATGTCGAGATCAACATGGCGCTGAAGAAATTCGAAGCTTTTTGCGTCATAAAGGGCCCGCGAACCGAGCGTATATTGCTCCGGGCAAGCGCCATAAGGCGGCATCACCGAATAGCCGCTATGAATGAGCGCGGTGAACCTGCCCGCTGCATCCGCGCCGATGGCGACACGCTGTTCGGACGGGGTCCGGCCGCCGATGATGCGGTAGACGCCCTCCCGACTGAGTGTCAGGCGCACCGGGCGCCCCACCATCCGCGCCACGGCGACGGCAATGATCTGATGATCCCACATGCCTTTACCGCCGAAGCCGCCACCCACGAAGGGCGAGAGAACCCGCACCTGCTCCCTCTTCAGGCCGAAAAGCTTGGCAAGCGCCGTCGCGCTTGGCGCGACCATCTGCGTCGTGTCCTGCACCAGCAGGCCATCGCCCTCCCATATGGCGGTGACGGTGTGCAGTTCGATCGCATTGTGATTCTGCGGTGGCGTCCGATAGACATTGTCGACACTATGTGCTGACCGCGACAGCTCGCGTTCGGCATTGCCGACCGCGACATGGTTCTTCTCGATCAGGATGGACGCGGGAGTCCGGGCTGTCGCCTTGGCTTCCTCGAAAAGGGTCTTTGCTGGTTCGGCCGTGTAATCGATCACAATCAGCGAGGCGGCGTGATCGGCCTGTTCCTGGGTTTCAGCGATCACGGCTGCGACGATCTGACCATTATAATGGACGTGCGCGTCCTGCAGGATCGGCAGATCGCTGTTCCCGACGGCTGACATGTCGCTCATGCCGATCAGCGCCAGCGTGCCAAGACGCGGCATATTCCGATGCGTCACGACGAAGATCACACCGGGTGCCGCTTCCGCCGCGTCCGTGTCCAGCCGCGTGATCCGGCCCCGCGTGATCGGGCTGTGCACCAGCGCGGCATAAGAGAGATTGTCCACCGCCACTTCGGCGGCAAAGCGCGCCTCCCCTGCGACCTTCAATGGTCCGTCCAGTCGCGAAGCCTGCCGCCCGATCGCTGCCCGGCGTTCGATCAGGGGGTCGGGCGAACCACCCGGCAACCAGCCTGCGGGCACCCAGCCGATGACGGTCCGGACCGAGCCGATGACGGCGTTCTGGATCTTGGTCACAGGGCAGCTCCTCCCAGTTCGGCGAGCATGGCGGACAGGGTTCGTTTCGCCAGTCCGCGCTTGAAGCCATTGCCGGGCAGCTGCGTTGACCCGGCGAATTCCGCTTCGAACGCCTTCTCTATCGCTGCCGGTGATAGCGACGCACCGCGCAGCGCGTCCTCTATCCGGGATGCGCGCCAGGGCTTGGGCGCGATGCCACCGAACGCCACAGCGATGGCATCGACCCTATCCTCACGCATAGTCATCCCCACCGCAACCGAGACAAGGGCGAAGGCATAGCTCGCCCGGTCGCGCACCTTGCGATAGGCCGAGCTTGCCGCGAACGACGATGGCGGGAGCGACACTGCGACGATGATCTCCGTGGGATCGAGCACCGTCTCGATGTCGGGCCGTTCGCCGGGCAGGCGGTGGAACGCGACGAGCGGAACTGTGCGTTCGCCTGCCGGACCCGCGATATGGATCTGGGCATCCAGGGCGGCGAGGGCAACGCACATGTCCGAGGGGTGGGTGGCGATACAGGCATCCGATCCGCCCAATATGGCGTGGTAGCGGTTGAAACCGCCAATGGCGTCGCACCCGCTGCCCGGCACCCGCTTGTTGCAGCGCGCGCCAGCCACGTCGTTGAAATACAGGCACCGCGTCCGCTGCATGACATTGCCGCCGACTGTCGCCATGTTGCGAACCTGCGCCGATGCTCCGGCCAATATGGCGCGCGCCAGCATCGGATAATCGGACCGCACGACAGGGTGCGCGGCGACCGCGCTGTTGCGCGATGCCGCGCCGATGATCAGGCCGCCATCCTCCGCCCGATCTATCCCGTCCGGCAGCGCCGTGACGTCGATCAGCTGGCAGGGTGTATCCACCCCCTTGCGCATCAGATCGACCAAATTGGTGCCGCCGCCCATAAGGCGAACGCCCTGCCCACCTGTCATATTCAGGGCGTCGGCCACCGAAGCGGCGCGGGCATAGCTAAAGGGGTTCATGGCCGGCGCTCCGCAGCAACGTCGAGAATCGCGTCGATGATCCCGTTATGCGCGCCGCAGCGGCACAAATTGCCGCTCATCCGCTCCTGCACCTCGTCCCGCGACAGGATGATGCTATCGGCTGCCAGATCGGCCGTGAGGTAGCTTGGCATGCCCGCAGCTACTTCTTCCAACATGGCTGTCGCCGCGCAAATCTGGCCCGGCGTGCAATAGCCGCACTGGAAGCCGTCATGCTCGATAAACGCGGCTTGCAGCGGATGCAGAACCTCGGCCGTACCCAGCCCCTCTATCGTCGTGACGGATCGCCCGTCCGCCTGTACCGCCAGGGTGAGGCAGGAGAGGACGCGCCTGCCGTCCAGCAGGACGGTACACGCCCCGCAGGCCCCCTGGTTACAGCCGACCTTCGTGCCGGTCAGGTGCAACCGTTCCCGCAACAGGTCGAGCAGCGATACCCGCGCGTCGTCTGGAGGCGGAAAATCGTGTCCGTTGACCGTAATCGCCATGGGGCTTGCTCCTCATTCGTCGGCAGTGGTGCGACCGCGTGCTGCTCTCCTAGATAATACGAACATCGTATTATTCAATCATCGTTATATATGATTTTCGCAATCAGTGCGATGAACTGATCGCGTTCATGGGGCGCAAGCCGCTCCAGCATCAGCCGGTACATGTCCTGATATGTCTTGCGCTGATTAGTGACATAAGACTGGCCCTCACCGGTCAGTTCCAGGGCGACGGCGCGGCGATCCTGTTCGACACGGGCGCGTTTGAGCAGGCCACGCTTGACCAGCCGGTCGGTCGCAGACGAAATCGTGGTATTGGCCGTGCCCAAAAAGCGCGCCACGTCGCTCGGTCCGCAGGCAGGATGCTGGGCCACATAGAAGAGCGTCTGCTTGTCGAGTTCGTTCAGAGGCTTCTGCGCGCTCATAGCTTCAGCCAGCTTGTAGCGGCGCGTGAAGGTTTCGAACGCAGAGCCCAGCGTGGTGAGTTGGTCGTCGGTCGGCTTTGTCATAGCGATCGCATAACGCGCCCGGCCTGCTTATGGCTAGATGCTCTTGCGCATAACCTTGTGATCACATGATCGACCGGTGAAAGACGCTTAGCCCGCGATTTTGCTCTCTCACCTCCGGCACGGCCGCTTTTGCGATTTCCCTTTCGACATCGCTCATAGCCTTGATGACATCTGTCAGGTCTTTACTCAGCGATAGGGGAAGCATGGTCTCACTTTCGCTCGCCTGTCCATCGTACCGCGTTGCGAGCGGTGCGCTTCTAAAGTTCGGTATGAGGTTGACCAGGCACCTTAGGTCGAAGCAGGGCGCTGCCAAGCGTCAAGATCGAGGCGTCAAGTCTTGGCGCAGTCTGCGCAGACCACAATATGGGCTGTCGGCAGTTCAACAGGCGCTCCTCATACAGCGGCGCATCTGACGCACCAATGGCCCATGCGTCTCGGACCCAGGCAAGAAGTTTGAACTTTATCATGCATTAAAAACAGGGTTTGTATGCGATAAGTATAAATTAATTTGCGTTTATGAATGTTCGATGAAGATATACATCCGGTCCGAACTTTCATCATCTGTAATTATTAATATACTGATGTTTTATGTTCCAAACTGTTTTATAGTTTATATGTTGTTAACGGAAAAAATTCCGTGACATAATAAATCGTGAAACATTATTGCTGATAGATGATTATTAGTGATTGGCGTGCATAGGAGAGCAGGATGTCCACCAATCACGATATCAGCAAGATCGACGACCTTGTCACCACATTAATCGACAGCGTGAAGGGGTATGAACATTCCGCCCAGAAGGTAGATAGTCCGGACCTCAAGGCCCTGTTTATCGACCTTGCAACCCAGCGGCGTGCGGCCGTCGAGCTTCTGCAGGAGGCCAGCCGGGCTCTGGGCGGTACCCCCAACGACTTTGGATCGGCAGCAGCAACGATACACCGGCGCATAGAGGATCTGAGGGTCGCATTGGGTGGCGGCGACAAGGCCATCATCAGCGAGATCGAGCGCGGAGAAGATTATCTGAAGGAAGAATTCGACAGGGTGCGCAACGACGATGCGTTGAGCGCATCAATCCTTGATGTCGTCAATCGTGCTTACGCGTCCGTTACCAGTGGGCACACCGCCATCAGCGGCCTTAAACACGAGCTCGCAGGCTAGGGACGATTAATCGTCCTCGCGCGAAGGGATTGCAAATTCTTGATCCGGTTCCAGAACATAATATTGGAGATGGTGGCCAAAGGCGAAAGCCTTAAGGATACCGCCGACCGTCTCTGCCGGGAGGTCGAAGCAACGGTGCCCGATATCGTGTGCTCAATCCTTACGCTCGATCGCGCCGGATTGTTGCACCCGCTTGCAGCCCCCTCCTTGCCTGACCATTATTCCAGCGCGCTGGATGGGCTAGGCATCGGCCCTGACATAGGATCTTGTGGGGAGGCCGCCTATTTTGGGCAAGCTGTCACGGTATGTGACATCGAGAATGACGAGCGCTGGAGCGACTTCCGGCATCTGATCCTGCCGCTTGGATATAAGGCTTGCTGGTCCTCTCCAATCCTGGACGCTAAGAACAGAGTGCTTGGCACCTTTGCCTTCTACTATCGCGACAAACGAGGTCCGTCCGACGTCGAGAAGGCGTTCGTTGCCGCGTGCATATATCTTTGCCTCATCGCCATGGAGCGCCATGAAAGGGTGCTGGAGCGGGACAGGCTTGCCAATATCGATGACCTGACGGGATTAGCCAATCGGCCTTCCTTCAATGCGGCGCTGGCAGGTCTGGACTGTAACGACCCGGGCGCTTGGGCCATGCTGGCGCTCGACCTGGACAATCTCAAGGTCGTCAACGATACTTTTGGCCATCATGCTGGCGACGTCTTGCTCCGCGACGTCGCTGCGCGCATCGCTGAGGTTTGCGCGCCCGACAGACCATTCCGCCTTGGCGGCGATGAGTTTGCGATTATCGTTCAGGCGCCGGACTCACTTCGCAATATCGAAGCGACGGCGGAGCGCATTCTTGATCGGCTGGCCCAACCCGTGCAGGGGCCCGGCCATATCCTCTACCCTCAAGCGACTATTGGTGGTGCCATTCTGGCGCACGGCGATCAAGTTGCCGAAAGCGTATGGCAAAATGCAGATTTTGCGCTCTATCATGCCAAGGAAACGGGCCGGGGCGGATTTGTACGCTACTGGCCCGGTATCGGAACGTCGATCACCCATCGCCTCTCGGCCATTCGCGAGGTCGGCGCCGCGCTGCGCGATGGCAGGATTGATGCTTATTATCAGCCTATCGTGCGGCTGGACACGCGGGAAATCGTCGGCGTCGAGGCGCTATGTCGGCTGACTACGGAAGATGGTCATGTCCGTTCGGCTGCCGAATTCTGCGAAGCGACGTCGGATCCGCAAATCGCCTGCGCGATCACGGACACCATGCTATCGCGCATCGCCGCAGACGTGCGCCGTTGGCTCGACATGGGCATTGCGTTCCAGCATGTGGGCGTAAATGTCTGCTCGGCGGACTTCCACCGCGGCGAACTCTATGAACAGTTGAGCGCCGCTTTCGTGCGTGCGGGAGTCCCCCTCGAACATTTGATACTCGAGATCACCGAGGGCGTCTATCTGGGCCATCGGGATAATGGCATCGCGCGTGAGATAGCCAGAATGCGCAGCAACGGTCTGAAGATCGCACTTGACGATTTCGGAACGGGATTTGCGTCGCTTACCCATCTGCTGACCGTCCCTGTCGACATCATCAAGATCGATAAGTCCTTCGTCGCCCGGCTGGCTCCGGATGACGCCAGCACGGCCATAGTCGAGGGCCTGTTTCTGATCGCCAGGAAGCTTGGCATCCGCGTGGTGGCCGAAGGTATCGAAACCGAAAGTCAGGCGTCGCAGCTGAGCGATTTTGGCTGTGCATTGGGCCAGGGCTATCTCTTTTCGCGCGCGGTCGATCGGGCCACGATGACCGACATGCTAATGCAATGCGCGCAAAAGGCCGACGAGCCGCAAGCAACCGGAGGATCACCCCTAGATGGTCTAACAATGCGCGATCCACCGCGCAGGCGCGCGTCCTGACATGCTGTTGTCGAGCGTTGCAAAGGCTTGGGGCCCGCAACGTCGTTGCCAGTCGGGACGCTTGAACTCGCCATCGGGCACTGCGATTACGCCCAATGAAACCTCAAGGACAGCTGATCACTTAGTAGGATAGGAAAGCTGGTCTTTCCAAGACGCTCAGCAACCGATTTTTAGCTCCCAAGAGCCGTCGGTCAGCGTTGGTCGCCAGGGCGATGAATGGTTCGCAATAGGCATTTTGTTTGGGTCGAGCAAATGGGCGCACTCTGCTTGACCACCGGATAGATTTGCTTGATCCTGCACTGGTGAACGACATCATTATCGATCCAGCCCCTTCTCGTTCCGGCCTCTCTGTGGTCTTGTCGGCGCGCCCTGAAGCAATCCGGCTCGATGCCGCGACGACGGCGGTGATCGTCGTGGATATGCAGAACGCCTATGTCAGTGAAGGCGGCTATGTGGACGAAGCTGGATTCGATATCGGCCAGGCGGGCGGCGTGATTCCAAAGATTGCCGAAGTCGTCGATATGGCGCGCGCAGCCGGTATGACGGTTGTGTTCCTGCAGAATGGCTGGGATCCGGACTATGTCGAGGCAGGTACGCCTCTCTCGCCAAACTGGTACAAATCCAATGCGCTCAAGACCATGCGCGCGCGACCGGAGCTTACCGGCAAATTCCTTGCGCGCGGAGGATGGGACTATGACCTTGTGGATGGCTTGCATGTGCAGGAGGGCGACCTGCGCGTGCACAAGCCGCGCTATTCCGCCTTCTTCAACTCGCAGCTCGATTCCGTGCTGCGGGCACGCGGCATCCGCACGCTGATTTTCACCGGCATCGCCACCAATGTCTGTGTCGAATCGACCCTGCGGGACGGCTTCCACCTTGAATATTTCGGCGTGCTGCTGGAGGACGCCGTGCATCATCTGGGGCCAGACTTCATCCGCGACGCCAGCCTTTACAATGTCGAGACATTCTTCGGCTGGGTGAGTAACGTCGCCGACTTCACGACCGCTGTTGGCCAACTGCCTCCAAAGGACTCCTGATGCCTTTTGAACCCATCAATCCGCCGCAATTCCCGACCCCGATAGCTCCTTATTCGGCCGGAGCGAGGGCCGGCAACGCGGTGTACGTCTCGGGCGTACTGGCGCTGGGAGAGGGCGGCGCAGTGCTGCATATCGGCGATGCTGCCGCGCAGACGCGTCATGTGCTCGACGTCATCAAAACCACGATCGAGGCTGCAGGCGGCACGATGGCCGACATCGCCATGAACCACATCTTCCTCACCGACCTTAAGGACTATGCCGCCTTGAATGCGGTCTATGCCGAATATTTTCCGGGCGACAAACCTGCCCGCTACTGCATCAGGTGCGAACTGGTAAAGCCCGACTGCCTGGTCGAGATCGCCTCGGTCGCTCATCTTGGCTAAGGCGGCCGGGCTTCACTATGAGATGCACGGGCGCGCGGATGCGCCGCCGCTGATATTGTCGAGCGGCCTTGGCGGCTTAGCGACCTACTGGGCGCCCAACCTGCCGGCGCTGGCTGCGCATTTCCGCGTCATTGCCTATGACCATCGCGGCACCGGCCGCAGCGACCGCGCGCTTGCCGACGCCCTATCGGTCGAGGACATGGCAAACGACATGATCGCGCTGATGGATGCCCTCGGCATCGTGCGCGCCCATTGCATCGGGCATGCGCTGGGCGGGGCCATCGGCGTCGAAACCGCCATCCGCACAGGACGGATCGACCGGCTGGTTGTCGTCAACGGATGGCGCTCGCTCTCGCCCCATACGCGGCGCTGTTTCGCCGCCCGCCTCGCACTGCTGCATGGCGCTGGCGAGCGGGCTTTTCTCGAAGCGCAGCCGTTGTTCCTCTATCCGCCCGACTGGATCGCCGATCACGACGAAGAGCTGAATGCGGACATAGACCACCATCTCGCGGCCTTGCCGGGCGTCGAGACGACGACCAGGCGCATCGCCGCCGTGCAGGCCTATGCGCCCGACCCGGGGGTGCTGGCGGCGCTGGAAAATCTGCTCGTCATTGCCACCCGTGACGACTTCCTCGTGCCCTATGCTACCGCGCTCGATCTCGCCGCGCCGGTTACGCATGCCCGCACCGCCACGTTTGACTGGGGTGGTCATGCCTGCAACGTGACCGATTCCGAAAATTTCAACCGCGTCGTTCTCGCGTTCCTCAGGAGTTGAAGTCCATGCAGGTCGGCGTTTTCATTCCCATCAACAATAATGGGTGGCTCATCAGCGAGAACGCCCCGCAATATTTGCCGAGCTTCGATCTCAACAAGGAGATCGCCCTGCGCGCCGAAAAATACGGGCTCGATTTCCTGCTATCGATGATCAAACTGCGCGGCTTCGGGGGCAAGACGCAGTTTTGGGAATATGGCCTGGAAAGCTTCACGCTGATGGCGGGCCTCGCTGCGGTGACCGAGAAGATCAAGATCTTTGCCACCTGCCCCACGCTGATCATTCCGCCCGCCTTCGCCGCACGCATGGCCAATACCATCGACAGCATTAGTCATGGCCGTTTCGGGCTCAATCTGATCACCGGCTGGCAGCCGCCCGAATATACCCAGATGGGCCTCTGGCCAGGCGACGAACATTTTCGCAATCGCTACGACGTACTCGATGAATATGCCCGCATATTGCGCGCGTTGTGGGAGACAGGCCGCTCGGACTTCAAGGGCCAATATTATCAGATGGAAGACTGCCTCGTGAGGCCCCAACCGCAAGCGGACATGAAGATTATCTGCGCGGGCTCGTCCGATGCGGGACTAGCCTTCTCGGCCAAGTGGGCGGACTATGCCTTCTGCCTTGGCAAGGGCGTCAACACGCCGACCGCTTTTGCTTCCAATAACGACCGGCTGTCGACGTTCACCGCGAAGACGGGGCGCGACGTCTCGGTCTTCGTCCTGGTCATGGTGATCGCCGCTGAGACAGACGAGGAAGCCATGGCCAAGTGGCGGCGCTATAGTGACGGCGTCGATCTTGAAGCGATCGCATGGCTGGCCGATCAGGGCGCCAGGGACACGGTCAACACCGACACCAACGTCCGTCAGCTCGCCGCGCCGCAAGGGGCCGTGAACATCAACATGGGCACACTGGTCGGCAGCTACGAAAGCGTGGCGCGCATGCTCGACGACATGGCCCAGGTGCCGAACACCGGTGGTGTGCTGCTGACCTTCGATGATTTCTTAGAAGGCGTGGAAGCGTTCGGAACACGCATACAGCCGCTTATGAAGAGCCGATCCAGCATATCACAACTATGAGCGGTCTTTTTCAAATAGAACTCGGTGGTCGCCATGCTTTGACGACGCCGTATTGTAGGATAATATGCGGGGCGTCGCCACTGCGACATCATTGTGTTTCCTTTAAGTTTGGCATCGCATGAGAAGGCGGACCGGACCTTTGAGACCAGCTGGTCGAAGTGGAGCGTCTGGCCTGTACATCTTGTCGATTGCCGATGACTGGTTTAGATGCGCCTTGCCGATTAGCCGGTTGACCCAGAGGTTTGTCACTTCGATCTCCAGTACATTGCGTCCGGCTTTTATCAGGGATGTCGCGTTCAATCTGTGCGGTTGCGTCCATATAATACCGGCCTCGATACCGTTAACTGTGACCCTCGCCACATCGGCCATCGCGCCTATATCAAGCCAGAAAACAGGCTTGGCGCAGGACGGCTTTCTTAGTCGAATGGCGCCGGTATAGGTCGCCTTACCCGAAAAAGTGCGAATCCTGGGATCAGATTGTTCATTGAGCCAACCCAGCGAAAAAGCACGCCGTTCATCAGTCGCAAGCCCAGGCGTTCCCAATGAGATATCCCAATGTTCATCGGCGGTCGCAACGGATACAGGGTCGACCGGGGCCACAGCCTTTGCCTCGCCCAAGTCTCGCGCGATCAGAAAGCGGCTCTGATAGGGCGCGAGCGCGACCCGAACGGCACCGGCCTTGGCTCCGGCATCGACCTGCGATCCATCGACAGCGTCCCACCATGTCGCCCCAGCCTTTGCAGGGAACAGAAAATCTCCTTCCACGGGCGTAGAACCGCGATTGACCAGGAAATAGATGTCGCCGTCGGGCAAAACACGGTGCCGCACGGAAAGCCCCTGGCCAGTAAAGCGCCAGTCCGGGGCCACGTGCAGCAATTTTGCTGCTGCCTCGGGCGTGCTGGCTTCAACGACATTGGGGAGTGACCATAATGATGAGATAGCCTTTGCGACCGCCGTTGGATCATCCGCTAGGCTTGGTGAATCGACAGGCCGTACACCCGCAATGGCAACGCCCTGTTTGGCTAAGGCCAAGAGTCGATTCAAAGTTTTTAAAGTCAGGCGCACGCTACTGCCGCCCAGAAACAGAAACTGGTAGCTGTTATCGGAGCGATTGGTAAGTTTGCCATCTTGAACCCTCAATCCCGACGCCAACAATGTCGCATCGACAAAATCATAGTCGAGGCCGAACGGAACGCCCTCCGGTTCCTTGCCGCCGAATAGCCCGGTGACCGGCGCTTCCTCACCAACAAACCAGGCGAACCCAGCCTGCGGAAGCCCCTGTTGGAGCAGGAACTGGGTGCGGGCCAGATAGTCGATCCAACCCTTGGCCATGTCACCCCAGGCTTCGTTGCGATTGAAATAATGGCCGAGCAACGGGGCCATCGTCATTCCCGGAAACGAACCGGAATGCAGGTTGGAACCTGTCGCCTGATGCACGGAACTATGAAGCATCAGGCGATTGCCGCCCATCAGGAAAGCCAGGTCAGCCGCCGGACGCATTTCTGCCGGAGACAGGCCCCATGGCCTGCCAAAGACGGTAAGTGCCTCGACCGCGGTATAGGGCTTGCCCAAAATATGAGCGACTGACGCCGCGCCCTTCACATCGGCGACAAATGTCGGCTTTGGACCGGTCGATGGATCAAACCACCACATCGCGCCAGCAGGTATGTCCGCCTTCGCGCGAATAGCCAGGTCGTTGCCCAGTTGCGGCCGATTATCCTCCAGCGCCTCGGCATAATAAGTCAGCCCGGCCGCTTTGGCATGTGTCGCCAGCGTGCCATAATGCGCCTCGGTCAGCAGGTCGGAAATTGTTTGGCGAAAATCATATAGGAATGCGTCTGATTGCGCCGGTTTCCCAACAATATAGCCCGCCAGTGCCGGATACCATCGGTCCAGCGGGTAGCCCATGCGGCTGTAAAATTGGGATGGCATGTCATCTGTCCAATTTTGCGCGCCAGCCTCGATGCTATCGCTCAAAAGACCGTTCAAGCCGATAGTCCCGTTAAGACCTGCGCGCTGATCGGCGAGATAGCGATCAATATAAGCACCGACGCGGTCGGCGGATAATTTATCAACCTCCAGGCCCGTGGCTTCTTCAGGTGCCGGTCCGTTCCGATGGCCCGTCAAGGACATGCCAAAGCGAAGGACCGTCCAGATGCCATGTTTCGGCGGCATCCAGTCGAGCGTCCCATCCGGTCCCATATTTTGGGTAAGGTCGATTATGCTGGTGGGATCAATAGTCGGCCCATCAGTATGCGTGGCAAGAGCGTAATAGTCAGGCACCGCGGCAAAGCCTGCCTTTTCCTCGGCATTCTGAATCAAGCCATCTGGGGATAGTTGCAGTTCCGAAACGAGATATCCCGGCGTCTGGGGGGTGAATGACAAAGGGATGGCCCCTGGAGCATAGCTTAGCGTCGTGTTGCCACCCTGTGCGTCGGTTGCGATCGCGATTCTAAAAAATCGTCCGCTGACCGCAGGGAAACTGGCCGTCCTGACCGGCGATTTTGACGCGGCCAAGGTCGCGACATGGCGATATGTCACACCATCATCGCTGATTTCCAGCTTAGCCACTGGAGGCGGCGGCGCGCCGAATCCGCCGACACCGGCCATCCCGATACGGAAGCTCCGAACGACCTGCGGCCGATCGAAGCGCCATATGATCCAACCCGTCCCGTTTGCGTCCGGCAGCAGGCGCTGCGGCGTAGCAAAGCGGCCGTCGGTCAGTTGTGCTGTCGTAACTGCACTGGACGAGGATATGGCATCTGGCTTCAATATCGTCCGATGTCCTGGGAAAGCGATGACAGCCACATCGCGATAGTAGCCCGCACCAGCGTCGTCCCCTCTCCCAACATCCTGATAGGCACCTTCTACCGCAGGCGGACGGGGCAGACGGATAGACACTTTTCCGCGATCCCGACGGACGGCCGTTTCCGACCACACCAGTTTCTTCATGGCATCGGCTGGCTGGACGAAAGGTGCTCCGGTCGAACTCCACCCCGGCGATGTGGCAATGCTAAAATCCATGCCTCTGGAATGCGCCCGATGGACGCTCTTCCGCATGGCCTCCTGCCATGCGGGGGACATCCATGGCTTCAACACGCCAATCTGCTTTGGCGCACCCAGACCGCCTTCGAACATATGAATGCCACCAATGCCCTGGTCAGCCATCCAATCGATATCGGCGACAGCCTCCTCAGCATCGATATTGCCGTTCATCCAGTGCCACCAGACCTGGGGTCGGGCAGTCTGCGGCGGATTGCGAAATTGATCTTCCAACGAAGGATCTGCTGATGCGGGCATCGAAGTGGCGCCCGCGATCAGCAGAATCGCCAGCAACGAAAGTCGATGCATCAGTTTTTCTTTACATATCGCCACCGTTCAGACCCGCCTGCTAAAGAGCGTTGTTTCGAGCGATAGCGCTCAGCACATCTGCGCTCGGTTTGGGCGTCCGTTTGAATGTTCGGCGGTCCAGGCTGTGCAAACCGAATTGTGCTTTATAGCCAAACCCCCATTCGAAATTGTCGATCAACGACCAGTGAAGATAGCCGGAGACAGGGACGCCCTCTGCGATGACCTTATGCAATTCCCGCAATGCCGCGGGAATAAGGCGCTGGCGGATGGTGTCGTCCGGCGTATTCACGCCATGCTCTGTCACGATAACCGGCACCTTCGCCACCGAATGGGTGTAGCGAACAGCCCCTGCCAAGGATGCTGGATAGACTTCGGTGCCAGCCCCGTTCCGATCGCCACCAGCAGGCGGTTCGACACGGCCCTTCGCATCCCAAAGAGCGCGTTCGTAATTCTGGACGCCGACGAAATCATCCTGACGCGCCGCCCGCAGCCATGGGCCGTAAAGACGTTCGCGGACCTCGTCGCGCATGCTGTTGCGCCCCACGGCCTGATCGTCGATCATGGCCAGGCTGACGCCCACGGGCAGATCACCGCGTACCGATTTGATGGCGGCCCGCCCCAAGGCATGGCCTTTGAGCAAATGCGTCTGCACCGCTGCCGGGTCAGGATACCAGATATTATTGCCCGCCAGGAATAGCGGCACGCCATTGGCCTTGGCGATCGCTTCGCAGACCGCCTTGTCTGCCGGTAGCAGCCACTTGGCGACGGCCTGCGGCAGCACGCTGGCCAACTGCCCCGCCAGATTCGGCTCGTTCAGGGTCGTGGCAAAGCTGATCCCGTCCGCCAGATGCGTCGCGGCGGTTTTGCAATAGCGCGCGAAAAGGTCCGGCGCGTCGGACTGACTCCACCCACCGCGCAGAGCGAACCAGGCCGGTGTGGTAAAATGATTGAACGTCACGAAGGGCTTGATCCCGCGGGCATGACAGCCTTCGATCATCCGCTTATAGTGGTCGAGCATGGCGATGGAAAACTCACCAGCGCGCGGCTCGATGCGCGCCCATTCCAGGCTGAACCGATATGTGTTCAAGCCCATGGCTTTGGCCAGATCCAGATCGACCGGCCAGAGTTCAAAGCTGTTGGCCGCATCGCCGACCTTTTCGGCATAATGGGTGTTGGGCGCGGCTTCGACCAGCCACAAATCCGAATTGAGATTATTGCCCTCTACCTGATAGGCAGCGGTAGCTGCACCCCACAGGAAGTCTTTGGGAAAGGCCCGACCCGGCGCTACTTTGCCCAGTGCAGGGTTCGTCAGCAGCGCGCCGCCTGCAATGGCCAGTCCTGCCGCAAATTGACGTCGATCCATCATGGCGAATTCCTCTTCTTGTTTAATATTATGGGTGGTGGACGCCGTTTGAGCGCCCATCATCGAGGCCCAGCATCCGGCGGTTCGTCGCCGTGTCGGCTGCTGCGCCCGCGAAATCGTCAAAGGCATGATCGGTCTTGCGGATCATGTGTGCCGCAATGAAGGGGGCACCTTCGGCAGCACCTTGCGCGGGATGCTTGAGCGCGCATTCCCATTCCAGCACGGCCCAGCCGTCATAGCCATATTGGGTGAATTTCGAGAAGATCGCCTTGAAGTCGATCTGGCCATCGCCCAGGGAACGAAAGCGTCCTGGCCGATCGACCCAGTCGGCATAGCCGCCATAGACCCCCGCGCGGCCATTCGGGCGAAATTCCGCATCCTTGACGTGGAAGCATTTTATGCGCGCATGATAGATGTCGATGAAGGCGAGATAGTCGAGCTGTTGCAACAGAAAATGGCTGGGATCGTAGAGGATATTGGCGCGCGGATGATGGTCGACGGCGTCCAGAAAGCGATCGAACGTAAGACCGTCGTGCAGATCCTCGCCCGGATGCAGTTCATAAGCAATGTCGATGCCATTTTCGTCGAATATATCCAGCAATGGTCGCCAGCGCCGGGCCAGTTCCGCAAACCCTTCCGCGACGAGACCGGCGGGACGCTGCGGCCAGGGATAGACGGTCTGCCACAGCAGCGCCCCGGAAAAGGTGGCATGGGCGATGAGGCCAAGGCGACGGCTGGCGCGCGCCGCCAGCGTCAACTGGTCGATCGCCCATTGCGTCCGCGCCGCCGGATTGTCCCGGACATGCGCTGCGGCAAAGCCATCGAACTGGACATCATAGGCCGGATGCACGGCGATCAATTGCCCCTGAAGATGGGTGGAGAGTTCCGTGATCTCAACGCCGGCCTGCCTGCACACGCCGATCACTTCGTCGCAATAATCCTGACTTTCCGCCGCGCGCGCGAGATCGAACAAACGGCCGTCCCAGCTGGGTATCTGGATGCCCTTATAGCCCAGCGCCGCCGCCCAGCGGGCTATGGCGTCGAGATTGTCGAACGGTACAGCGTCACCAGCAAATTGCGCCAGGAAGATAGCGGGGCCCTTCATCGTGCTTCTCCAACCAGATCAACCCAGCCACTATTCTGGGCGCTGCTGTCATGTGCGGCTTGGATGAACCGCATCCCGGCAATGCCGTCGGCCAGGCTGGCATAGGCCGGATGGGCAGGCACACGTCCGGCGACCGCTTCGGCAAAGTCATGATAGATGTTGGCAAATGCCTCCAGATAGCCTTCGGGATGGCCAGCGGGCAGTCTGACCGCCGTTAGGGCAGACGGATCGAGCCACGCGCCATCAGTCCCCGCGCGCCAGATCTCCTCTGGACCCGAACGCCGGACAACCCTTAGCCTATCGGGCTGCTCCTGGTGCCAGTGCAGCCCGGCCTCCTCACACCATAGAGATATTTCAAGCCCATTGGCATCGCCGGTGCAAATCTGGCTGGCGATCAACGTGCCGCGTCCGCCACCTGCCAGATGGAACATCGCAGCCCCATCATCGTCCAGCATACGTCCGGGGACAGCAGCCCGGATGTCGGCAGCGATCCGCGTCATCGGCTCGCCGGTGATGAATTCGACCAGGTTGAAAGCATGGGTGCCGATGTCGCCGAACGCTCCCGCCAGGCCGGATCGGGCCGGATCGACCCGCCATTGCGCCTGCTTGCCTGCCGCGTCCTGCGCCGTGGCCAGCCATCCTTGCGTGTAACGAACCGCGACGCGCCGTACCTGGCCTAGCCCGCCTTGCGCGACGAGCGCCCGCGCCTGCCGCACCATCGGATAGCCGATATAGGTGTGCGTGACGCCGACCAAGCCGCCTGTCCGTTGCGCGACCGCCTGAAAATCAAGCGCGGCCGCCATGGTGTCCGTCAGTGGCTTGTCCACCAGCACGGCAAAGCCTCCCTCTAGCGCCGCGATGGCGGCGGGCGCATGGACGTGATTGGGCGTCACGATTGCGATGAACTGAGCGCGCATTTGGGCAGGCAAAGCGCGTTCGCGGGCGATGAGTTCGGCATAGCTGCCATAGCTGCGATCCGGCGCAATCCCGGCCCTCTCGCCGGATCGACGCGCCCGTTCCGCATCGCTGCTCAATGCGCCCGCCACGAGCTGGCAATTGCCAGCGATCGCGGCCGCGGTGCGGTGGACCGGGCCGATAAACGCCCCTTCGCCACCGCCGATCATCGCATAACGAACGGGTTCTACCATGACGCGAGAGCCTCGAAATAAGGGTGAGATGGACGCGATGCCATTATCATTGGAACCTTAGGCCAACGCCTTATGGACAAAGCGCCGGAACCGTACCGATCCTTCCCCTGCTGCAAACAGAGCGGGACGCAGGCTGAGCAAATCGTCGATCGTATTGGAATTATAGCCTGACACTTCGTTGCGGACCCCGTGGCGAGTCCATGCCGTTCCGTCCGTGCTGTAGTAGAATGTTACGATCTGATGATCGTTGACGATCCTGAGAAACAAACGGCGCAGGGACGGTGCAGGCTCGGCCCAATAGCTTGGCTTTCCGCCCCGATAAGTGACCATTTTCTGCCCGTCGATACCCATGCCCAGGAACAGCCGATCGTTGAAGAACAGGAGCAGGCCACCTGTCGCTGCACCGACCAGTTCCAGTTCCACGCTAACGTCATAGGCCCGATCGCCCACTTGCTGGACGAGAGGAGAGCAATCCTGCGGGCCCGTTCCTTTGCCAGACAGGGCCAGCCAGCCATCGTGGGCCGAAACGCGCCCCGCTTCGGCGGGGGCACTGCCATGCAGGTTCCATCTTGTGCCCAGACTTGTCCGGGCGAAATCGTCTGATCGCGCAAGACCATGGGTGACGGCGCGTCCTGAAGGCTTTGGCAGCGGCCTGGACAGGTCGCCGCCCGTCGCCCGGAACCAGCCATCGGCTGTCCATTCGATCGGTTCAAGCAACGTCTGGCGACCAAGCGAGCGATAACCATTTTCGAACCCATGATACATCATGTGCCAGCGCCCATCGGTCCCTTCCACACAGGTTGCATGCCCCCGCGACCACCACATTTCTTCGTCGCTGCGCGTGCGTTGGATCGGATTGTGGGGGCAATGTTCCCAAGGACCATGGATCGAACGGGATCGCGATGCGATGATCATATGTCCCGTGGCAGGGCCGCCGGTCCCGCCGACAGCGCTCACCAGATAGAAATAATCACCGCGCCGGAACAGCTTGGGGCCTTCGAGCGCATAGGCCTCTGTGATCCAATCGTCGGGGTAGCGCCAGCCTGCATAGACGGTTTCGACCGCGCCATCGGTTTGCAGGCCATCGGCAGTCAGGCGCACCCGCGTGCCGGCACTCAGAAACAGATAGCGCTGCCCATCCTCGCCAACAACATGGCCCGGATCGATCAGTCCCCCGATGCCCAGGTCGATCGGATCGCTCCATGGGCCGTCGATCGACGTAGCGTGAATGACATAGATGTTGGCGAAGCTCGCTAGCCCAATCGACCAAGGTGCCCGCATGAAGGGGATGTAGATGAAAAAGCGGTCCCCATGCTTGACCAGGTCTGGTGCGAACACCGTCCCCAGCGGCTTACGCAGGGCCGGTCCCACCGGCGACCAGTTCACCAGATCGCGCGAATGCCAGATCAACAGGCCCGGCGAGGCTTCGAAGGAGGAATGGGTCATGTAGTAATCCTCCCCGTCCTTCAGCACGGACGGGTCGGGATAGTCCCCGGCGAGGACTGGGTTGAGATAGAAGCCGTTACCTTGATCTGCCTTGCGCTGCCCTTCGATACCGTCGGTCCATTGCGGTGCATCTATGCGACACGGGTCATCTTCCTTTTGTGCAGGAGGTCCCGCCAATGCCTTAGAGCCGAGGATCGCTGGCATTGACGCGGTGCCTGCGATGGCGAACTTCATGGCGTCCCGGCGGGTCTTCATGATGCTTCCTCTCGACTGACAGTTTTCATCATTGGCAGTTTCAGGCTCGCTCGTCGCTGGCGTCCTGTGCGATGAGTTCAGCAGCGCGCCACCCGATGACCATGGCCGGACCATTGGTGTTTCCTGCGGGCGGCACAGGCATGACCGAACAATCCACGACCCGCAAAGCAGCGATGCCATGCACCCGCAGCCGACTGTCGACCACGCTGTCCTGCGCTGGCCCCATTCGGCAGGTGCCGGTCGCATGAATGCCGGGGCTGGTCAGCCATTCGAGCGCCGCACCAATCTGATCATCCGTTTCCACGGACGCGCCCGGCACCACTTCATCGCCGACGAAGCGTTTGAGCGCAGGCTGCGCCATATATCGGCGGACCAGACGCACCATGTCGATCATGAAGGCCTTGTCGGCCGGATCGCCCCACCAGTTGGCGTCGATGTCGATCATATCGGCGACATCACCCGACCGGATCGCTATGCTGCCCCGGCTTTTGGGGCGCAGGGCAATGGCGTTCACGGTGATGCCCGGCTTATCCTCCAACGCGCCACGCCCCGGATCGGCCTTCATCTCCTCGGATGATCGCATCGAAAATGGGCCGATGCCAAATTGCACGTCCGGCCAGTCGGTCGGCGACCGCATCGACAGGAGCGCGGTGACTTCCGGCGAGGTGTAGGCCATCAGCCCCCTGCGCGTCAGATAATAGCGCGCGACGTGCGACATCAAACGCCAGCCGGAAAATTCGCGATTGGCGCCGGGGTCATTGTGCAGCCGATAGGAGATCGAAAACATCGCATGATCGGCCAGGTTGCGGCCGACAGCCGGAAGATCGTGCAGCACCGGCACGCCCGCGCGGTTCAGTATGTCGGCAGGGCCGACGCCCGACAGCTGCAATAATTTGGGACTTTGCACTGCCCCCGCGCTCAGGATCACTTCGCGGCGGGCGGCGAAGCTCTGCACGCCGCTATCGGCGCGGACACGCACGCCGGTCGCGCGCTTGTCTATGATCTCCACCTTTTCCACAACTGTGTCCGTCAACACGACCAGATTGGGCCGCTTCATCGCGGGCTTCAGGAATGCCTGATAACTCGATGCCCGGCGTCCCCGGCGGCTTACCGTCGCCTGCGTATAGCCGATTCCGACCGTGCCGGGGGTATTGATGTCGTCCAGCCGGGGCAGGCCCATTTCCACGCCCGCCTCCACGGTCGCGGCGATGGCTAGGGACCGATAGGGTAGCTGGGTGATCTGCAGCGGGCCGCCTTTGCCACGCGAGGGATGGCTGCCTGGGTTGCGATAGCTTTCCATCGCCCGATAGCAGCGTTCGATTTCACTCCAGCGCCACTCGCCATGACCCGCCGCTGCCCAGCCGTCGAAATCGGCGGGCATGCCGCGCAGATACCAGGTGCCGTTGGTGGAACTGGACCCACCCAGCCCGCGACCATAGGGCCAGACCTCGCCCTGTGGTCGGCCTGCCTGGGCCTTGACCGGGAAATGCCAGAAATGGGTGGGATTGCCGAACATCTTCATGAACGCGCGCGGCATGTTCACCAGTTCGGTCTCATTGCGGCCGCCCGCCTCGATCAGCAGCACGCGGCTCTTGCCGTCGGCACTCATCCGATCCGCCAGCACGCAGCCGGACGAGCCTGCCCCAACAATGATATAGTCAAATTCGGTATCGGCAGAGGTCATGCAGAAGCTCTTTTCAAGCGGCGGTGTCATGGCGGCGCCCCATGGAAAAGCGAATGAGCGCGGCAAAGATCAGGGCGATCATGCCCATCACCAGGATCGCAGGCGCAAGGCCGCCCGCGGCCCCGGCAACGGCGGAAAGGATAGGCGGGCAGAGGAACGCGCCTGCGAAGAAGGACGTCGCCCATATTCCCATGCCGCGACCACGCTGATCGAACGGCAGCCGAGCCTGTCCCCAGGCGAGGAGCGCTGGAATGACCATGCCGCCGCCCAGTTGCTGGACCGTCGCACCGGCCACGGCGCCCCAATAGCTGGTGGTCAGGCCGATGATGATCATGCCCACGCCGATCAGTCCGCCGGCGATACCCAGCAATGTGCCGATGGTGCGGACATGCAATCGCCGGTACAGGAATGCGCCCGCAATATAGGCAAGGCTGGTAGCCGCCTGGATCAGTCCGACATTGGTCGATGATCCTGCGCCGCGATCCGCCAATATGGTCGCGATGTTCAGCGGTTCGACATAGTAGATGATCGACGCGATCAAGGTGATCGAACCGATGGAAAAGGCCGCCGCCCAAGGGAAGCGAGATGAATTTCCTGCCTGGCGGCCGCTACCGCTGGACACCGGTTCATCGATGAAGGCGATGGCCATCAGCAGCAACGGGACCGCCAGCACATAGATGGCAAAGGGGCCGCGCCAGCTGATGTCGGCAAGCATACCCCCCGATGCGATGAGCGCCGTCCCTGCGATCGATGTCGCTGCCCCGGTCCAGGCGACCCAGCGATAACGCTGATCACCGAAATAATCGCCGATGAGCGCACTGGAAATCGTGATGGCAAAGGCGTCGGCCAGGCCCAGCACCGCTCGACTGGCGACGATGAGGATCAGATCGTCCACCACCAGCGGCGTCAACCCCGCCACGATATACAGGGCGATGCCGCCGATAAAGGCAGGACGCCGCCCAAAGCGGTCGGCGATCCATCCGGCCGCCGGGGCGAATAGCGCTGCGCAGAGCGACGGGATCGTGACGATCATCGGCACCAGCAGGCCGGCATGGGGCAATCCCCCGAAATGGGCAAACAGCTTGGGGATGGCTGGAAAAAGCGCGACGATCGCCATGACAGGCAATATCTGTGCAAAGACCAGCGTTACCCCCTTGGCCGTGGGGTGGCGCAGCGGCCTGGCTTGCTCGAACGTCGCGACCATGACCACCCCCTATGCTGCTGCCGTCGGGGCTAGGGTCAGCATTTTGCTATCCTCTGCCACCAACGGGAAAGGAAGGTAGGAAATCCGCAGTACCTCCTTGAGCGACAACTGGTGATCGCCTGCACCAAGCGCTTCCGGTCGTTTGACCGCGATCGTCGCCTTGTTGCCGAAGGGCCAGCGCCGGTCATAGGCCTGCTCCATATCATCGAGCGTGATCGGCCCCTTGCCTTCATCGAAGGAAATGGCGTCACGGGAAACGGGATCGCCATCGATGCTGACCACCAGATCTTCGATCATGGACAATCCAAGCCCGCGATAATAGCCCAGCATGGCATCGAAGGCGAAGCCGTCTGCCGTCTCGCGCAGGCTGCCGTCCACCAGGATATATTTGTCGAACATTGCGTCAATTGCCTTTCAATATGCGGCGATAGCCAGCAGCATGCAGGAAGCAGGCCATCACCCGGCGGGTTGCGCCGCGATACGCGCTTGCGCCTTGGCGATAAGCCGATCGAACATGACATGCTGACGCCGGACCTGTTCGCGGCTGTCCACCGGCTGGACATCCTGAACCCAGCGATTGCCCTCATATTCACTCGACAGATAGCCGTCCCAGCCGCCTGCCACCAGCTCGTAGATCACCTCTTCATAGGCATGGGTCGGGTCGGTGCAATCGGCGTCCATTTCATAGAATTTCGCCTGGATGTGACGGAAATAGGGAATGAAATCGCGGATACGACGGGGGTTTGCATAGGGATGATGGCGCAGGGTTTCGGCCATGGCGACTTCCGCCTTATTGCCCTTCATCTTCACGGCGACTTCATAGATGGTATATTCCGCCATGATCTTTTGTGCGTGCTGGTCCAGAATGAACTGCACCACATCGGGCCTCGCCCCTTGGCGGATGAAGCGGTCGCGGAACACGGGCGGGTAATTTTTCATGAAAATGCCCATATCGGGCAGGAGGCCAAGATGCTTCGTGCCCAAACGGTCGGCGACTTCCACGGTGCGCAATATCCAGGCATGTTCCATATGCCAGGGCGCATGCACCTCCACCCCCATATGCACGTCCAGTTCTTCGGCATAGGGAACGCAACGCTCCAATATGTCCGGGCGCACGAATACCAATACCCGCATGTTGCGGATGCCGAACCTGTTGCAGAGTATCAGGTCGCGGCGGATCGACGCTACCTGTTCGTCATCGCTCATCAACCGGTCCTTACGGACCTTGGTATCGAGGAACATGTCATAGCAGGTCAGGTGCGTGCCATGGCGCGCCATCATCTCCTGCCATTGTGCAATGTCACGGTCGGATATGTCGGGAAAATTCGGGATATTCTGTTCAGGCAGTATCTCGATACCCTTCGCGCCGATCGACGCGGCGAACGCCACGCAATCGTCCACGCTCATCTGCCCCAGGAACATTTCCTCCTGAAAACTATACAGGCTGACGCCGCGTTTGATGGTGGATGTCATCGGTAATCAGGCTCCAATGGGCGCAACAGGGGACTGCTATGCAGTGCTGGCTGGCGGTCCGGCACAGTGACGGACCGCCAGGGGGTGGATCAGAAGTCGAAGCCGAAATTGACGCCGATCTGGCGCACGGAATTGAAGTTGGTCAGGAACGCTGTCCCCAGCCGACCATTATTCGCTTCGCCCGGATCGATGCTCAGGCTGGACGGCACGAACTTGTCGGAACAGTTGCGGCAGAAGAGGGACGCGCGCCAACCGCCAGAGCTTTGCAGGCCGATGCTTGCGCCCAATGTTTCAAACCCGCCAAGCCGGGTGCCAGGCGCCTGATTGATCGTGAACCATTGCGAAGAGCGGTGCAGGATATTGCCTTCGACAAAGGCGTTGAGCGATCCACTGACGGCCCATTCATATTGCGCCTGCGCCGTAGCCACCAATTTGGACGACGCTGGTGTGCGCAGACCACCGGCGTTGAACTGCCGACCGGTCGGCACATTGCACGATGCATCGGGCTGACCGATATAGCATTCGGTGCCGGGGAAATCCTGGAATTTGGAGTCCAGCACCGTAGCCGCCAGATTGAAGGTCAAGCCACGCTGTGGCCGCGCATTGACGGACAGTTCGATGCCCTGGCTTTTTGCCGACGCCGCATTCTGGACGATGGTGGAGCCCAGTTCCGGGCTGAACGACGATACCTGCAGATTCTTGAATTTCGACCGGAACGCCGCCAGGTTCAGGATGAGTTTGCGATCGAGCAGGGTCGACTTCAGACCCACTTCGATATTGTTGTTGATTTCTGGATCAACGACCGGGGATACGCCGACGCGCGGGACATTCTGCGACAGGCCTGGCCCCTTATAGCCGCGACCGAATGTGCCATAAAGCATGATGTCGGGCGTGAAATTATATTGGGCCCCGATGCGATAGCTGAAATTGGTATTGGATACCTTGTCGGACGTAATCAACGGGACGCCGAGCGTCACGAAATACTGCCCCTGATGCTGGGCCAGGTCGGCTTGCAACCGGTCATGGGTGACGCGCCCACCTGCAATCAGCTTCAGATTATCCACGACCTCGTAAGTGAACTGGCCGAATGCGGCATAGCTTTTGCTGTCCAGGTTGAACTTTCCATCCTGTCCAAGAAAAGCCGTGTTGCTGCGACGGCACTGGCCCGGCCCAGTGCCGATATTTGTGGCTCCCACACAGAAGGGGAAGTTGGGTAGGGCCGGTACTGGTACGAAATTGAAACCAGCCAGTGCGAGATCAAATTTCGTCTTGGCCTGATAGTAGAAGAGCCCAAATTGCCCGGTGAAGCGATCGGTCGCGGGCAAAGCTACGCGAAGTTCGTTCGTAAACTGGTCATATTTCGTATTGGAACGGTTGATGTCCAGGCCATTGACGTTGGTATAGTCCGTATCAAAATTTTGCCGGCGACTTGCAGCTTTCCATGCTGCGATGTTGCTGATCTCGATGCCCGATGCCAGTTCATAGGAAAATTTGGCCTGAATGCCCCCGCGCTTCACATCGCGATAGAAATCGCCCCCACCGCCGATGAGCAGAGTGTCGAAACCTGGCACGATGCCGATGGCCTGAAGCGGGGCAATTGGTCGAGCGTTGGGCGCCAGGTTGGCATAGGGCCGATCGAAGTAGGTGGCTATGCCATGTTCTTCATTATAGTCGCCGATGATGTAGAGCGACGCGACATCACTGAATTCGACAAGATATTTGGCCCGCACGCCATATTGGGTCTGGCCGAAATCACCCGTTCCGCTGCCCACAAACTTTACCACAGGGTCTTGGGTAGAATAGACGGCGTTGACACGCAGGGCGGACTTTTCGCCGATCGGCACGTTGATCGTGCCCTGGCCGATGAATCCCGATCCGTTATTGGGGCTGGTCGGGCGGTGAACGCCCTCGACCTGCACTTGTCCGCCCAGCTTGCCCAATTCAGGGCGGCGGGTGACGATATTCAACAACCCGGCCGATGCGTTCTTGCCGAACAACAACCCCTGCGGGCCGCTCAACACTTCGACCTGTGCGACATCGTAAAATGTCCCGACGGCTCCGCCCAGGATCGAGCTGACAAGATTGACTTCATCCTGTGCGATCGCGACGCTCGACTCCAGCCCCTGCTGGAAGGCCAGCGTGCCGACGCCGCGGACGGTGAAATTATTTTCGCCGCTGACCTGCAGGCTGGGTGCTGCCTGGCTGAGCTGGCTCAAATTGCTGATGCCACGCGCTTCCAGTCCCTCGGCGGTCACGGCGGTTACGCTGACTGGAACATCCTGCAGCCGTTCGGCGCGACGCTGGGCTGTGACGACGATGTCGGTTTCGGCAAAGTTGGTGGTGCCGTCCCGCGTCGATGTGTCCGCGGCCCTGCTTGGTGCCGAATTGGCCTGGGCCAGTGCAGGCGTGGCCGTGCCTAGGAACAGCATGAATATCAGCTTGTGCATTTCGCATCCTTCCCGAAAGCAGAGCGATCCGATGTCGCGGGGACATGGCAGCCTGCATTGTTGTTCTTTTGTGCGAAGCGGCGTGAAACCAACCGTTGTCGCGAAGCTGTAATGCCACCGACTTTGACATCTGAAAAATTGTTTGTTTTAATGCCTAGGTATCAACAAATGAGATGATTTGGAGAAACGGTCGTGCGACTGAAGGGACTGGATCTTAACCTATTGGTTGCACTTGATATTTTGCTTGAAGAGCTGAATGTTACACGCGCGGCGGAACGCATGCATGTCGGTCAGTCCGCGATGAGCGCGGCGCTCGCCCGCCTGCGACACCATTTCGATGATGAGCTGTTGATTGTGACGGGGCGTCGGATGATGCCGACGGCCTTGGCGGAATCGATGCGTCAGCCGTTGCGGGAAGCGATCCTGCGAATCACCGGCGTCGTCGAGATCGAACGGTCGTTCATTGCCGCAACGTCCACGCGTCGCTTCACGATCGAAATGCCCGATCATCTGGTGCCCGTCATCCTGCCCGCCTTGACGCGCCGCCTGTCCGACCGTGCGCCTCATTTGGTGTTGGAGGTGCGTCCGCCTATCGGCGACCCATCGCCCTTGTTGCACAAGGGCGAACTTGATCTTGTCCTGACCCCAAGCATCTATTCCGACCCCGAATATGTCATCGAACCCCTCGTGGCCAACGAACTGGTCCTGGTCGGCTGGCGCGGCAATCAAGCGCTGCAAGTCCAACCAACGCTGGAAACGATCCTGTCTCTGCCGCAGGCGATCGTCAAATTCGACCGCGTGAGGCTGGCCAGCATATTGTCCGAACAACAGCTTTCCCTCTACGGCGGCGCAGGGCGTATCGCGTTGGTAGCGCCAAATTTCAGCTGCATACCGCCTAGCCTGGTCGGAACGAATCTCATTGCGATTCTGAATAGCCGCCTCGTCAAGGCCGCTGCGCGGAACCTGCCTTTGGCTGTCTGGAATGTTCCTGTCTCGATGCCAAATATGATGGACGTGATGATGTTTCATCAAATGCGGAAACAAGACAGCGGTCTGGCTTGGCTGCGTAATCAATTGCGCGATACCGTCGCGGAGATTGACGATAATGGTTAAGATCCAAGCCGACCAGAGCTGGCGTTTCCATGCGATGCAATGACCGCCCGGTTCTGTCAAAAGGGGCCGGATTGGCCACTGCACCCGGACGATCAGCAACGTCCCCAGCATTGATGACCAAGCCGTTCAGCTGATCCTTTAAAAGCGCTCGCACAGTGTGGATCAACTCGGAAACGAGATCTCACCTGTATAGGGGCATCCGTCTGATATTATTTGAGAATAAGAGATATTGCTACGCCTGAAATCGGCACCGATTCAGATCTCCCGGCGCAGTATTTTTCGTTTTTGAAGGACTTGTCTGAAGGTTGACACAAGCCCCGTTTCCGAGCCGTTCCACAGTCGAACTCGCAAAAGCTTATTGGGCATAGCTGCTCTCTAGCGCCGCGACGGCCATGCTGAGTGCGGTTTCGAAGCGTTGGCGAAATTGTTGAGGATCACGCTTATGCAGGCCTTCATTGTCGGAGAGTACGATCATGTTCAGTACCATGAGATAAGATAGGCCGATGCGGTAATCCCCCAAATGCAAGTCTTCTGCCGCCACCAAGCTATTGATCCGGTCCAGGATCAGTCGCAAATTGGGATTGAGGTCGGGACGCATATCCCCAGGATGAAGCACCCCGGCTGGTCGGTGCCGTAGCAGATATTTGCTCATGAACGCAGCGTAGCTGTGACGGCCTTCATCATCGGTCAAGTCGAGGACAGGCTCGCAAATCATGCGCATGAGGGTGAGAATATCCAACGGCTGGCCGCTCTTCTCGACTTGCGCAAGGGCAGTACCGCGCGGACCTTCCATCTGCCACACCCGCCACGCAAAGATCGCCTGTACGAGCGTTTCGCGGTCGCCGAAATGATATTGCACTGCGTTCGTATTCCGATTGCCTGCTGTTTGGGCAATTTCGCGGAAGGATACGCTCTCGATCGAGCGCCGCGCATAAAGCGATTCGGCCGCTGCGATGATCCGACGCTTGGTTTCATCGGCGAATTGTTGGGGCGGTGCGATCACTTTGCGTTCCGTACATGAGCCGCGGAGGATTTCCAGCCCGGATATCAGAACAGTCCCGTCTCCTGTGCATTTGCAGTTTTTGCGATAGCAGGGCCGAAGGCACCAACAGCCTAGCAATTAAAACAGGTGCGTTATTTACATTAACGCATATGTTTTAATCAGGGACGCCATGAAGGACGTTACCGACAAAAAAATTGGGAGAAGATGACATGAAGCAACATGGTTGGGGCGTCCCCTCTCGTCATCGCACTATGATCCGTTTGGCGCTGCTGACGGCGACTTCGGCGGCAAGCATCTCCTATTCCCCGGCGGCGCGGGCCGAGCAGGCACAGGCCGAACAGGCTCAGCAGGGCGGCATCGGCGACATCATCGTTACCGCTCGCAAGCGGCAGGAAACGACACAGGACGTGCCGGTCTCGGTCGTCGCGATCAGCGCGGAGCGGATGCAGCAATATGACTTAAGTTCGTTGGAACGGGTCGCGGCACAGACGCCGTCCTTTTCCATCGGGCGAACGCCATCCGGCTCTGGCGCGACGCTGGTGCTACGCGGCATTGGATCGAACACCACGTCGATCGGGCTGGAACAATCGGTCGCCGTGATCGTGGATGGGGCCTATTATGGACAGGGCCGCACGATCAACGAGGGCTTTTTCGATCTTGGTCGCATGGAAATTCTAAAAGGTCCACAAGCGCTGTTCTTCGGTAAGAATGCGACCGCGGGCGCGGTCTCCATTACCACCGCCGATCCTGGTGATGAGCTGGAAATCATTGCGCGCGCTGGCTACGAATTTACCGCCCAGCAGGTCTATGGCGAAGCGATCGTGTCCAGTCCGCTGAGCGAGACGCTTGGCATCCGGGTTGCCGCGCGCGCGTCCAAACAATTTGATGGCTATTACAGGCAGGTTGGGACGGCGCAGCCCTATCCCACGATCGACCGCACATCCATGGCTGTTCCCGGTCCCACCACGATCCATGTCTCCGATCCCGCCGGTGACGGGCGCGCCAAGGAAGCGTATATTCGCGGCACGCTCAAATGGGAACCGAGCGAGACTTTCACAGCCTTGCTCAAGGCCAATTATGGAATCAACGAGAATAATAATCCCAGCGCCGGTTCGGTCGTCTATTATTGCCCGACCGGGGCGCTGGCCAGCAATCCGGCAATTGCCTGTGATCGTCGCTTCGCGTCGTCCGCGAACCGCACGCCGACGGACATTGCTGCCAGTCTGCCTTTTTCCAACGCCAACGGCCAGCAAGGCAACCAGTATAAATCCTGGGCGGTGAATCTGGGCCTGACCTGGTCCATGGATGACCTGACCGTCTCGTCCGTCACCAACTATAATTGGAACCGCAACACGTTCCAATTTGACGCTGACAGCGTATCCCGCGCGGGTGCGCCGGGGGTCTTTGCTACCGAAGATACGAGCTGGCACGCCTTTTCGCAGGAAGTGCGCGCGCAGACCAGTTTCGGCGGCCTGTTGGACGCGATGGTTGGCGGCTATTACCAATCGACCATGCGCGATTATGATGCGTGGACGGCATCAGGCGGGCTTGAGAACAGTGCCGCGACACCCGGCTTTCGCCGCTATCTCGCCAATTCCAAGGATTCGCAGACCAAGGGCAAGACTTTTGCGGTCTTCGGCCAGCTTGTGGTGCGGCCGGTCGACAAAGTCGAGATTGGTGCTGGGGTGCGTTACACAGCGGAAAGCAAGGACAGCTATTTCCTTCAGCCCTATGCCCACCCGATCCGGGTCGCGCAGGGCATCTTCCTGCCTGGCGTAACCTTGCGGTCCAATCAGGATTTCGAGGATTGGTCGCCCGAAGCCACGGTGACGTACAAGCCTACTGACGACATCACCCTCTATGGTGCCTATAAAACCGCTTATAAATCCGGCGGATTTTCCAATTCGGGCATTTACAGTCCAAACGCGGGGCTGCAGGATTTCGAATTCGATCCTGAGGATGCCAAAGGCTTTGAAGCAGGCATCAAGACGACTTGGCTCGACCGCCAATTGCGCCTCAACCTGACCGCCTACAACTATAAATATAGTAACCTGCAGCTCGATTTCTTCCGCTCCGACATTTTTGCCTTCACCACCATCAATGCCGGGTCGGCCCGGACGAAGGGCATAGAGTTTGAATTCCAGGTAGCACCGCGCGCGCTGGACGGGTTCGACCTTCATGGCAGCGTGAATTACAACCGTGCCCGCTACGGCGATGCGCCTGGCACGCCATGCTGGGCGGGGCAGACCCGTGGACAGGGGTGCAACCTGGTCTATGTGGCCGCCACAGATAGCACACGCCCGTTCAACCCCGCGACCGACACGGTTGCCAACCGTCAGAATCTCAAAGGTCAGCCGACCGCCAACGCACCTGACTGGACCGGCAATCTGGGCGCATCCTACGAAACGCAGTTGCAAAGCGGCGCCAAGCTCGCCCTGGGCCTGGATGCCCGCTACAGCGGCAGTTATATCGCGACCGCCTTCGGCAATCCGTTCACGCGGCAACAACGCTACATATCGCTGGATGGCACGATTTCGTTCACCACCGCGGACGAACATGTGCAGTTCCAGCTCATCGGCAAAAATCTGACCAATCGCTTTTATGTGATTGGCGGCAACGACACGCCCAACAGCGGGTCGGGCACGGGCACCAATGCCGGCGTGCTGGCCGACCAGACCGGTTTTGCCAGCCTGCCGCGAACCGTGCAGGCACAGATCACGTTTCGCTACTGACCCATTATCCCGCTCTCCCCTGGAGGGTTCCGACCGGCATTGCGGCACAAACCGGAACCCTCCCCTTTTGAAGGGGAAGAGGCGAGTATCAGAAAGGATGTCATCATGATCCGATCGTCGCGCCTGTGGACCAGCTTGCTCGCCACTTCCGCTCTCGCTTGTGCTGCGCCGGTGGCGGGGCAAGCGACGAAGGGGCCTGTTGGCAAAACCGTCGAGACAACCCACCCCCCGCGTTGGCCGTCCGCGCCCGCCGCCCCCAAAGGCGCGCCCAATGTGTTGGTCATCATGACCGATGATGTCGGCTACGGCGTCAGCAGTGCCTTTGGCGGCCCGGTGCCAACCCCGACGTTCGACGCTTTGGCGCGGCAAGGCCTGCGTTACAGCCGTTTTAACACGACGGCGCTATGTTCGCCCACCCGCGCATCGTTGCTGACCGGGCGGAATCCGCACAATGTCAATATGGGCAACGTCGCCAATATCCCTACAGGCTATGAGGGATATACCAGCGTCATTCCCAAGACGGCCGCAACGATCGCACAGATATTGAAGGCAGGCGGTTATAATACGGCCATGTTGGGCAAAGGCCACATCACGCCAGAGTGGGAAATGAGCCCGGCCGGCCCCTTTGACCGCTGGCCAACAGGCCTTGGATTTGAATATTTCTACGGCTTCCTGTCGGCAGATGCCTCCTTGTGGAATCCCAACCTCGTCGAAAATGAAAAGCCGGTCGATCAACCTGATGATCCCGATTATCATTTCGAAAAGGATATTGCCACGCATGCGATCGACTGGCTTCAGGCGCAACATGTCAGTGCGCCCGACAAGCCCTTCTTCCTCTATTACGCCCCAGGTGCCGCCCACACCCCGCACCACGCGCCCAAGGAATGGCTGGAAAAGTTCAGGGGCCAGTTTGACAAGGGGTGGGACAAGGTGCGCGAGGAGAGCTTCGAGCGCCAAAAGGCCATGGGCTTGATTCCGATAGATTCCGTTCTCTCACCCCGCCCGGATTCTCTTCCGGCGTGGGACTCGCTGGATGCCGCGCACAAGAAGGTCGCAGCCCGGTTGATGGAGGCATTTGCTGCCACGGTCGCCTATTCCGATTACCAAACAGGGCGCGTTATCCAGAATCTTCGGGATAGAGGACAACTGGACAATACGATGGTGATCTTCATCGAGGGCGATAATGGATCAAGCGCGGAAGGAGGCCTAAACGGCCTTGCCTTCGAACAGTCCAGCATCACTGGCCGCAAGGAGAGCTTCGCCGAGCTTGCCTCACACTATGACGACTTTGGCGGGCCGAACGTCTACAACCATTTTCCGGCACCATGGGCCTGGGCAATGAACAGTCCCTTCCCCTGGTGGAAGCAGATCGCATCGCAGGCCGGTGGCACGCGCAACGGCATGGTCATTTCCTGGCCTGCGCGGATCAAGGATATGGGCACGTTCCGTACCCAGTATGCCCATGTCAGCGATATCGCACCGACCATACTGGAAGTGACCGGCATCAAGGCACCCGACACCATGGCAGGGGTCAAGCAGCAGCCGATCGACGGCATCAGCCTGGCCTACAGCTTCACCGCGCCTAATTCACCATCCGTCCGACGCACGCAGGTGTTCGAGATGATGGAGAATTTCGGCATATATCATGACGGCTGGATGGCCGGCACATTGCCAAAGCGCCTGGCGTGGGAAGTGGGCGCAGGCCAGGACCGCAAACTGAACCTCGGACCTGATAGCCGCAAATGGACATTGTTCAATCTCGACAAGGATTTTACCACTGCCACGGACCTCGCGACCAACAACCCAGCCAAGCTCAAGGAATTGCAGGACCTATTCTGGAAGGAAGCGGCAGCCAACAACATCCTGCCGATCCATGACTATAGCGAAGGTGCTGCTGGTCGGCCAACATTGGGCGGCAACCGCAACCATTTTGTCTATCGCGCGCCGTTGAGCCGCCTGAACGAAGATGCCGCGCCGCATATAATAGGTAAGTCCTTCACTATCGATGCTGACGTCGATGTTGGGTCGAACGCCAACGGCGTTCTGGTCACGCAGGGCGGCCGATTTGGTGGCTATGCATTTTACCTCAAACGCGGCGTCCCTGTATTCCATTATAATGCCGTGGGGTCAGATCAGTTCACCATCCGAAGCGCTCGTGCAATTGGCGCTGGTCGGCACAAGATTTCAGCGTCTTTCCAAGCCGACAAGGCAGAGCCGGGCTCAGGCGGCACGCTTACCATAAGCGTTGGTGGCGAGCCGGTTGGTAGCGGGCGTATCGCGCGCACCATCCGAGGCTGGGTATCCCACACGGAAGGATTCGACGTCGGTTTGGATACCATCACCCCGGTGAACGCCGACTATAGCATCGCTGATAGCGAATTTTCAGGCACAATACAGAAAATCGATATCTATCTAAAATAGAATGATAACCCATTCCGGCGATGAACATCTAGAGATTTCAAGGGAGATTTTTGACCGTCTAGGGCAAGGTCGTGATTATATTTACCCAACTTCGCACGCTAGAATTCTGATATTCCGCGAAACGATATTGTATTCACGTTATTGCCATCTGGCATCGTTTTCCTATATGATGCCATATGGAGGCGATCATGAGCATGTTGCAACCCATCGAAACGGTCCCGACGCCGTTCCGGCCTGAGCCTGTCACGCAGGATGAAGGCGGCGCGATGTTTCGTGCGGCTCTCAACCTGTTCGCCAAATGGGGTGTCACGGATGAGCAGGCTGCGATGCTGACCGATATGCCGGTGCGCAGCTTCCGGCGCTGGAAGGCCGAAGGACCAGGCCGCATCTCGCGTGATGGGCTCGCCAGGCTCTCCAACCTCATGGGCATCCATAAGGCATTGCGCATCATCTTCCAGGAGCCACAGCGCGGCTATGACTGGATCAAGGCACCCAACGCCGTCTTCGATGGCGCTAGCGCGCTGTCCGTCATGCTGGGCGGCGAACTGACCGACATCATGCGCGTGCGGCGCTATCTGGACGCGGAGCGCGGCGGCTGGTGACGGCGACTAATGGTCCGCCGGTCAACAGGGTCGAATGGGAGGGTGCGGTCAGGATCATCCGCAGCATCTATCCGCCCATTGATCTGTTCGAGGACATTGCGGACCCTGCCGACTGGCCCCTTCTCATCTCCGCCGAGCAGAAGACGAACCCGCGGATCATGACGTCGGTCGGCAATATCGATCTCGTCCCTCCAGCGCGACGGGTCGGCGGCGTTGGCGCCTCCTATCTCATGGCGTCATTCACTCATGTCAGTCCCGATCGACCAAGCCGGTTCTCCGCCGGACATCATGGCGTGCTCTATGTTGCGCGCAGTTATGAAACCGCGCTGTTCGAGACCATCCATCATCATGCGCGCTTCATGGCCCGAACGGCCGAGCCTGCCGGATGGACATCGCAGTTTCGGGAGATCATTCTGAAGGTCGATGCCGATTTGCATGATCTCAGAGCGCATGTAGAGGCATTCAGCCATTGCCTCAATCCTGACAGCTACGAAGCAGCGCAGCAATTCGCCGCCACGTTCCGCAATTCAGGCTCGGACGGTATCGCCTATCCAAGCGTCCGGCAGGCCGGGGGAGAATGCGTCGCGCTATTCTATCCGGATTGCGCCTCAAGTCCTGTTCAGGGTCGGCATCTCGATTATCATTGGAACGGCAAGCGGGTCGATTTCGTTCGAGAAGCCGGCAGCGGCGCTGTGTTCAGGGTGGTAGAGGGCGTATGACCGGAGCCGCTGCCAGATGAACGACGCCGCAAGCGATTGCCACGCGCAGGCGGCCCGGCTGCTGGGCACGCATCCAGATTATCGGGTGCAGCGGCGCCTTGGCCCCGTCACCCATTTCCATGCAGCAAGTCCTGAGGCCTCCAGCCGTATCGGGGTTGCGATTGATGTGGAGACGACTGGGCTCGACCGAGAGACCGATCGGATCATCGAACTCGCGATCCAGCGTTTCCGGTTCGATGAGCGTGGACGGATCATCCAGGTCGGGGTTCCCCGGGTCTGGCGCGAAGATCCAGGCATGCCGATCGATCCGCAAATCACCAGCCTCACCGGCCTTACCGATGCGGACGTTGCGGAGCAGCAGATCGACGAATCAGTCGCTATCGACATTCTCTCCTCCGCCAACCTCATCGTCGCGCACAATGCGGCCTTCGACAGACCGTTCGTGGATCGCCGCCTGCCTGCCATCGCCGGCAAGCCCTGGGCCTGCTCGATGGTTGAGCTGGATTGGCTTGGGCTCGGATTCGAGGGGCGGGCCCTTGCCCATCTCGTTTCGCAATGCGGCTGGTTTTATGAAGGGCACAGGGCCCAGAATGACATCCTGGCGCTTCTGTATCTGCTCTCTCACGGCCTGCCGGACAGAGAGACGATCCTGGCAAAGCTGATTGCCTGCTCGGAACAGCAAACCTACAGGGTGAATGCCATCGACGCGCCTTTCGATGCCAAGGACCGGCTGAAATCTCGTGGATATCGCTGGGATGCCACCATGCGCTTCTGGTGGAGGAGCGTCGGAAAACAGGACCGCGACGCTGAAAGCGCCTGGCTGCTAAGCAACGTCTATGGCGGATATGGGGAACCCGCCTTCCTCCCCATCACGGCTTGTGAGCGGCATCGCTGAGCTTGCCTGCTGTCATGCCGCCCAACAATCAAGCTCGGGAAACAACGGTACGGCTGGCGGCAGGCCGGGCTCTACCACATTTGCGTCGAACGTCGCGACAGTCAGCCATTCGACGCGCCAATCGACCCGGGCAGCATTGCCTTCGAATCGGACAATGCCAGCGCCATAGCGCGCCACCTCCTATCGACACTGCATCGCTTCATCAAAATAGCCCATGAGCACAGTGCCATCGCTCAGACCCACCAGAAACCGCTCATCTTCGTCATAGGGCACCGTCAGCACCGTCTCTACATCGCCAGAGACCCGCAGGCGCACGCTATCTGGAATTGGGGTGATCGAAACGCACATCGCAAAATCCCTCTTTCCTACATGAGAACATATAGCGAACATATAGAGCAGGAAAGGAGTCGGCAATGATGATAATCGACGGATCGTTTCTTCTGGGGATTGCGGCGGTGCTGACCAGCATCGCGACGTTATGGCGCAGCCTCAAAGGGCGGAAATAAGAATAGGGGGCGGTCCGACATCGTGTTTCCACGAGGATCGGGCCGTCGCCGGTGCAGGCTGTCTTTTTGGGTGTGCCTGCTGCCGGGCGATCTGTGCTGGAGCGCAACCTTCAATCCACCCAAGGAGAGAATATATGACACACCGGCCTTCCGTGCCCGCAGGCAGTACAGCACCCTATCCCGCACATCCATCGCCGCAAGCCGAAAGCATAAAGGCCGATGAACTATCGTCCGATGCGAGCGAAGGCGAACAGGACGCCAAGTTACATGGTTCAGCGAAAATCCTGGGTGCCGCTGTTGGAATCGGTTCCGCCGCTATCGTCGCAGCGCTGCTCTATACGCGGCAGCGAAGGGCTTGATGAAGGGCCACGTCGGCCTGACCTTCGCTGCTGCGCGGGTCAGGCCTTTTGATCGGGCTTCTTATCAAGCAATCCAATTTGTTGTTCAACGATCGCCTTGATCGGTCCGGACATGAGGCTCAGCATCGGAGGTAATTGCAGGATCACCCGCAGGCGCGTGTCTTGCGCATCGACCGTGCAGGGCAACTCCACGCCCATGGTCGCGACGGTGAGAGACTATTGATCCTGGCTGGGCCAGCGGCTCAGCATCGCGAATCGATGATGTTCAAGACCTCCGCTTGGGCCGCCTGAACCAGAAGGACCAGACCGCCAGCGTACCAAGCAGCGTCAGCGCCAATCCGGACAGGGTCATGAACATCCTGAAGGCGAGCCCGCCGACCTTTGCCGCATGCAGCGGATAGAGAAGATTATAGCCCTTTACCGATGTTGGGAGCGTCGATGCATCCCGCGCGGCGACCAGCACGCCGCTGTCGGCCGCGAACCAGAGGGTCGTGCGGCCATTGGGCAGCCATTCCTGTGGCCGTCGCATCCGCACGGTGATGAGCCCGCTATCTTTGCGCGGCAAGGTGAGACTGCGCAATTCCGCATCGGGAAAGCGTTCTTGCGCGGTCACGATCATGCGCGCCCAGTCCAGATGCGCTGCCAGCCGGGCGGTAAGCGGTGGCGGCGCGGCCAGGGACCGGTCGATCTGGGCCGGGGCATCAGGGCCGAACAGCAGCGCCGCCATCGGACGGAACACCAGTATTGCGCCGGTCAGCAGCGAGAGCAGCAGGAGTGGCGCGACGACGACGCCCAGGTCGCGATGATGCCGGATGATCGCCGGTCGGGTCATCCGCGCGGGCACAAGGCGCCATTCGAAGGTCTTGCGCGTACGCCACCACAGCAAAAGGCCGGTGACCACGAAGAACAGGCCGCACATAGCGGCCATGCCGACCACCGCTTTGCCCGCATCGCCACTAAACAGATGATGGTGCAGATCGAACAGCCACAGTTCGGGACGTTCCCACTGACTGTTCCATTGCAGCACGACGGTGCCATGCTGGTCGGCATAGGCGCCCTTGCCCGCCGTGTAGAGCAGGCGCAGCAGGCCAAAATCGTCCGACGCATAGGTGATCGACTGCGGCCTGCTGGCCGGGTCTGCCATCAGCATCTGCGTCACGGTCGCTAATTGACTGATGTCGTCCAACCGCCGGTCATCCGCATGCGGCGCCAGCGTCCAGGCATTCTTGTGCACCAAAAAGGCACCGCTCAGCCCCAATAGCGCCAGCAACAGCCCGATCAGGCCCCCGGTCCAGCGGTGCAGCAGGTCGATCAGTTTCATTAGAAACGATAGTCCCAGGACAAGGTGAAATTGCGGCCGCGCCCGGCAAAATAGTGGGCGTTATCGTTCGGCCTGACCGTCTGGCTGTAATAATCGATATAGAAGCTGTCGAAGATATTTTGCGCGGACAGGGACAGCGCGCCAAAGCCGGTCTGATACCGCAGGCTGATGTCGGTCGTATCATAACCGTCGAAGCGGTAGAGCGCCGGATAGGCATTGGGCGTCCGCTCGAACTGGCGCGACAGGAAGAATTGCGTCTGGATGCGCGCCGACAACGAACCCTGCACATAGCTGGCTGCGATGTTCAGGCGGTCGGGCGAAATATTGGCACCGTCCAGGTCGCGATCCACCACGTCAATGCCATTGGCCGACCCGTCGGTACGCCCGATCAGATGGGCATAGCCGGTCGACAGGGTGAGTCCGGGCAAAGGCGTCTTGACGCTCAGGTTCAGCTCCAACCCCTCAATCTCGACGCGCTGGCGCTGGATTTCGAACGGCGCGCCGATCGCGGTCTGGACCAGCAGCGATCCATTCTTGCTGGTCGACCAGAAATAGGCGGCGCTGGCATCGAGCGGTCCCCGCTTCAATTCTACGCCGATCTCGCGATTGTTCGAAACGATCGGCTCGATATTGACATAATCGTCAATATCGACCCCCGCCGTGCCGACAGCGCGAGCGATCCGGCCGACGTCGGGGACGGTATAGCCTTCGGCATAGCTGGCATAGGCGCGAATACCCGCCCAGGGCTCCAGGATAACGCCGCCATTGATCAATGTGTCGCTAAAGCGCGGCATGCCGCCCGACACCGCCACGCCGCCATAGCTGGCCAACGTAGTGTAACGTCGATGCTGATCTTCACATCCTCATGACGGACACCGCCCGCAATGCGCAGCTTCTTGTCGAACAGCGCGAGGTTCGCTTGGGCGAACGGCGCAAGGCTGCGATAATCGGTCGGTGGCACCCAGCTTCGTCCGGTGGCGATCAAGCGCTGGTCGGTCAGGTCATAGAGCGCATCGAGGCCGATCGTGGCGGTGAGCGCCTTGAACCCCGGGACGGCGCGCTCATAGCTGAGCTTGCCGCCATATTTGCGGCTGCGATTCTGCGACTGATCGAACAATGTCCCAATCGGCGCGATACTGGCGTCCTGGAAGGTCGCAATCGGCGCAATTTCACCGCCATAAGTGTCGCGCGAACGGTTAAAGAACAGCTGGGCTATCAGGTTACCACCGGCCAGATCGCTATCGGTCAGCGACAAAGCCGCGCTTTCTGTACGGCTGGTGGCCGGAACGCCCGGCGGCGTACCGCGAATGGACGTGGTCGGCCGGTCGATGAGGTAAGTGCCGTTGGACGCGATGTAGTCGCCCTCGCCCTTCAACTGGAAGCGGCTCATGGTGAGGTCGATGCGCGCGGTGTCGCTCAGCGCATAACCGAACCGGCCAAATAGCGACCAACTGCGGCTGTCCTGTGTCTCGCCCTGGGTCAGGTCGGTTCCCACGCGGTCGCCATGGCCATCATAAAAGGCTCCCCGCTTTTCATAGGCGCCCCCCACCATCGCGTCCCAGCGGCCACCGCGCCAAGCGATCAGGCCAGCGACCTTGCCGCCGATGCCGTCGCCATGAAAGCCTGTATCGGCATTGCCTTGAACCAGCACCCGACCCGAAAGCCCGTCGCGCTTGGGCGGCGCGACCGTCACCTGATTGACGATGCCACCGGTCCCACCAATGCCCTGGAGGGCATTGGAGCCGTAGATCAGCTCGACCCGGTCGACGAAGAAGGGATCGATAGTGAAGCCATCACGCGCGCCATCGCGCAGCGGCGCCGTCTGGGGTATGCCGTTAATCGCATAAAGCGGCGAGCGACCACGCAGCGTCTCGCCAGCGCCCGACAGCTTCTGCCGCGTCGGCGAGAAAGACGGCGTCAGCGCCGAGACGGCATCGACGATCGAGCCGCCAATCGCGACCTGTTGGTTTAGCGTCTCCTGGTCGATCACGTCGATCGTTAGCGGCAAGGCATTGGCAGGCAAGATGGTCCGCGTCGCCGTAACGACGATATTGTCTGCGCTTTCCGCTGTTGGCGTCAACTGCGCGAGCGCTGGCGCACTGCTCAGGGCAAAAGCGCTGTTGGCAAGCAGGATAGTTGATCGGCGATACATGGCGTCCCTCCCTTGTCCAGGCCCCGCTAGCCTTCCAGCATAGATGTTGCAAGTCATTAGCATGTTAGGACCGAGCATTCGGGCCGATCATTGGGTACCTCGCAGGAGTCGGCCTTCTTGGGGCTGCTTTCGTCAAAGAGCTGGCCCTTCGCTTCAAATTCGAGGACTTCGCCAAGTGTGACCTCGGTGCCTTCGATCTTGCTGGAAAGGACAGCTTCGCGTGAAGTGAGTGGCGACAGCAGGATATCGAGATTGGGAATGCCAGCAAGGATGCCTTCGTAGCGAGCAACTGCCGCATTGGCAGGCCCCACCGGCGGGAACAATGTGACCAGATCAAGGGCGAGGAGGGAAGCGGCGTTCGTGATACAGGACGGGCATGTAAACCCCCCCGATCATTTGAAGCCGGCCTCATTCTTGAAATCGTCTTCCCCTCTCTAGCAGATTTGATGATCGCGAAAAGGCAATGTGCTTCCATCAAATTGTTTTGATGACGAAAGTCGATCATCAAATCCGATCATGGATGCGCCGCCATCGATTCTGCGGACGACCCATCTAAGCCGTTCAACGACCAATTTTTGATTTCTTGGTGCCGACTGTCCGATTTCTCGGTCTACACGCTTAATACCCGCCGCAAGCGATCTGTCGGCGTACTAACGGCAATATGGAAAAGCAGACTCCAATTTCGAAACTCATGCAGTCCACAGAAGACCGGTTCGATCCAGCTTCAGGCAGGCACGCCGATACATAGACTGTTGACATTAGTTCGCAATAGCGAATAGCCGCTTCCCATATTCACGCGCGGGGGAGCTTCATGAGAATTCATACCAAGATCTTGTCGAGTTGCGCAGTTGCGCTCGCGTTCGCAAGCCAATCGGCGCACGCAGGGGAGACGGATGCGAATGCAACCCACGAAATCGTCGTCGTTGGCGCGCTGACCAACGTTGCGCTCGATCGCGAAGAGATCGAGATCACGCAGGCCCACGACCTCGCCGACCTGTTCCGCAATGTCCCTTCGGTATCGGTGGGAGGCGGCGTTGGGCTCGCGCAGAAAATCTATGTCCGCGGGCTCGAAGATTCGCTGCTCAACGTCACCATCGACGGCGCGCCGCAGCGCGGCACCTTGTTTCATCATATCGGGCGCGTAACGATCGAACCTGAACTGCTCGAGACGGTCGATGTTCAGGCCGGGCCGGGTGAGGCAACTGCAGGCTTCGGTGCCGTTGGCGGGGCGATCCGCTTCCGTACGCGCAACGCGGTCGATATGTTGCAGGATGGCCGCGATATCGGCGGCATCGCCAAGGCTGGCTGGTTCAGCAACGATGGCTATAAATTCAGCGGCACCGTCTATGGCCGCATCGCAGGCGACATCGGCATCCTGGCGTCCTACGTCCATGTGAACCGCGATCCGTACAGGGATGGCGACGGCGTCCGGCAACTCGCAACCGGTGCAGAGCAGAAGCTTGGCTTCATCAAGATCGGGGGTGAGCTTGGCGGCGGCCATCGGCTGACCGCGAGCTACGAACAGCGCCGCGAAACCGGCCGCTTTGGGCAGCGTCCGAACTGGCCCGTTCTCGCCGATGCGCGGCTGTTCGATGTCGAGGGCAAGCGCCAGACGACGGTGCTGAACTACGGCCATAAGGGCGACAGCGGCGTCGATATCGAAGCGACGGGTTACTGGACACGTACCAATTTCTCGCAGAATCGCGACGACCGCTGGGGCCTCTATGGTGCTGAGATAGAGACCTATGGCTTCGACGCGCGCGCAAACCTTGCGATCGGCAACCATGGCATCACCGTCGGTGCCGAACATCGTCGTGACGAAGTGACGAGCGCTTATCTGGGCGCACCCGCGATGTGGCAGCCCTGGGCGTGGGACCCCAATGTCGGCAGCTTCACTGAGAAGGGGTCGTTGATGGGCGTTTATGTCCAGGATCATTGGCGCGTGATTGACCCGCTGCTGATCAGCTTTGGCGCGCGCTACGACGCCTATGACCTCGACCAGACGACCTATCGCACCGGCACGCACAGCGACGGCGTCAGCTTCAATGTCGGCGCCGAGTTCGAGATCGTCCGTGGCCTGAGTCTTAATGCGGGCTATGCCGAAGCTTTTCGCGGCAAGGAAATCGGCGATGCCTTCACACTCGAAAAGCGTCCCGGCCGCCTGTCGCTATCGCCAACGCTACGACGTGAGAAGGTCGATAACCTCGAAGGCGGTCTAAAATACGACGCAGGCGGCTTCACCGTGTCGGCGGTCTATTATGAGATGACGATCAAGGACGTCATACTCGACGAGCTGGGTCGCAATGCCGCGCAACCGAGCCAGGACGCAGTCTATTATGAGAATGTCGGCAAGTTCCGCTCAAAAGGCTTCGAACTGCGCGCGGGATACCGCGCAGGGCCATTTTCCATCAACAGCTATTATAATCATTATGATTCACGCCTGAACGGCAACAGGATCGAAGGCTATGAGCATATTGCACTTGGCAATTCGATGGGCGACAACTGGGCCGTGACCGTCGGTTTCCAGCCCAGCGATCAGTTCATTTTTCGCGCCAGCCTGACGCGCTTCGAAGATTTGAACGATATCGAGGTGCTGTTCCGCGAAAGCCAGCTTGGATTTATCGATGGCACACGGCTTATCGACAAGCCCGGCTATACGACGGTCGACCTGTTCGGCAGCTGGCGGCCGTTCGGCACTGACCGTTTCGAACTGCAGGCAGCGGCCTATAACCTGTTCGACGAGACCTATATCGCGCACGCCAGCACGGCCGATTATGGGCAACTGGGCTTGCCCGATTATGCGATCGTCTCGGGCCTGCCCGAACCGGGCCGCAATGTCCGCGTGACCGCGTCCGTCCGCTTCTGACGATGGGCGCGGCTGTTCCGCAGCGGCCGCGCCGCGCGCTCAAGCTGTGGCATCGGTGGTTCGGTCTGATAGCGGGACTGTGGCTGGCGCTGCTCGCCGCAACGGGCATCGCAGTCACCTTTTACGACGAGCTCGACATCGCGCTCAACGCCGATTGGCGCACGGTGCCCGCGTCGGCACGCGCAGCGCCGATCGACGACATGATCGCTGAAGCCCAGCGTGCGCTGCCTGACTTCGCGCCGAACATGATCGAACTGCCTCACAATCCAAACGACAGCTTGTGGATGATGGGGCCCGCGCTGGTCATGGCAGCATGCGTTCGGTCCAGATATTCGTCGATCCGCGCGACGGATCGGTGCTCGGCTGGCGCGAAAGCAGGGCGACCGATTCCGATAGACGGCATGCCATGAATATCGTCTACGGCATTCACACAGACCTGCTTGCGGGGCCATGGATGACCTGGTTCTTCGGGCTCATTTCGCTGCTATGGGTAATCGACCAGGGCATCGCGGCAGCGTTGTCCTTCCCCAAGGGCATGCACTGGCTGCGCGCGCCGCGGGCCAGGGGACGTCCCGGCAGCCTCAAACGTCTCTTCGATACGCATCGTGCGCGGGGCCTGTGGTTTCTGCCTGTCACACTGGTCGTGGCGGTTACCGGCGTCACGCTCGCCTGGCCCGACGGAAGCCGCGAAGTGGTCGGCCTTATTTCACCGATTACCGGTCGCCTGCATGAAAGCATGGCTGATGTCGCGGAAGGTGGCGCCCCCGAGATCGGCATCGATGCGGCAATCGCGCGCATCATCGGAAATACGCCCCAGCGTGTGCATAGCGTGCGTATCTTCCGAGATCATGGCGTATATGCTGTCCGAACCTTCGATGCGCGCGACCGCGACGATCAGGGGCGGTTGTGGCACTATGTTGCGGTGGACGATGGCCGCATCGTCGGCAGACGCCACGACAATGGCACAACCGCGGGCGACCAGTTTTCCGCGTGGCAGTATCCGCTCCATTCCGGGAAGGCGTTCGGTCTGATCGGGCGATGGTTTGTGTTGCTTGGCGGTGCCGTCACGCTCTGGCTCTGCCTCAGTGGTATGAAGCTTTGGTGGTGCCGCCGACGGCAATTTTTCTGAAGCCGCGCGCTGCAACCATAATCATGTAACATTGGCCGATGCCGGTCTGTCTGGTTGCCAGCCGGTGCTCGTCCGCTTGCCAGACCCAACACTTTGCAAATGCTGCGATAACCGTCCAAAGGCTGTCGGAGCACAATGGACTTTCAGCGGTCAAAATTCGCTTTCGAGCAGCACCGTCTCCTATCTGATGAATCCCGACGATCTCTTGCTGTCAATTGGCCGTGCTATCCATAATAAATTTCGCCGAAATCAGGTGATACAAATCTCTTAGATTAGCTTCTCGCACAGGTTGAGCCGCGCCTCCACTTGCGTTAGCTTCATCACTAAATGGCGCGGAGGTTACAGATGTCGACTTTGACTGAACCGCTAGGTGGATATGGGCGGGACGACCGGTTCTTTTTGAAGATGGCGATCGCGATGGCCTTGACTATCGTGGCCGGCTTTTCCTTTCAGGCGGCGACGGGGCGCTCGACGTTCGGCGCGCCGCCGCTTGTTCACCTCCATGCGTTCATCTTCTTCGGTTGGGTGGTGCTGTTCGTCTCTCAAAACCTTCTCGTCACCCGGGGCTCGATCGCCCTTCACCGAAGGCTCGGCTGGGTCGGCGCTTGGTGGGCCAGCGCCATGGTTCTCGTCGGCATATATACGACCATGGAAATGACGCGAAACGCCGCCACGCCGTTCTTCTTCCTCCCCGCTTATTTTCTCGTCATGAACATCCTTTCTATCCTCTGCTTTGGCGGGTTGGTCTTCGCGGCGATATCGATGCGCAAGCGGACCGAATGGCACAGGCGTTTCATGTTTTGCGCCATGGCAGTTTTAACCGGACCAGCCTTTGGCCGCCTTTTGCCCATGCCGCTGCTTGTCCCCTATGCAGAATGGGGCGTTTTCGCCGCCGTGATGCTGTGGCCATTGATTGCGATCGTCGCAGATCGTCGCCGCCGAAGCCACGTCCATCCGGCATTGTGGTGGGGCGCCGCGACCATCGTCCTCATGCAGGCCTCGATGACTTTGATTGCGCATAGCGTGATAGGCCTCAAGCTTTACGCTGTGAGCACCTCGGGTTATCGCGGCGCGGTAATCGCGCCACTTGCCTTTCCGATTCCGCCATCAGGCCCGTTGATTACGGGTCGGTAGCAGGACAGTGTTGAGGTACGCATTATTTGAGAAAGCAATCTAAATTTTCCCGGTGTCCCAATCCACCACGCTAAGTGAGCCGCTGCGGGATCGACGCAAATCCGCCACTCAGCGTTTAGTCGATCATCCCCACGCCGACTTTCCGCTTATCGTATCCCGTTGTGACAGCCTGCTAAAGCTGCGAGCGTTCACGCTCGGTGCTTCGAACTATTTTCGAAACTTGGAGCGTTAATCGGTCTGGGTGGCATCCATTCCCTGTCGGACTGCCAGGCTGAGCCAAGAAACGCAGTTGGCAATATCTTTTCCAGCGGAGCCTGTAGCTTTCGGAGCAAGGCGTCTTTAGATGTGGGCCTGAAGGCAATTGCCTTCGACCATGTCGGTGCCCATCGGGCTTAAAGGGGAAGATGGTGAGGCGTTTCGCGCCGATTCCATCGCTGTCCCTGCAACTGTAAGCGGCGAGTCGCCGGGCCATATGCCATTGGGAGCGATCCTGAGAAGGCGGCCTGATCGGCCCTGACCCGCAAGCCAGGAGACCTGCCGACACGGGTCGCTCTTGCCCCGGCCCAGGGACTGGCCCGGACACGGTTTTTCCGTTCGAGCGGCATGAAAGCCCCGCGTGCCCGTCTGGACGCGCATATTCGACGTAAGGATCGCAGATGGACCATCAGGACGATATCAATGCACGGCACAACGCCAAGGCGAGGAAACGCCAGGCGTTTATGCAGGACAAGATTGCGCAGAAAACCCAAGAAAAGGGCCTTTTGATCGTCCACACCGGCAAGGGCAAAGGCAAGTCCACCGCTGCGTTCGGCATGGCCTGCCGTGCGCTGGGCCATGGGATGAAAGTCGGCATCGTCCAATTCATCAAGGGGGGATGGGCGACGGGTGAAAGGGCCGTCTATGCTGCCTTTCCGGGGCAGGTCGATCACAAGGCCATGGGCGAGGGCTTTACCTGGGACACGCAGGATCGCGTCCGCGACATCGAATGGGCCCGCGCGGGATGGGACGAGGTCAGGCGGATGATCGCCGATCCAAGCTATGCCCTCGTAATCGCGGACGAACTCAACATCGTGCTGCGCTACAGCTATCTGCCGGTAGAAGAAGTGGTCGCGGGCCTAATGGATCGTGACGCGATGAAACATGTCATCGTCACGGGCCGCAATGCACCCGACGCCCTGATCGAAGCGGCCGACCTCGTCACGGAAATGGTGCAGATCAAGCATCATTTCCAGACGGGCGTGAAAGCGCAGAAGGGGATCGAGTTTTGACCGCGTCCAGTGTGCGGTCGCTTGGGGCCGGAGTTGTCGTGGCTGCGCCCGCTTCGGGGGCGGGCAAGACGACGATCACGATTGGCCTTCAGCGCGCCTTGCGGGATCTCGGGATGCGCGTCCAAGGCGCGAAATGCGGGCCGGATTATATCGATCCCGCCTTCCATGAAGCGGCGACGGGGCGGCCGTCCATCAATCTGGATGGCTTTGCGATGGACGGGCCGCTGCTGCGGGGACTGGCGGCGCAAGCCGCAAGTGAGAGTGATCTCGTCATTGCGGAAGGCGCCATGGGCCTGTTCGACGGAACGCGGGCCGACGAGCGCTCTGGTGCCTCGGCCGATGTCGCACGATTGCTGGGATGGCCCGTGCTTCTGGTCGTCGATGCCCGTGCGGCGGCGCAGTCGGTCGCTGCGGTGGCGCATGGCTGCGCGACCTTTCCAGGTGCGCCGCCAATCGCGGGGGTCATCGTCAATCGCGTGGCGAGCGCCCGCCATGCCGCCATGGTCGAAGAGGGCTTTGCACGCGTGGGCCTGCCCCTGCTCGGCATGGTCCGGGCGGACAAGGCCATGGAGATGCCCTCCCGCCATCTGGGTCTGGTGCAGGCCAGAGAGACCGGCGAACTGGACAGTCGCATCGCTGCAATCGCTGACCATGTGGGGCGCCAATGCGATCTGGATGCGATCGTCAAGGCAGCGCCCCCCACCAAAGACGTACCATGTCAGCCCGCCACCATCCGCCCACCTGGCCAGCGGATTGCGGTGGCGCGGGACAGCGCCTTCAGCTTCTTCTACCCGCATCTGGCACAATGGTGGCGCACGGCGGGCGCTGAACTCTGCTTCTTTTCGCCGCTTGCCAACGAAGCGCCCCCTGCCGACTGCGACGCCTGCTGGTTGCCGGGCGGCTATCCCGAACTTCATGCCGGTCGGATCGCAGCCAACGCGCGCTTCCTGTCGGGGCTGCGCGCCTTCGCGGTTGATCGCCCGGTCCATGGGGAGTGTGGCGGCTATATGGTGCTTGGCCGATCTCTGGAGGATGCAGACGGCGTGGTCCATGCCATGGCCGGCTTGCTGCCGGTGGAAACGAGTTTTGCAAAGCGGCGCATGACGCTGGGTTATCGCAAGGCCACTTTGCGTAAGGACACCCGCTTCGCGTCGGCGGAACAATTGCTGCTCGGCCATGAGTTCCACTATGCGACGATCGTGGCAAGCGACGGCATGCCCCTTGCCGACATGGCCGATGCCCTGGGCAATGCGTTGCCACCCGCCGGACATCGCAACGGCGACGTGACCGGCGGTTTCTTCCACTTGATTGCCTGACACATCCCGCCTACGACATCGATATTGCGACAGGTTCCCCGCAAGGGGATCAAAAGGGAACGGGGTTCAAGACCTCGGCTGCCCCTGCAACTGTGAGCGGTGAGCCATCGGCCAGATGCCATTGGAACCTTCAAGGTTCTGAGAAGGCGGCCGAACCGGCGTTGACCCGCAAGCCAGGAGACCTGCCCGTCGCAGTCGTTCTTCGTCCGGACAGGGTGTGCCGGTCGAACGAGGATATCCTCGCGCAACGACAGTTCGACCGTGCGTGTTCGCGCGGCGTGGTGTCGTGCGTTCTGCGCCCGTCCCCGCGCCGCGTCGTGCGCGCCCGGTCTTGTCAAAGACGGGGGAATAGTAATGCCTATCATCTTGCAAACCGGCCTGGCGGTATTGGCCAGCCTTCCAGTATCTGCCTTGGCCGAACCCATAGAGGCGGTCGAAGCGGGCGGCGTCATCATCGTGTCGGCGCTGCGCACGCGCACGCCTGTCGACGCCGTCGCCTCCAGTCTCACTGTTATCGACAAGAGGGCGATCGACGCATCGCAAGCGCCGGTCGTGTCGGACCTGCTGGTCCGCACGCCGGGGATCAGCTTCACCCGCAATGGCGGCTATGGCACGGCGACATCCATCCGTATCCGCGGTGCCGAGGGCGACCAGACCGTGCTGGTCATCGACGGGGTGAAGCTGGCAGACCCATCCTCGACCGGTGGCGGCTATAATTTCGCGACACTGATGACCGGCGACATCGATCAGATCGAAATATTGCGCGGGCCGCAGTCGATCCTGTGGGGCAGTCAGGCGATCGGTGGCGTCGTCAACATCGTGACGGCAACGCCCGGTCGCGCGCTGGAGGCATCCGCCGATATCGAGGCGGGCTCGCGCGATACCGTCAATGCGCGGGCAGCCTTAGGCGGGCGCAGCGGCCCCGTTCACTGGCGCGTTGCAGGGGGGCGCTTCACAACCGAGGGCATCTCCGCGATCAGCCCGCGCTTTGGCGGCAAGGAGCGGGACGGATATACCAACAGCACGCTCAACGGGCGGGTCGGCGTTGTTCTGTCGTCCGGTATCTCCGTCGATCTGCGTGGCTATTACGCCAAGGGGCGCGCCGACATCGACAGCGCCGGATCGGTCCCGGACAGCCCCGAATATTCGCTGGTCGAGGAGTGGACCAGCTATGCCGGGCTCAATGCCGATCTGTTCGACGGCGCGCTGCGCAACCGCTTGGGCTTTAGCCGTAGCGAAACGGTGCGCGACAATAGCAATCCGCTGCGGACGGTGCGTCCACAAAGCTTCGCCGCCAAGGGGCAAACCGATCGTTACGAATATCAGGGCACGCTTGGCCTCGCCCAGGGCTGGACCATCGTCTTTGGTGTGGAACGCGAAGAACAGAAAATGCGCTCCGCCTCGCCTCCCAATAGCCTGGCCAGCTTTACCACCATCCGGGTGTCGGCCGATATCGACAGCCAATATGCACAGGTCAGGATCGAACCGGTCGTCGGCCTCACGCTTAATGGCGGGCTTCGCCACGATCATCATTCGGCCTTTGGTGGCAATATGGTGTTTGGCGGCGGCGCGGTCTGGTCGCTGTTTGACGATCGCACGATCCTGCGCGCCAGCTATGGCGAGGGCTTCAAAGCCCCTACCCTCTACCAGTTGCACAGCGAATATGGGAACAGCGCGCTCGACCCGGAAAAGTCGCGCGGTTGGGACGCAGGCGTCGAGCAGCATCTTTTCGACCATAAGCTGATCCTGTCGGCCACCTGGTTTGAACGGAACACGGACAATCTGATCACCTATAATGGCTGTCCGACAAGCAACCGCCCGCCGCTTTGCTTCGCGCCGGGAACGACCACGCCGCGGGCGGGCTATTATGCCAATATCCAGCGCAGCGAGGCCCACGGTCTGGAGATGGCAGGCCTTGCCCAGATCGGCCGCCTGACCATCGACGGCAATTATAGCTGGACCGTGGCGGAAGACCGGTCGCCGGGCCTCAATTTCGGCAATCAGCTTGCACGCAGGCCGCGCCACGCCGCCAATGCGACAGCGCGCTATGCCTGGCCGTTCGGCCTCAACACGGCGGTCGCCATGCGATGGTCAGGCAAGACGATCGACACGGCGCGGACCAGTGCCACGGTGACGCCCTTCGTCAACCGCGCTTACACGATCATCGACCTGCGCGCGGAGATGCCGGTGACGCAGAGCCTCACCCTGTTCGCGCGGGCGGAAAATCTGTTCGACGACTATTATGAAACCGCGCGTCGCTATGGCCAGCTTGGCCGCAGCATCTACGCCGGGTTCCGGGCGCGGCTGTGATGCCCCGCCCCTGTTCCCGCCCCAGTAAAGCCAAGGAGTGCCTGTCCATGCAGCCTATGTCCCCTGCCGCCGCCCGCAATCTGTGGATCGGAACGATGACCTTCGCCAGCATAGCGACGACGCTGGTGCTGGCCTGCGCCACGCCCTTTCCCGCTCTCGCAGCGCTCGCGGCGCTCTATGTGCCGCGCAAGGCGGGGATCATCCTCATGCTGGCCGCCTGGTCGGCGTCGCAGGCCGTAGGCTATTGCCTGCTGGACTATTCGCTGACGGCGCAGAATGCCGGATGGGCGTTCACCCTGGCGCTGGCCGCTGTCGCCGCCTTGCTGGTGGCTGATCGCGCGGTCAACGCCTCGCCGGACCGGTCCTCCTTTGCGCGGCTCGTCATCGCCTATATCGCCGCCTTCGTCGGGTTCAAGCTGGTCGTTCTGATCGGTGCCGTGGCGATGAACGCAGGCTATGGGGCGTTCACACCGGACATCCTGCTGCGGCAGTTTGTCCGCTATGCCCTGATCCTGGGCGGGTTGCGCCTGTTCCAACGTCGGCTGGAAAGCGGCGGCCTGCTGCGGCGCGATCTGCAGGCGGCGGCCTGACCATGTTGCAAGCGGTCAAGGATGGGCCTGCCATCGTCGCCTGCAACAGCTGTCGCTTCACCCCCGAGGAGCGGAAGGACGCAAATGGCCTGTTCGGCGGAGGGAAGCTGGTGGAGGCACTGCACCGGGTCAAAGCGAGTTCCAACCGATATGATGGCGTGGACGTCCAGGAGATGCCTTGCCTTTTTGCCTGCAAGGCGCATTGCACCATCCATCTGCGTGCGCCCGGCAAGATCAGCTATGTGCTTGGGCACTTCCTGCCCGATGAAGCGGCGGCACGGGCCATCCTTGATTATGCGGTTCACTATGCACAGAGCGAACATGGGCAGGTGCCCTATGCGCAATGGCCCGACGGGGTGAAGGGCCATTTCATCACACGCGCGCCGCCAATTGGCTTTGTCGCGACATAAGCGTCAATCTAAACGGGACAGCTTAAACTCGCACCGAAGTTCTGCGGGGTGATTGCGGCTGGCCAGAAGGCAAAGCTCTATCCAGTTTAGGTCGTTGGTCGTTGATTTGGAGGTCCGCGTTCAGGAGAAAAACGGCCTACTCAATTCCGCGATCGAACCAGTCCAGCCTTTCAAAGGGAAAGTCTTGATTCGCGCAACCGGGCGTTGCGCTCCATTCTCGAGACAATGATTTTGTGCTCTCGGTTCGCACCGATCTAGATCAAGACCACGCGCTCTGCTTCCCTTGTTCCCGCATGGCCTCAATGAACACGCGAACCGCAGGCATAGCCGCCCGACCGGGATCGTAGAGCAGGCTTACCGGCATGGGGGACGGGGCATAATCCGCCAGCACCTCCACTAACTGCCCGTTCGCGATGCGCGGGGCCGATTGGTAGCTCAGCAGATTGGCGAGTCCCACGCCCGCCTCAGCAGCGGCGATGGTCGCATCGATGCTGTTGACGATCAGGCGGGGGACCACGTCCACAATACTGTCGCCCCGTACACCAAATGGCCATGTGCTGCCGACGCGCACGCCGCTGCCCAGGATACAATGATGGCTGGCAAGTTCGGCAGGATCGGTGGGCGCGCCATGGTCGGCGAGATAGGCCGGGCTCGCCACGATGGTTTGCCGGACCGAGCCGATCGTCACTGCGCGCAACGTGCTGTCTGCCAGCGCCCCGATCCGCACCGCCACGTCGATACCCTCCTCGATGATGCGGACATTGCGGTCGAGCAGCATCATGCGTGCATTCAAACCCGCGTGGCTCGCCAGCAAGGCATTGATGACTGGAAGAACATGAAGGCGTCCGAACATCACCGGCGCGGTCACGTAGAGTTGACCGCGCGGCACGGACCGCCCGCCCATGGCAATCTGCTCCGCCTCACGCAGGTCTGCCAGGATCCGCCGGGCCCGGTCGAGCAACGCCGCCCCCTCGTCCGTCAAGGACACGGCCCGCGTCGAGCGATGGAACAACGTCACGTCCAGATGCCGCTCGAGCGCCGCGACCGCGCGGGTGACCGCGGGTGGCGACATATTCAGCGCGCGCGCCGCTGCCGCGAAGCCGCGCTGCTCGGCCACAGCGACAAAGACAGAGAGGCTCTCGAAGCGATCCATTATTCCTCAAAATGAAATAGTGAACGTCGATCATCACCGATTATCGTGCCGGGGGCAACGCGTTATACCTCCTCCTATGGCACAGACATTTCTCCATACCCTCTTTGGTCCACGAACCCGCGCCCTGCAAGAAGCCGCGGGATCACGCGCATCCTATGCCCGGATGGAAGCGGACGCGGGCCCGGCCGACGTGCTCACAAAGCGCGAACTGGACTTCATCGCCGCCCGCGACAGTTTCTACATGGCGAGCGTGTCCGAAGATGGCTGGCCCTATGTCCAGCATCGCGGCGGGCCGGCGGGGTTTCTCCGCCATATCGAGGGCAATCGCATCGGGTTCGCGGATTATCGCGGCAATCGGCAATATCTCTCCGTTGCGCATCTTGCGGCTGACGATCGTGTGTCGCTATTCCTGATGGATTATCCGAACCACCGCCGTCTCAAGATCATCGCCCATGCGCGTTCCAGTAAGGATGCGGCGGACATCGCCGCGCTCATGCCGCAGGGCTATGCTGCCGAGCCGGAACGTGCCTTCCTGATCGACGTCATTGGGTATGACTGGAACTGCCCCCAACACATCACGCCGCGCTTCACTCAGGCGGAGGTGCGGCGCGCGTCCCAACCCCTCATCGACGAGATCGCCGCGCTGCGTACCCGCATCGCTCACCTGGAAGGAGCAGCATCATGACCGGCAAACTCACGCAAGGCATCCATCATGTCGGCCTCACCGTGCCCGACCTCGATCAGGCGCACGCCTTCTTCTGTGGCACATTGGGTTTCGAGGAGGTGGGCGGCGTGCCTGACTATCCCTCCATCTTCGTATCGGACGGCGCGATCCTTTTGACATTATGGCGTGCAGCGGACCCGCGGACTGCCCGGGCCTTTGATCGGCGCGCCAACATCGGCCTCCACCATCTTTCGCTGTCGGTCGCCGACGATGCCGCACTGCTGGCGGTGTGGGAGTCGGTGGCAGCGCATCCGGAAGTGGTGGTCGATGCGGCGCCCGGCCCCATCCGCTCGGAGTCCTCGACGCGCCACTTCCTCATCTTCATTCCCGGTGGCATTCGTCTGGAATTCGCCACACCCTTTGCCTGAAAGGACGTTGCCCGATGTCGCGACCGCCCCTCCCGCCGTTCACCCATGAGACCGCGTTGCATAAGGTCCGCGCGGCCGGATTGGCTGGAACGGGTGTGATCCCGCGCGCGTAGCGCTTGCCTACACCGAAGACAGTCAGTGGCGGAACCGGTCCGAGCTCCTTCGGGGGGGGGCGGGAGGCTATCATCGCCTTCCTGACAGGGAAGTGGAGCCGTGAACACGACTATCAACTGATCAAGGGCCTGTGAACCCACGGCGGCAACCGAATCGCGGTGCGCTTCGCCTATAAATGGCATGATGATGCAGGTGCCTGGTACCGCTCTTATGGCAACGAGAATTGGGAGTTCTCGACCGATGGCTTGATGGCACGGCGGATCGCGAGCATCAACGACCTGCCTATTTCCGAGGGGGAGCGGCTGTTCCGGTGCCCGCTCGGGCCACAACCGGCGGATCATCCCGGACTGGAAGAATAGGGGCTGTAGAACTGAAGGTCGCGTGCACCGGCCACCCCCAGCAAATCTTCCAGACGTCCGCAAGCGCATTGTCACTGTCTGCCGGTGGATGCACTTCCGAATGCGTAACGAAGATCGGAAGCCATTGATCCCTGTCGATCGTTGGCGGTCGATATTTTTGTTCTCAAATCCGGACCATCTTTTTACCCATCGCTAATGCCCATGACGAGCACCATCAACAGGCGACTTGCATTTGTGGCCCAGGCTGCTGTGACGCAGCCCAATTTGTTCACGCCCCTTCGGTCGGGGTGGGGCTGGCATAACCTGATCGATCTAATCACTCTCGCATAATATCGTCTAATGGTTCGAGCTAACAATTCGCCATATTGCCAATGAATATCTCAGGATCTGACTTCACATGTCTTTGCTTTATCGGTTGCTTTCCAAGATTGCCACGCCCCAAGGCGCTATTGAAGAACCTGCCTGCTTGCCAGTCAGAAGATCTGTTCCATCGGCAAGATCGCCAGGGATATTTTGCTTTTCTCGCGAGTAATTCAGCAGATAGCGGACGTGGCTGCCATTCGTGAGAGTGCCGCTCCGCACAATGAGAGGGAAGCGAACGGCTTCTGGCCAAACAACGCCAGCGCGTTTCGCGGTGTCGGTCAGGACAGCTTCAATCATCGCGTCCGACGGCATGAAGCCAATGTAGGTTACCTCTCCCGTGCCGTAGGTGTTGCGGGTACCCGACGCCTTCATCGACCTTTTCAACGGGCGCAATGCCGGAACACTGATCGTTCGAATCTAAATCTACGCGCTTCTAGAGCGGCATAGCCATAATCCATAAAAGCTGCCCTTGTCGCAGCGATTGAGGTCCATATCTGAGGGTCGGCTCGGAAACGGTACCCTGCCTCTGTAGGCGCAGCAGGCTGATATTAGTTGGGCTTAAGAGATATTGCTGTGGTCCTAACCGGTGCCGATCGAGGCCTCCCACCGTAATCTTTTTTCATTTCCCCCCAGTAACTTGGTTCAAATTTGACAGGAGACTCGTTTCTGAGCCGATCCCCAATCAGGAGCGTCCAGTCATCGGTTGAGGCGGGATGATGGCGCTCGGCGACAGCAACCAGGTGCGGCGGTAAGCTGCGGCGAGAGATCATATCTCGCTATGAGCGCAGCCTAGCCCTGCGGCACCGCGGGCTCAGGCAAGCGCCGCCCGCGAAAATCCATCACTGCTTGCGAAGGCCACTCACCCATAAACGATCCCGTCAAAACCGACCACTGCGGTTTAAACCAACTGCGAATATGGATCGTTAGTTATGAATTTCAATCACTATCGACGACTATATGTGAATATCGATCTCCAAACATTTACTCCTTCGACCAGATTGATGCCCTGGCAGAGCGGACCGCTTCAAACCGGGCGATCAAGGAGCCTTCAGCGTCGGATCGTTTAATCAAACAGAAGGTGGATGCGGGGGCTGTGGGCGTCCGTAATGATAGACGTGGACGCCGTTAGCTGCTGGCGCTCATTCTCCAAGCCGTCCCTCAAGGCTCGGCGCTCCAAATGCGCGCGAAGGGCGGCTTGCAATACACAGATGGTTCTCGCGTCGCACAGGCCAACCGCGATCGCAGCGCGGTTGGTATCGACAGTTGGCGGCCCTGTGTCGCAAGAGCTTACTCGTCAGGCCTCGACGAGAAGAGGTAAGCAAAACATAGGCAACGTTGGTCGGCCTCCGCTTACCGATGGATGAAGGTTGGGATCGCATCAGGGATTGATTAAGTTTGTCCATTATGTGAACATTCATCCCATTATTTTGCATCGCTTCAAATATATTTGCGATGAAAATGCATATGGAGAGGTGGATGCATCACGGTTTCAGCCGATTGGCCGGGCTCTTTGCCGGCCTGGCCTTCTCCTGTGTCGCCATGGCAGCGGACCGCAAGATCACCCCCCTGTCCGACAACTGGCGCTTCCTGCAAGGTGATCCGGAAGGAGCGGAGGGTGCGGATATCAGCACCGAAGGCTGGCGCACCGTCTCTGTTCCTCATGATTGGGCGATCGCCGGACCGGTCACTTCCAACGCCAAGGCTGGAGGCGAGAACGGTTTTTTTCCAACGGGTGTGGCGTGGTATCGCCGCGACCTCAACGTCGTTCCGGTTACGAACCGCCGCTACTTCGTCGAGTTCGATGGCATCATGGAACGCAGCGGGGTCTGGGTGAATGGGCATCATGTCGGCTACCGGCCGATGGGCTATGTCTCGCTTCGCTATGACATCACCCGACACCTGCGCCGCGACGGGCCGAACGTCATCGCAGTGCGCGCGGACACGGCGGCGGCACCGTCATCGCGTTGGTATAACGGATCAGGCATTTATCGGCATGCCCGCCTGATCGAAACAGGCGATATCCATGTGCCGCAAGGTGGGGCGTTCGTCCGCGCATCGTCGATCACCGCAGACGCCGCCATGCTGTCGGTTTCGACCGAAATCCATAATGCGGGTGCGACTCCTCGCAGCGCGACGGTGGAAGTGGTCGTCACCGATCCCAAAGGCCGTGAAGTCGGCCGCACGCGATCGACGCTGAAACCAATAGATGCCGATCGTACACAACTCGTGACGCACGAGATTTCGCTCGCATCGCCTCGGCGGTGGGACCTCGATAGTCCCACCCTGTATCACGCAGCGATCCTCATTCTCGATGAACAAGGTAACCTGCTGGACACCGAGAACGTCGCGTTCGGCGTGCGCGAGGCCGAGTTCAGGGCGGAAACCGGCTTCTGGCTGAACGGACGCAACGTCAAGGTGAAGGGCGTAGCAATCCATCATGACGGCGGCGCGGTCGGCGCGGCGGTGCCCATCGCCGTGTGGCGTCAGCGGCTGACCGCGCTGAAGGCACTCGGGGTTAACGCCATCCGCACCGCGCACAACGTACCGAGCCCGGAATTGCTGGACCTTACCGATGAACTTGGCCTGCTGGTGATGGACGAGTGGTTCGACCAATGGAACGTCGCCAAGACGCCGGAGGATTATCACCTGTTCTTCAGCGACTGGCACAAGCGCGACGCTGCCGACATGATCCGGCGCGACCGCAACCATCCCAGCATCGTCATTTGGAGCGCAGGCAACGAAATCCACGATACTGCCTATCCCGTGCAGGCGAAGGCGGCCCTGCGCTCGCTGCTCGACATCGCCCATGCTAATGATCCGACCCGCCCGGTCACGATGGGGCTGTTCCGCCCGAACGTGACCGGCGACTATGCCAACGGCTTTGCCGACATGCTGGACGTGGTGGGCCAGAACTATCGCGAAGGCGAGCTGGTGGCAGCGCATCGTCAGGACCCGCGTCGCCGCATTATTGGTACGGAGAACGGGCATAATCTTGTGAACTGGCTGCCGGTGCGCGACAATCCTGCTTATGCGGGCATGTTCCTGTGGACCGGCATCGACTATCTGGGGGAAGCAAACCGTGCCGGCTGGCCTGCCATCAGCCGTTATACCGGGTTGCTCGACCGGACGGGGGCACCGCATGTCCGCGGGCTGGAGCGGGCGAGCTGGTGGTTGGATAAACCCGTCGTCCATGTCGTGCGCAATGCGATCCCGGATGCCGCCGGACCGGCGACCGACGGCGCGGGTGGACCGAACCAGCCGACCGTGCCGACGATGATCGCGGTGGCGACACCGCAGCCACCGGTCGCGCTTTTCGATGACTGGACCCCTGCGAACCTGCAACCGCATCCGGAGACGATCGAGGTCTACAGCAATTGCCGCGCGGTGGAGGCGTTCCTGAACGGTCGTTCGCTAGGCAGCCTGCCCATCAACGTCGATGCGTCGCCGCGCCGCTGGGCGGTCACCTTTGCGCCGGGTGAGGTGCGGGCGGTTTGCCGCGATAAGGGGGCCGATGGCATCTCGGATAGGCTTCGCACCGCTGGCCGTCCTGCTGCAATACAGCTGACGTCAGATGCAGGGACCGTCGGTTCCGACTTCGACAGCATGATCTATGTCCGCGCACGGGTGGTCGATGCAACGGGCGTGACCGTGCCGAACGCGGAGCATCTTCTTCATTTTTCGGTCGAGGGCGCGGGCGGCCTGATCGCGACCGACAGCGGATCGGTCACCGATCACCGGCCCTTCGCCTCGCCATATCGTCAGCCGCGCGAAGGGACCGCCGTCGTACTGGTTCGGGGCACTGGCGACGGACGCTTTACCGTAAAGGCCCGCGCCGATGGGCTCGCATCAGGTTCGATCGAGCTACAGGCTAGGAAAGGACGATGATGCCGGAGCGCGCCCCCTGATCAACCGCTATGCGCAGCCTCTGTCTGGATAGCGACACAGTATCCAGACAGAGGCTAGCGTTTTTCTTCCCGACCAACCCCTTCTTGTCACCGGAGCTACCAATGTCGCGTTATCTGATGACCCTGCCTCTGATCCTTGCTGCCGGGCTGGCTCACGCCCAGGTCAGCGGCCCGAGCATCGGGGCGCGGCCGACATTGCCTGCGCCGTACAGCACGAAATCGGTCGTCAACACGCCGAACACGACGCTGTTCCACGACGATGTTCGCGTGAAGGCGGCCGACGGCCTTGCCGTTAACGTTTTTGCGGAAGGGCTGGATTCGCCGCGCAACGTCGTGGTGCTGCCGAACGGCGACGTGCTGGTCGCCGAGGCGACGACCGAGCGCAAAAGCAACGATCCAGGCTATCGCGCGGTCGGGCGCAACCGCATCCTGCTGTTGCGCGACACGGATGGTGATGGGCGCGCCGACGTGAGCCAAACGCTGATAGGCGGCCTCAGCCAGCCCTATGGGATGCAGCTGATCGGGGACAAGCTCTACATCGCCAACGCAAATGGCGTATTTTGGACGCCGTATACGCTCGGGACCACGCGTATTGCCGACGATGCGCCGCGCACCTGGATCACCCGCTTCGATCCGACCGGCTACAATAATCATTGGACGCGAAATCTGCTGGCCAGCCGCGACGGGCGCACCTTGTTCATTGCAGTCGGATCAGCGAGCAACGCGGGCGAGTTCGGCATCGCCAAGGAAGCCCGCCGCGCCGCTATCCTGGCGATCGATCTGGCAAGCGGGCGGGAGCGCATTTTTGCCGATGGCATACGCAATCCGGTGGGCATGGCGTTTGAACCCCGGACCGGGCGGCTATGGGCATCCGTCAATGAGCGCGATGAGTTGGGCGACGATCTGGTCCCCGACTATATCGTTGGCGTGAAGGAAGGTGGCTTCTATGGTTGGCCCTACAGCTATTGGGGCAAGAACCCCGATCCGCGACTGAAAGGGCAGCGGCCCGACCTGGTAGCGAAGGCTATTACGCCCGATTTTGCCGTTGGTGCCCATGCTTCTGCGCTCGGTATTTCGTTCGGGGCGGACACGAAGCTGCCCGCGCGGTTCAGGGACGGCGCTTTTGTCGCGCGACACGGTTCATGGAACCGTTCGACCCTGCTCGGCTATGACGTAGTGTTCGTTCCGTTCCGGAACGGGAAGGCAGTCGGCCCGATGCAGCCGATACTAACCGGCTTCACTGACGGGCCCGGGCATGTCCACGGTCGCCCCCGCGCGTTAGCGACCGCGCGGGACGGGTCAGTGCTGATCGTCGATGACAAAGGCGGAACGATCTGGCGCATAGCCGCTGCCAGCCCCCAAGAAATGAATCAGAAATCGCACGCAAGCCTTCCGTGATCATGTGTCCAACGCCTCGCGGGATAAGCCATTTGACAGTTAGCTTCTTCTAAGTGGCTTTCGCAATCGACACCTGCCTTCTCCCTGCAATGCCTCTCCGCCTACAAGGAAGCCTCGCTGTATCAGTCGCGATCCTGTGGGCGGGACGAATGGACCTGATTGAGGTAGCCTCGCACCAGGGGGCGAATTGCCTCGGAATCAGCAGTTAGGCTGCAGCCTGCATCCGGAGAGAAAGTCCGTAAAATGTTCGTACCTTCGGCACCAACCGGCCTGATTCTTGGAGCGGTAGGTGTGGACAAATATCTTAACTTTCCTGTGCCATTATTATCAGGGAGATATAAATGGCAAACGGACGCGAGACGTGACCACGGACGAAACTGGATCGATCCATCACGATCCGTCTCAGTATCGTTATAAGCAGATGCTTGCCAACTCTGCGACCGCCGCAGTGTGTGCGGGGGCTGACAATCTAATCGTATCTTGGAACACAGCCGCTGAAGAGCTTTTCGGGCATCTTGCGGAGCACGCGATCGGTCAGCCGCTCTCGCTAATCATCCCTCCCAGGCTTCGGGCCGCGCATGATGCGGGCCTAGCCCGAGCGGTTCAGGCTGGCCGCGCGCGTTTAGCCGGGCATTCCGTCGACATTCTGGCGTTGCATGCAGATGGAAGCGAGATTCCGGTCGATTTATCCCTCTCTATGTGGTTCGAGGACGGTAAGCCGATGTTTGGCGCTCTGCTGCGCGACATTGCTGACCGGCATTCGGCGAAGCAACGGCTCGAGCACCTCGCGCACTGCGATACCCTCACGTCGCTGCCCAACCGGAACGCACTGCAGGAACGCCTCGCGGCCGAGATTACAAGGGCTCCTTGTGCGCTGATGCTAATGGACCTCGACGGGTTCAAGCATGTGAACGACACTCTTGGACACTCCGTCGGCGACCAGCTTTTAACAGCCGTGGCATGCCGGCTGACTGCAACCGTTGGCGCCATCGGGTTTGTCGCACGTCTGGGCGGCGACGAGTTTGCAATCCTGCTTTCAAACTGCGCCGATCCGCTCGTACTGGACGAACTGGCAACCCGAATTTTCCAAACCTTGCAGCGCCCCTTTCAGCTAGCCGAACAATCGATCTACGTAGGGACAAGCATCGGTATCGCGTTGTCGCCTAGTGATTCTTCGAATGTGGAGTTGCTCCTCTCTTGCGCTGATCTCGCCCTCTACAGCGCAAAAAGCGACGGAGGTGGCGCGCGGAGGTTTTTCCAGCGTGCGATGCAGAACAATTCCGAACAGAGACATCGCTTGGGCTCGGAACTTCGGAGGGCGCTAGCCAAGGATGAGTTTGAACTCTGGTACCAACCTCAAATGTGCCTGACCACTGGTTCGTTGTCCGGAGTCGAGGCGCTTATTCGATGGCGCCATCCCGATCACGGCCTGCTTACTCCAGCCGCCTTCATAGAGGTGCTTGAAGACAGCCCGATAGCAGAAGATGTGGGCGACTGGGTTGTTGAGCAGGCATGCGCAGCAACGGCCCAGTGGAAGCGAGCAGGCTTACGATCGTTGCGCATCGGGATCAATCTTTTCGCAGCCCAGCTTCGGTCAGATCGGTTATTTGAAGTCGTATCGACGGCATTGCAGAGACATCAACTATCGCCCGATCAATTAGAGCTGGAAATCACGGAGACAACCGTCTTACGGCATAACACTCAGTCTACCAAAGCGCTGAGGGATCTCAGCTTGCTAGGCGTAGGCGTAGCCTTCGACGACTTCGGCACCGGTTTTGCGTCGCTAAGCTTATTGCAAAAATATCCTCTGACCCGTCTGAAAATCGACCGCAGTTTCATTGCGCACATCGATCGCAAAGCTGGTGACTCAGCTATCGTCAAGGCAATTGTCATCATGGCGGCGGGCCTGGGACTCAAAGTGATTGCTGAAGGTGTTGAGACGGAAAAGCAAGAAAAGGCGCTACTCGATCTCGGCTGTCACGAAGCACAGGGATACTTATACGGGCGCCCAATGCTGGCTTCTGAAATTGCAGACAATTACCTTCATCGCTGTACTTTCGCTCAGAACACCAGCATTGTGTCAACGGGCTGAAACCCGACTTCCCGGTGATGCTTGCGAACAAGGGTTCTTTCGCAATCATTCTCTTCCGATATCAACCCTCATCCGCCGCTCCGTGCCCAATTTTTGCTCCAAAGTGCAGACGTTCCGCTTCAAATTCTCGCTTTCACTACCGGATGTAGTGATTTTGAAAGTCCAATTTGAGACTATTGAGATCACCTTCACTGATCGAAGCTACCGGACGAGATAATTAGGGCTCATTTGAAATGCTCAAAATATTGACGGAGCAACGAATCTTTCGGCTACACCTTTTTACACGACCGATTTTACGCCGCCGTAAAAAGCCTAATTTTTATAGGGATAGCTCCCCTTCATATACTGATAAAATCTGCAAATTTCGCCATCGCGACATCACTGCAAGCCTTCTTCCGGGAACCACGCCAATTCCGCCTTGGTCTCTTGCGGCCAGTTTTCGTCCAATGTCATCGGGTCATAGAGGCGACCGTTTTTCATCACAGCGCCAATATTCATGGCGTTCGAAATATCAGCCGTCGGGTCTGCGTCCAAGATTGTCAATCGGCGTCCAAACGGGACCCCTTATCAGCGCGCAAAAGGGACCCCCTGTCAGGATGGCGGAACATTGATGTGACGCTCTTCCTTGCGCTGCGCGCGGCGTAGGGAGGGCGTAGCCCGACCGGAGGCGCGCGCAGCGCAAAGCATCTTTTAATTGATTGCCGCTGGGGCGGATCAGCTGCGGTTTTTGAAGCGCCAGCTGTCATTGCCGGTCTCGACAATGTCGCAATGATGGGTGACGCGATCCAGGAGCGCGGTTGTCATCTTGGGATCGCCGAACACGGTGGGCCACTCGCCAAAGGCGAGGTTGGTGGTGATGATGACACTGGTCTGCTCATAGAGTTTGCTGATCAGGTGGAACAGCAACTGGCCGCCCGATCGGGCGAACGGCAGATAGCCCAGTTCGTCGAGTACGATCAGATCGAGACGGGATAGCTGGGCGGCGAGAGCGCCACTCTTGCCGATCCTGGCCTCCTCTTCGAGGCGGGTCACCAGATCGACCGTGTTGAAGTAGCGGCCCCGGGCGCCGGAGCGCACAACATTGGCGGTGATGGCGATGGCCAGATGGGTCTTTCCTGTGCCTGTGCCGCCGACCAGGACGATATTGCGCCGTGCGGGCAGGAACGTGTGTTGATGGCGGAGTAAAATGCCCCGGAACGGACATTTGAAAATTCCCCACTTCTTCTGATTGGCCCTTGTCCGGGGCGAGCCCCGGACAAGGGCCAGAGCAAAAATATCGGGCATGATCCTCCTGACGGGAGGCACGCTACGATGAAGAAGCTTGGAGATCTGATAATGATCCTGGATTTACATCGCCAAGGTCTGAAGGTGGCCGTTATCGCCCGCCAGGTCGGGATCGACCGCAAGACCGTCCGTAAATATATAGCGCAAGGCATCGAAGTGCCGACGTATGGACCCAGGCAGCCACGCGAGCGCTTGCTTGACCCTTGGATGGACTATCTGAGGTCTAGGCTTGATGCCTATCCGGGTTTGAGCGCGCGGCGCCTTTTGCGCGAGATTTGCGAGCGTGGTTACACCGGCGGCTACAGCACCGTACGCGATACGGTGCGCGCATTGCGACCGGCAGGCGGCGGCAGCCCCTTCGCCGTGCGCTTCGAGACGCCACCCGGGCAACAGGCACAGGTCGATTTTGCTCAGTTCCGGGTGCGATTTACCAGCGCGCCGGACAGCGTCCAGATCGTGTGGTTGTTCTCGATGGTGCTGGGCTTCTCCCGGCTGATCTGGGGGCGCTTCGCCCAGCGTCAAACGATGCAGACCGTATTGGCGTGCCACAGAGCCGCGTTCGAGGCGATCGGCGGCGTGCCGCGCGAAATCCTCTACGATCGCATGAAGACGGCCGTTCTGGGCGAGGATGAGGATGGTCGCGTCGTTTACAACCGGACGCTCGGCGAGTTCGCTCGCCATTATGGCTTTCTGCCAAAAGCCTGCCGCGCCTATCGGCCCGAAACCAAAGGCAAGGTCGAGCGGCCGTTCCGCTACATCCGTGAAGACTTCTTCCTGGGCGGCACATTCCGCGATCTCGATGATCTCAACCTCCAGTTCGGGAACTGGCTTGGCAATGTCGCCAACCCGCGTGTTCACGCCTCCACCGGGCGGGTTGTCAACGAAGCGTTCGCACAGGAGCAGCCGACACTGCAGCTCTTGCCGCTGATTCCGTTCGGCGCGGTCCTCAAGCTCGAACGGAGGATCAGTCATGAAGGCATGGTGAGCGTCGGCGGCAATTATTACTCGGTGCCCGACGCGACCCGGCGGCGCGTGGTCGAGGTTCATAGCCTGGCGGACGAAATCCATATCTTCGAAGACAATCGGCTGATCGCACGACATCCGCTGCTCGAGGGGCGGCGGCAGCGCTCGCTGCTGGAAGGCCACCGGCGCCAATATCGGCCTAAAGATGAAAACCCGGTGCCCCATGGCTTTACTGGCGAACTGGTCACACGCCGTTCGCTCGACTTCTACGCTGCCGTTGGTCAGCAACTGGCGGCATCGGGAGCGGCAGCATGAACTCGCTTCTTCCCGATCCGACAGCGTCGCTGCTTGATCGCATCAAGATCAGTATGGTCGGCCTCAAAATGCCCCGCGCCATCGAGGTGGTCGATAGCTGCGTCTCCCGCCTCGATCGCGGCGAGATCACCGGGCTGGAGCTGGTCGAACAACTACTGCTCGAGGAGTTGACGTTCCGCGAGGATCGGCGGATCCGAACCGCGCTGCGCATGGGCCGGCTCAATACTGTCAAAACCCTCACCGGATACGACTTCTCGTTCCAGCCCTCGCTCGACAAAGCCCGCATCCTGTCGCTGGCCGAACTGAACTTCGTTGCGCGCTGCGAGGTTGTTCACCTGCTGGGGCCGCCCGGCACCGGCAAGAGCCACCTTGCCAGCGCACTCGGTCTGGAAGCCGTCAAAGCCGGCAAAAGCGTCTCGTTCATCACGCTTGCGGACTTGATCGGTGCGCTTGCCAAGGCCGAACGGGAGGGCTCGCTGCGCGAGAGGATCCGCTTCTACTGCAGGCCATCTTTGCTGATCGTCGACGAGATCGGTTACCTCCCGGTCATACCCGGTGGTGGCAATCTGTTCTTCCAGCTGGTCAATGCGCGCTATGAAAAAGGGGCGATGATCCTCACCTCGAACCGAGGCTTTGCCGAATGGGGTGAAATCTTCGGCAGCCCCGTCGTCGCCACCGCGCTGCTCGACCGCCTGTTGCATCACGCCATCGTCATCCAGATCGATGGCTCGAGTTATCGCCTCAGGCGACATGCAGACCTACTACCCGAGCATGTGCGCTCGACCGCCCGGATCACGCCGCCGGCGCCGACAGAAGCTCGTCGCCGCGGGCGACCGCCAAAAGATGGAGGTGTACCGATGCCCGGCTCCTGAACCTCAAACCGCAAAGTGGGGAATTTTACTTTGCCCGTTCCGGGGAAAATTACTGTGCCGTTGACAAACGTGCCGCTGTGCAATGAACGCACCAGCCCCTCGTTGATTGGGGTACCCTCGAACCGGAAGGCGTCGATGTCCTTCACGACGGGCAGCCTGGCAGCGGCCATCCGGTATCGGATCGACGCGGCATGACGATGCGTCGCCTCCACCCTCAGAAGATCGGTCAGTATCTCCATGGTGGTGCGCTGGCGCTGAATGCCGGTGGTGACGGCATCGTCGAACGCGCCTGCCATGCCCTTGAGGCCAAGCCCGCGCATGGCCTCGATCATGTCATGCCGCTGCATCGAAGGTCCTCAACTGGTCGTAACGGGCACAGTCGGCGATCGGGGGATGGCGCAAAGCGCTATCCTCGGAGGTGATGATCGTCAGCGGACGCGGGGGTTCCCGGCGTCGTGCCAGGATGTTGAGGATCAGGTCGTCGCTTGCCGTGCCCGTCGCCAGTGCCTCACGCACAGCGGCTTCGACAGGCTCCAGGCCATCGGTCAGTACGGCCGACAACACACGGACGAACCGGCGATCGGCATCGTCGCCATTACCCAGCTTGCGGCGCAGGCGGGCAAGCGCCGGTGGCAGATCCCAGTCCTGGAAGGGGGCACCGTTCCGCAGCGCGCCAGGCTTGCGGGCCAGCACTGGCAGATAATGCCAGGGGTCATAGATCGTGCGGTTGCGCCCAAAGTAGCGAGGATGTTCAGCGACAACCTCTTCGCCGCAGCGAACGACGATGCGATCGGCATAGGCGCGGACCTGCACCGTGCGTCGTGCCACCGTCGAGAGCACCGAGTAGCGGTTGCGGTCGAAGCTGATCAGGCAGGTGCCGGTCACGGCATGCTCGCTCTCATTGAAGCCGTCGAACGGTCCCAGCATCGGCTGCAGCGCAGATCGTTCGATCTCCAGCATCTGCGCCACGGTCAGCTCTCCCTGTTCGGGATGGGGCTGCCGTTCCGCCCAGCGCCGACACTCGGCCTCCAGCCAGCCATTGAGCTCTTCGAGACTGGCGAACCGCAACCGGGGCTGGAAGAAGCGACCCCGGATCGTCTGCACCTGGTTCTCGACCTGACCCTTCTCCCATCCCGCCGCAGGCGAGCAGGCCGTGGGCTCGACCATATAATGGTCGGTCATGATCAGGAACCGCCGGTTGAAGACGCGTTCCTTGCCGGTGAACACGCTCGTCACAGCCGTCTTCATATTATCGTAGATGCCGCGCCCTGGCACGCCGCCGAAGAAATCAAAGCCCCGCGCATGCGCGTCGAACAGCATCTCCTGGCTCTCACGAGGATAAGCCCGGACATAGACCGCGCGTGAGGCACACAGTCGCATATGCGCGACCTTCACCCGCATCGGTGCCCCGGCGATCTCAACATCTTCATGGCTCCAGTCGAACTGGTAGGCCTCGCCTGGCCTGAACATCAGCGGGATGAAGGCCGTGACACCATCGCCGGCATCTTTGCGCCGTTCCAACTTCCATCGCGCCGCGTAGCGCCGCACGGCATCGTAGGATCCCTCAAAGCCTTCGCGCACCAACAGATCATGGATCCGCGTCATCCGCAGCCGGTCACGCCTGCCGCGCAGCTCGTTCTCTTCCAGCAGCGTGTTGAGGCGATCCTGAAACGGACCGATCCTGGGCAGCGGCTGAACCTTGCGCTGATAATCAAAGGCGCCCTCCGGCGCTCGGACCGCTTTGCGGATGACCTTCCGCGACACATGCAGGTCCCGCGCGATCGCCTTGATCGCCTTGCCTCCGGCATACTCACGCCGGATCCGTAAAACTGTCTCCAAAACCAACATCCCGATCTCGCCGCCTGAAAATTCAGGAAGCTGCTTAAACCATCGAAATGAGGGGTCCCTTTTAGACGCCGATCACCCCGCTAACGGGGTCCCTTTTGCACGCCGATCCACAGGCAAGGGCACACGCGCGCTTGTCGATGAGCTTCTGGAGCTGGAAGCCCAGGAGGATGCGATCCGCGCTCGTTTGGCTGCGGCCCCTGCTGACGTGCCTGACATCCATCCCAACATCTCCGAGATTTATCGGCGCAAGGTGGAACGACTGACGCACGCACTATCGCAGCCGGAAGAGCGCCAGGAGGCCGCCGATGCGTTGCGGGCGCTGATCGAGCGGATCGACCTCACGCCCGGCGCGAAGCGCGGTGAGGTCAACGCCATGCTCTACGGCGAGTTTGGCAGGATACTGGAATGGATCGAACAGCGTCGATTGGCCGAGAACACCGAAAGCCCCGGCGCTTTCGCGCCGGGGCTTTCGGGAATGTCGGTTTCGGTGGTTGCGGGAGTAGGATTTGAACCTACGACCTTCAGGTTATGAGCCTGACGAGCTACCGGGCTGCTCCATCCCGCGACACGTGGTTGCCCCTTGGTTTTGGGGTAACGCAAAAAAGGCGGCTTTGGGGCCGCCTTTTTTGACAATGTGAATGGGTTTTTGCTGATTTTGCGCGAGCTTCAATGCCTGGCGACGCCCTACTCTTCCAGTGCTTGAGCAATAGTACCATCGGCGCAGACTGGTTTCACGGCCGAGTTCGGGATGGGATCGGGTGGGTCACAGACGCTATGGTCACCAAGCAATGAAGCTGGCGCAAAATCAGGGTTTATAATCGATACCGTGCACGGTGTTTTGTGTGTGTCGTGATTTCTGGCTGGCTTAAGAACCACGCCATCTCATTCAAGCTACCTGTTGCCAGTGCTGTCATTGATGGTGGGACTCTGCGATTCACGAATGAACCGTTTAAGCGCGAACAGAGCAATTAGGACTGGTTAGCTTCATGGATTACTCCACTTCCACATCCAGCCTATCAACGTCGTGGTCTACGACGGCTCGATGAAATCTTATCTCGAGGGAGGCTTCCCGCTTAGATGCTTTCAGCGGTTATCCCGTCCATACATAGCTACCCAGCTGCGCTCCTGGCGGAACGACTGGTACACCAGAGGTATGTTCAACCCGGTCCTCTCGTACTAGGGTCAACTCCTCTCAAATTTCGACGCCCACGGCAGATAGGGACCAAACTGTCTCGCGACGTTCTGAACCCAGCTCACGTACCACTTTAATTGGCGAACAGCCAAACCCTTGGGACCTGCTCCAGCCCCAGGATGTGATGAGCCGACATCGAGGTGCCAAACGATTCCGTCGATATGAGCTCTTGGGAATCATCAGCCTGTTATCCCCGGCGTACCTTTTATCCGTTGAGCGATGGCCCTTCCACGAGGGACCACCGGATCACTATGACCGACTTTCGTCTCTGCTCGACTTGTCAGTCTCGCAGTCAGGCGGGCTTATGCCATTGCACTCTAACAGACGGTTTCCAACCGTCCTGAGCCCACCATCGCGCGCCTCCGTTACTCTTTAGGAGGCGACCGCCCCAGTCAAACTACCCACCACAGAGGGTCCCTGTACCGGATAACGGTACGAGGTTAGACATCAGAAAACAGCAGGGTGGTATTTCACCTATGGCTCCACATCAACTGGCGTCGATGCTTCAAAGCCTCCCACCTATGCTACACAGCTCTTTCCTAATGCCACTCTGAAGTTGCAGTAAAGGTGCACGGGGTCTTTCCGTCTAACCGCGGGTACTCCGCATCTTCACGGAGAATTCAATTTCGCTGAGCATATCCTGGAGACAGTGGGGAAGTCGTTACGCCATTCGTGCAGGTCGGAACTTACCCGACAAGGAATTTCGCTACCTTAGGACCGTTATAGTTACGGCCGCCGTTTACCTGGGCTTCAATTCAGTGCTTGCACACCTCCTCTTAACCTTCAGGCACCGGGCAGGCGTCAGGCCCTATACGTCGTCTTGAAGCCGACTTAGCAGAGCCCTGTGTTTTTGCTAAACAGTCGCTACCCCCTGGCCTGTGCCCCCCATAAGAGCTTGCGCTTATATGGGGCCTCCTTCTTCCGAAGGTACGGAGGCAATTTGCCGAGTTCCTTCAGGATACTTCTCTCAAACGCCTTGGTATACTCTACCATTCCACCTGTGTCGGTTTAGGGTACGGTCTATACGGAGGGGCTATTTCCTGGGACGATTTCACAGCCTGGAGCAATCCAATAAGCCCAGACCATTTACACCATCCGTCACACACCTCCAGGCCCACGAATATTAACGTGGTTCCCATCGACTACCCCCTTCGGGCTCGTCTTAGGGGCCGGCTTACCCTGCTCAGATTAGCTTTAAGCAGGAACCCTTGGAATTTCGGCGACAGTGCATCTCACACTGTTAATCGCTACTCATGTCTGCATTCGCACTTCCGATACCTCCACGACCCATTACCAGATCGCTTCAACGGCCTACGGAACGCTCCGC